>JALHFU010000027.1:0-24851 GCA_022838525.1 Hyphomicrobiales bacterium | reverse complement strand
CGACCACATGGCATGGGACGGCTCGAAATATCCGCACCTGTCGGCCGGCGGCACGCATCCCTACTGGGTGTTGGGCAAGGGGCTGTTCTTCCGCGCCTCCGACCTCGTCGCGCTCGGCGGCTTCCACCCCTGGCTCACCATCGAGGACCCCGAGGTCGGCATGCGCTTCTGGGTCAACGGCAAGCGGCTCGGCATCATCCAGGGCTCGCTGGTCGAGGAGGTGCCCTCGACCTTCGCCCACGGCATCACCCAGCGCAAGCGCTGGGTCGCCGGCTTCTTCCAGAGCCTCGGCACGCCGCTGCGCGCCATGGGCATGCGGCCGCGGGACCGCTTCAAGGCGTGGCTCAACTTCCTGCCCTGCCTGTCGCTGTGGCTGAACGCCGTCGGCGTGCCCGTCGGCCTTTGGGCGCTGTGGCGCTGGTACGACGGCTCCTCGCCGCTGCCGCTGTGGCTCGCCCCGCTCGTCGCCATCAACGTCTACTTCTTCGCCCTGTCGCTGACCATGCTCTACATCCGCACCTGGCAGCGCACCGCGCTGGTGCTGGACGGCTTCTGGGCCCGCGTCTGGTACATGCTGCGCGTCAACCCGCTCTTCGTCATGATCTGGTGGGTGGTGTGGCTGATCCCGCTCGCCATCGGCTTCAAGATGTACCTGCGCGACGAGGGGCTGGTGTGGGAGCGCACCGAGAAGTCCGACGCCAACAACGAGCTCGTCCGCACCGGCGCGGCGCGCATGCGCAGGGTCGCCGGCCGGCGCGAGGCCGCCGTGCCGGTCGCCGTGCCGGCCGCCGTGCCAGTCGCCGGCGGGCCGGACCTTGTCCCCTCCCCCTCAAGGAGTTTGTCCGATGTATAAGGGTCATGTTCTCGTCACCGGCGGCGCCGGCTTCATCGGGTCGCACCTCGTCGACCGCCTGCTCGCGCGCGGCTTCAGGGTCACCGTGCTCGACTGCCTGCTGCCGCTCGTCCACGGCGACGCCGAGATGGATGCCGACGGCTGGCCGGTCTATCTCAACCGCAAGGCGCGCCGCATCCGCGGCAACATCCTCGACGACGGCGTGTTCGAGGCGAGCCTCGGCGGCATCACCCATCTGGCGCATCTCGCGGCCTCGGTCGGCGTCGGCCAGTCCATGACCAACATCGTCGACTACACCCGCAACAACACGCTCGCCGCGGCGGTCATCCTCGAGGTGCTGTCGCGCTGCCGGCATCAGGTGCGCCGCATCGCGGTCGCCTCCTCGATGTCGATCTACGGCGAGGGCGAGTACCGGCTGGCCGATGACGGGCAGGCGGTGGCGCCGCCGATGCGCAGCCGCGCCCAGCTCGAGGCGCACGACTGGGAGCTGGCGCAGGGCGGCCGCCGCCTCGAACCGGTGCCGACCAGCGAGGACAAGCCGCTGAAGCCGGCCTCGATCTACGCCGTCAACAAGCGCGACCACGAGGAGATGTTCCTGTCAGTCGGCGCCGCGCTCGGCATCCCGACCGTGGCGCTGCGCCTGTTCAACGCCTACGGCTCGCGCCAGGCGCTGAGCAACCCCTATACCGGGGTGGCCGCCATCTTCATCTCCCGGCTGCTGAACGACCAGCCGCCGCTGGTGTTCGAGGACGGCGAGCAGAAGCGCGACTTCGTCCACGTGCTCGACGTCGCCGACGCCTTCGCCACCGTGCTCGACAGCGACCGCGACTGCTACGACGCCTACAATGTCGGCAGCGGCCGGGCGATCACCGTCAACGAGATCGCCCGCGTGCTGGCGCGGCTTCTGAAGAAGAACATCGCGCCCGACATCCTCGACCGCTACCGGGTCGGCGACATCCGCCACTGCTTCGCGGAAATCTCGAAGATCGAGCGTGATTTCGGCTTCCGCCCGAGCCGCGATTTCGAGACCGGCATGGCCGAGCTGATCGAATGGGTGGCCAAGGCCCGCAAACCGACCGACCGCACCGCGCAGAGCCTCGCCGAACTGAAGAACAGCCGGCTCATCGTCTGAGCCGGCGCAGTCGGCTCAGGTGAGGCCGCCGCCGGTGAAGGCTGCCGCCAGCGCCTGGTGCATGCGCTTGGGCTGCATGGCGGCGTCGTAGGGCAGGCCGCGATTGGGTGCGGGATTGCCGTAGCGCTTGCGGTCGACCCGGTCGCCGCGCTCGACCTTGAGCCACGAATGCCTGTCCGACAGGCCCCAGGTGGTGACGCCCCTGACCGCCGGCTGCTCCAGCGCGATGTCGAGATAGCGCGCGACCTCGTCGGCGACGCGCATGTCGCGCGTCTGCGGCGTGGCGCGGTAGTCGCGCTCCTTGACGTCGAGCTCGGTGATGTAGATGTCGAGCCCCATATCGGCGATGGCCTGCATGAAGGGCGCGATGGTCGCCCGCTTCATCGGCCCCTTGCCGAGGTCGAGATGCGCCTGCAGGCCGACGCCGTCGAGCGGGACGCCGCGCCCCTTGAGGTCGCCGAGGAGCTTGAGGAACGCCTTGCGGCGGTCGACCTCGACATGGTTCTCGTATTCGAAGCTGTAGTCGTTGAGCATCAGCCGGGCATGCGGCGCATAGTGGCGCGCCGTCTGCAGCGCCTCAGCGACATAGTCCGGGCCGAAGACGCGGTGGAAGGTGGTGCGCCTCAGGCCGTTCTTGCCGCCCTGGGTGTCGATCGGCTCGTTGACCACGTCCCAGACGTCGATGACCGCGCCGTAGCGGCCGAGCACGCGCTCCATGTGGTCGGAGACGAGACGCCAGTTGCGCCTGGCCTTCAGCTCGCGCAGCGCCCAGTCGGGCGTGCTCTGCTCCCATATGAGCGCGTGGCCGTAGATCTTCTGCCCGGTGCGGGCGGCGAAGGCGACGAGGTCGTCGACCGGCTGATACCAGATGCTGCCCTTGCGGTTCTCGATCGAGTTCCATTTGAGGTGGATCTCGGGCGTGATCATGCCGCACTCGGCCGCGACCGCCTTGCTGAGCGCGGGCTCCGCCGCGAGCTGGTCGCTGCGCACCGCCGCGCCGAAGAGGCGGCCGCTGCGCCGGGCAAGGTCGTTGAGGGAGGGGGCGGCGGCGGTGGCGGGTGCTGCCGGCAGAAGCGCGGCGCCCGCGACGCCGAGAAGCGAGGCTGCGAATTGGCGACGCGTGAGCATGGCCGGTTCCCTTGCGGAGTGCCGAATCCGGCCATTCTCGGGTGAAAAGATTAACGACTTCTGATGCGGCCGGCAGCCGGCCGCAGGGGGGTCAATAGGCCGCGCGATAGATCGCGAGCGCGTCGGCCTCCGTCACCGGGCGGGGGTTGTTGACGAGGAGCCGCGTCTGGTTCATCGCGTCGGAGGCGAGCTTCGGCAGCACGTCCTCGGCGATGCCCATCGCCCTCAGGTTCGGCTGCAGCCCGCAGGCCGCCGACAGCTCCGCCAGCCGGTCGCAGAAGGCCGCGGCCCGCTCCTGTCCCTCGAGCGCGGCGAGATCGGGGAAGGCGAAGGGCGCAAGCTCGGCATAGGGCTGCGGCGCGACGACGATGTTGAAGCGCAGCACGTGCGGCAGCACCAGCGCGTTCGACAGGCCGTGCGGGATGTGGAAATGGCCGCCGAGCGGATAGGCGAGCGCATGCACCGCCGCCACCGGCGAGTTGGCGAAGGCCTGGCCGGCGAGCATCGAGCCGAGCAGCATGTCGGAGCGCGCGTCGGCGTCCGAGCCCTCGTGCACGGCGCGCAGGATCGAGCGGCCCATCAGCGTCAGCGCCTGCGTCGCCAGAAGCCGCGACACCGGGTTGTTGTTCGGGCTGGCCGAGGCATAGGCCTCGATGGCGTGGACCATGGCGTCGATGCCGGTCGCGGCCGTGATGTGCGGCGGCAGCCCGTAGGTCAGCTCGGGGTCGAGGAGCGCGATGTCGGGCAGGATCACCGGCGAGACGACGCCCATCTTCTCGCTGGTGCCGGTGGTGACGATGGAGATCGGCGTCACCTCGGAGCCGGTGCCGGCCGTCGTCGGCACCAGGATCAGCGGCAGCCGCGGCCCGCGCGCATTGCCGACGCCGTAGACGTCCTTCAGCGTCTCCCGCCCCGGCGCGAGCAGCGCCACGAGCTTGGCGACGTCGAGCGACGAGCCGCCGCCGAGCCCGATCACGCCTTCGGCGCCCGCACCGGCGGCCTGTCCGGTCGCCTTCAGGATCACCGCTTCCGGCGGGTCGGCCTCGACCTCGGAAAACAGCTCGACCGCGACGCCGGCCTCGGCCAGCGCCTTCAGCGCCCGCTCGACGATCCCCGTCGACATCATGCCCGGGTCGGTCACGAGCATGACGCGCGTGCCGATCTGGCCCTTGACCAGCTCGCCGAGCCGCGCCAGCGCGCCGGCGCCGAACTGGATCGACTTCGCGGTGTTGAACGTGAACGGGTTCATCGTCTCCTCCCTCCGAAACGGGCCTCCCTGCCCGCAGGCGGCCCCGGCCGCTGCGCCCGGCCTTGCGCCGGGCGGCGGTTCACGGCCGGCGCGTCACACCATGCCGAGCGCGGCCTTGTAGAGGTCGAGGATCGCCTCCTCCTCCTGGCGCTCGGCCTGGTCCTTCTTGCGCAGCCGGATCAGCGTGCGAATCGCCTTGGTGTCGAAGCCGGTGCCCTTGGCCTCGGCGAACACCTCCTTGATGTCGTCGGCGATCGTCTTCTTCTCCTCCTCGAGCCGCTCGATGCGCTCGATGAACGAGCGGAGCTGGCCCGCGGCGACGGTCTGGGCGGATTCGGCGGTGATGTCTTCGGCCATGTGGAGTCTCCGATGTCGGGTCCGCCCGGCGAGTCGGGCGGGGAAGGGTCGGCCGTCTGGTTGCCCGAGGCGGGCGCAAGAATCAATGGTGTTTCGGGTGGCTCTTCGCGAACGCCTCGCGCTGCGCCTCGGTCGCCTCGCGCTGGTTCTGCGCCCGCCATTCGGCATAGGGCATGCCGTAGACGATCTCGCGCGCCGCCTCCTTGTCGAGCGCCACGCCCGCCTCTTCCGCCGCCTCGCGATACCAGTTGGCGAGGCAGTTGCGGCAGAAGCCGGCGAGGTTCATCAGGTCGATGTTCTGGACGTCGGAGCGCTCGCGCAGGTGCCCGACGAGCCGGCGGAACGCCGCCGCCTCGAAATCGCGCTTCTGGTCTTCCGTCAGATCGGTCATGGCAACCTCCTTCACATCGGCTCCACTCAAACCGGCCCGGTCCGCGAGCCGTACTGCCTGACGACGTGGACGTCCGGCATGGCGTTGATCCGGTCGAGCATCGGCGCCAGCCGCTCGGCCCAGGCGTCGGCGCCCTCCTGCGTCGCGATCAGGTCCTGGCGGATCTCGACCAGCGCATGGGCGTAGCCGTTGACGATGGCGTGGCGGTAGAGCGTATCGCCGCGCAGCGCCCCGTCATAGGGCTCGTTGTCGCCCACCACCAGCGCCGGGTCGGCCGCCAGCATGTCGAGCAGCGGCCCGACGGCGCGGTCGTCCGAATCCCACAGCACGCTGACGTGCCAGGGCCGCGCCCGCCCCTGCATCGTCGGCGTGAAGGAATGGACGGAGAACAGGAACGGCGCCGCCCCGCTCGCCGCCGCGACGGAGGAGACCATCGCGCCGAGCGCGTCGTGATAGGGCCGCCAGTAGCGCTCGAGCCGCCGTTCCCGCTCGGCCTCGGCCATCGGGTAGTTGGCGCGGATGACGGTGCCGTCGTAGAGCTGGCGGATCAGCGTCGGGTCGTCCTCGCCGCGATTGGCGTCGATCAGGAGCCGCGAGAAGCGCGCCATCACCGCCGGCACGCCGAGCACCGCGGCGAGCTGACGCGTCACCGCCTCCACGCCGATGTCGTAGGCGATGTGGCGCTCGAATTCCTCGGCCGGCAGGCCGAGGTCGCCGTACTCGTCCGGCAGCTCGCGCCCGGCATGGTCGGCGATCAGCACCATCCCCTTGCCGCGGTCGCCTTCGACGATCTCGAACGGGGAAAACAGGGCGTCGCGCGTCATGGGAATGGGTATCCGCCGGATAAGTGTCCTGCGCCTCTCTTCCACGAAGCGCGCCCGCGCGCAATGCCGCCGTTTCGACATGCTTGCGGGCGACACCTCCCCGCGTTGACACGGGCGCTCAGTTCTTTGAAATAGGGGCAAGATGATGACGACTGCTTCGGCGACAGCGAACGGAACGGTGAAGGCGGCGGGCCGGCGGGCGATGCTCGCGGTTGCCGCGTTCGGTCTCGCCTGCGTCGGCGCGATGGCCGCGGCGACGCCTGCGCACGCCGATTTCCGCGT
Organism: Hyphomicrobiales bacterium; assembly: GCA_022838525.1. GTDB lineage: Bacteria > Pseudomonadota > Alphaproteobacteria > Rhizobiales > Rhizobiaceae > Aerobium. The sequence goes on along the minus strand of JALHFU010000027.1, from coordinate 18,635 downwards.
CTGCAACGCGACGCAGAGCCTCGTCGGCGTCGCCATCGGCTACCGCGCCAGCACCGGCTGGGTCACGGAAGGCTGGTGGCACATCGAGGGCTCGACCTGCAAGACGCTGATCGAGGGCGCGCTGTCGTCGCGCTACTACTATCTCTACGCCGAGGACGCCGAGCGCGGCGGCCGCTGGGACGGGCCGATCAGCATGTGCGTGGCCGAGCGCGAGTTCAAGATCGCCGGCGCGGGCGACTGCTTCGCCCGCGGCTTCCAGCGCGCCGGCTTCCAGGAATACGACACGCGCGAACAGGCAAGCTGGATGGTGCAATTGACCGACGAACCGGCAAGCGACGCAACGCCCGTCACCGGAACGGGTGGCCGATGAGGCGCAACCGCAAGGTCAAGATTCTCGCCACGCTCGGCCCCGCTTCCTCCGAAGAGGAGATGATCCGCAAGCTGTTCGAGGCGGGCGCCGACGTCTTCCGCATCAACATGAGCCATGCCGACCACGCGCTGATGCGCACGCTGGTCGGCCGCATCCGCGCCGTCGAGGACCAGGTCGGCCGCCCGATCTGCATCCTCGCCGACCTGCAGGGGCCGAAGCTCAGGGTCGGCAAGTTCGCCGACGGCGCGGAGACGCTCGCGCCCGGCCAGACCTTCACGCTCGACGACGACCCGGCGCCGGGCGATGCGACCCGCGTTCACCTGCCGCATCCGGAGATCCTGCGCTCGGTCGAGCCCGGCCACCGGCTCTTGATCGACGACGGCAAGCTGATGCTGCGCGCCGTCGAGACCGATGGCCGCCGCATCGTCTGCACCGTCGTCTCCGGCACGCGGATTTCCGACCGCAAGGGCGTCAGCCTGCCCGACACCGACCTTCCCGTCGGCGCGCTGACCGAGAAGGACCGCAGGGACCTCGAGGCCGTGCTCGACGCCGGCGTCGACTGGGTGGCGCTGTCCTTCATCCAGCGGCCGGAGGACCTGGCCGAGGCGCGCAAGATCGCGCGCGGGCGTGCGGCACTCCTGTCGAAGATCGAGAAGCCGCAGGCCGTCGCCCGCCTCGCCGAGATCATCGAGCTCTCCGACGCGCTGATGGTGGCGCGCGGCGACCTCGGCGTCGAGATGCCGCTGGAGGCCGTGCCCGGCATCCAGAAGCAGATTACCCGCGCCGCCCGCAAGGCCGGCAAGCCGGTGGTGGTCGCCACCCAGATGCTGGAATCGATGATCTCCGCGCCGGTGCCGACCCGTGCCGAGGTCTCCGACGTGTCCATCGCCGTGTTCGAGGGCGCGGACGCGGTGATGCTCTCCGCCGAATCCGCCGCCGGGCAGTATCCGGTCGAGGCGGTGGCGACCATGAACTCCATCGCCGTCCAGGTCGAGAAGGACCCGCTCTATCCCGGCATCATCAACGCCCAGCGCTCCGAGCCGGAGGCGACGGGCGCCGACGCCATCTCGGCCGCCGCCCGCCAGATCGGCGAGACGCTGAAGCTGTCGGCCATCGTCACCTACACCTCGTCGGGCGCGACCGGCCTGCGCGCCGCGCGCGAGCGGCCGCAGCTTCCCATCGTGGCGCTGTCGCCGGTGCTCAAGACCGCGCGGCGGCTGTCGCTGGTCTGGGGCCTGCACTGCGTGGTCACGGAGGATGCCCACGACCTCGACGACATGGTCGAGCGCGCCTGCCGCATCGCCCACGAGGAGAATTTCGGCCGCGACGGCGACCGCATCATCATCACCGCCGGCGTGCCGTTCGGGACGCCGGGCTCGACCAACATGCTGCGCATCGCCTATGTCGGCGCCGAGGGCCAGCCCGGCGCCTGAAAGCGGCAAAAACAAACAGATAGAGCGGCAGCCCGGATTTATCCGGGCGTCCGCCGTTCTAGGGCGCGGCCGGCATGGGCGGCTTGTTGTCGGCGCACACGCCCGCCGGCCCGAACGCGTCTTCGGCGATGCGCGCCTCCACGGCCCGCGCGGCGGCCTGAAGGTCGACGGCGCGGCCCGCCACCTTCTCGATCGCCGCGACGACGAGATCGGGCGCGATCCAGTCCGGCTTGTGGCCGAGATTGTCCACCCATACCAGCTCGGCGCCGGCAATGTCGCGGGCGAGGCCGAGCGAGTGGATCTCCTCGTAGACCACCGCATCGCGGTTGCCCGAGATGACGACGGCCGGCGCGGCGATCTCGCCGTAGCGCTTCGAGGCGGCGGCGACATGGCCGTAGAGGCCGGCGACGTCGTGCGCGTTCCAGCGGAAGGCCTCGGGCCGGAGCACGAGCGGGATGGCGGCGGCGTCGAGATAGGTTTCCGGCATGCGGTTGGGCGAGAACACGCAGGCCGAGGCCGCGCGCATGCGCAGCCGGCCGGCGGGCCACGCCACCGTCTCGACGAACAGCCGCCCGACCACCGGCAGCGCAGCCGCCTTGTAGTACCAGGAGGTCTGCGCACCCGGCCACGGATGGGTCGCGGCGGCGAGGAAGACCAGCCCCTTCGTCATCCGCGGATGCGCGAGCGCGAAGGCCGCCGCCACCGCGCCGCCGAAGGAATGCCCGACGATGACCGCCTCGCCGATGCCGAGCCGGCGCATCAGCGCCGCGACGGTCGCCGCCTGCGCGAAGGGATCGCCGTTTCCCGGCCCCCGCTCCGACCAGCCATGGCCCGGCCGGTCGAGGAACAGCATCTCGGCGCGCCCTTCGAGCAGCGGCCTTGCCGGCACCATCTGGTCGAGCAGGTTGCCGCTCGCGCCGTGGATGAAGACCACGGGTGGCAGGTCGGCCTTCCGGCCGGCCGGCACATGGACGTGATGCAGCCGCGCGCCGCCGACGGTGGCGAAGCCGCCGACCGGCGGGTGGCGGCGCGCGATGCGCGAGGCGGCCACGCGGCTCGCCCCGGCCAGCGCCAGCGGGACGGCACACAGGACGAGGACGGCGGCGAGGACGGTCATGCCGGACGATGCGGGGTGCGGGGACGTTTTCGTGGGCGCGGCGAGACGGGGTCAGATCCCCTGACCGGCCATCTCGTCGGCGAGCTTGCCGAGCTCGGTCTGTGCGTTGCGCATCATCGGGTAGACGTCAAGCATCCTTTCGTAGACGCTCGCCGCCGCCTGCTTGTGGCCCGAGGCCTTGAGGATCGCCGCCATCCCGGCCAGCGCGCCGAAATGGCGCGGCTCCAGCCGCAGCACCCGGTCGATGTCGGCCATGGACCGGGCGTAGTCGTCGCGGGCGAAATGCACGGTGGCGCGCAGGTTCCAGCCCTCGGCATAGCCGGGCGCGAGCGTCACGATCTCGTCGAGATAGTCGAGGGCGGCGTCGTACTTCTTGTCCTCGACCGCCTTGGTCGACCACGCCATGAGCAGGTCGATGGTGGCGCTGCCGGATTTCGACCATTCCTGCCGGATGCGCTGCGAGATGCGACGGGCCGCGGCCTCGTTGCCGGCCCGCTTCAGGTCGGCGAACAGCCCGTCGATGCGCGCCCGCGGATCGTCGGGCGCAAGGCCGCCCCCGGCGCGGCCGGTCGTCTGCGCCGCCGCGCCGGACATGAGCGCAAGGAGAATCGCGAATGAAATGGACAGGACGCTCCGCATGACGGGAGCCTATCCCGGCATGGCGGAACGTCAAACTGAATTTCGCGTGAAACGCGGGAGGCCGGCGCGGGGCGGATGCCCCGCCAGCCTCAGCCCTGGCGGGCCTTGTAGCGCGGCGCGGTCTTGTTGATGATGTAGACGCGGCCCTTGCGGCGAACCAGGCGGTTGTCGCGGTGACGCGCCTTGAGCGCCTTGAGCGAGTTCTTGATCTTCATCGGTCGAGCCCGTTTTCCTGATGCCCTGACGGGCCAATGTAAAGGCGCGCCCTCCCCAATCTGCAAGAATGGCGCGCCAGAAATCCGGGCTGCTCTTAGCCGAGACCGGGCCGGCCTGTCAACCGCCGGCCGGTCGCGGTCCGGTCAGGCAGCGGCCCGCCGCCAGCCGGCGGCGAGAAGGCCCGCGCCGATCATCAGCGTGCCGCCGGCGCGGTTCACCGCCTTCTGCACGGCCGGGCGGCGGATCGCGCCGCGCGCCGTCGAGGCGAGGAGCGCATAGGCGGCGGCGTTGAGCGTGGCGAGCACGAGGAAGGTGATCTCGAACACGACGAGCTGCAGCGCGACCGGACCCGCCGGATCGAGGAACTGCGGCAGGAACGCGACGAAGAAGACGATGCTCTTCGGGTTCAGCGCCGTCACGACATAGGCGTGCAGGAAGATGCGCCGCGTGGCGACGGCCGGCACCGGCGCATCGGCCGCCTGCGGCGCCACCGGCGCGCGCCACAGCCTGATGCCGAGATAGACGAGATAGGCCGCGCCGATCCACTTCAGCGCCGTGAACAGCGTCGCCGACGCGGCGAGCAGCGCGCCGACGCCGAGGATCGAGGCGGTCATGGCCGTGAAATCGCCGAGCGCGACGCCGGCGACGATGGCGAGCGCCGGCCGCCGGCCGTGGCCGAGCGCATAGGAGATGACCAGAAGCACCGTCGGCCCCGGAATCGCGACCACGATCGCGGAGGCGAAGGCGAAGGCGGCCCACAGCTCGAAGGACATGGCGCGTTCCCCGTGGATGACCGCGCAACCAATCCACAGCCGCCCGCCCGATGCAAGCGGCGAATGGGCGACGGGGTGCCGGCGCTACCGCTGCCGCGGCGCGAGGCGGGTGAAATGCCCCATCTTGCGGCCGGGCCGCGCCTCTTCCTTGCCGTAGAGGTGCACGACGACGTCCTTCTCGGCGAGGAGGGCCGGCACGCCGGCGACGTCGTCGCCGATCAGGTTCTCCATGACGCAGTGGCTGTGGCGGCCGGGATCGCCGAGCGGCAGGCCGGCGACGGCGCGGATGTGCTGCTCGAACTGCGACACCGCGCAGGCGGCCTCCGTCCAGTGGCCGGAATTGTGGACGCGCGGCGCGATCTCGTTGGCGAGCACCGAGCCGTCGGCAAGGGCGAAGAACTCGACGCCGATGACGCCGACATAGCCGAGGCCGTCGAGGATGGCGCGGGCCGCCTCCCGCGCGGCGGCGAGCGCGGCGGGGTTGCCGGCAGCCGGCACGGTCGACGAATGCAGGATGCCGTCGCGATGGACGTTCTCGGCCGGGTCGTAGGCGCTGACGATGCCGTCGCGGCCGCGCGCGGCGATGACGGAAATCTCGCGCTCGAACGGCACCAGCGCCTCGAGGATCAGCGGCACGCCGCCCATGGCGGCGCAGGCCCCGGCGGCATCGCCGGCACGGGCCCCGCGGAACACCCGCTGGCCCTTGCCGTCATAGCCGAGGCGGCGCGTCTTCAGGACGCCGTCGCCGCCGAAGGCCGCAAGCCCGGCCGCGAGATCGTCGTCGTTATCCACAGGAATGAAGCGGGCTGTGGATATTCCCATGCGGTTGAGCTCGGTCTTCTCGACCAGCCTGTCCTGCGCGACCGCCAGGGCGCGGGGCGGCGGGAACACCGGCACCGAGGCCGCAAGCGTCTCGGCCGCCGCGACGGGCACGTTCTCGAACTCGTAGGTGACGACGGCGCAGCCGCGCGCCAGTTCCGCCAGCGCCTCCGGGTCGTCATAGGCGGCGACGATCTGCCGGTTGGCGACCTGCGCCGCCGGGCATCCGGCCTGCGGTTCGAGGATGACGGTGCGATAGCCGAGGCGAGCCGCCGCCATCGCCAGCATGCGGCCGAGCTGGCCGCCGCCGACGATGCCGATCGTCTCGCCGGGGGAAAGCGGTGCGCTCATGCCCTATCGCTCACGCTTCGTCGCTGGGGCGCAGGGCGACCTTGCCGGTCTGCTCGGCGCGCCAGGCATCGAGCCGCTGGCCGAGGGAAGGATCGGAGAGCGCCAGCACGGCGGCGGCGAGCAGCGCGGCATTGACCGCGCCGGCCTTGCCGATGGCGAGCGTGCCGACGGGGATGCCGGCCGGCATCTGCACGATGGAGAGGAGCGAATCCTTGCCGGAAAGCGCTTTCGATTCAACGGGAACGCCGAAGACGGGCAGCGGCGTCAGCGCCGCGGTCATGCCGGGCAGGTGCGCCGCCCCGCCGGCGCCCGCGACGATGACCTTGTAGCCCGCCGCCTTTGCGCCGGTGGCGAAATCGTAGAGCCGCTTCGGCGTGCGGTGGGCCGAGACGATGAGGCTGTCATGCGGCACGCCGAGCGCCTGCAGCGTCTCGGCGGCATGGCGCATCGTCGCCCAGTCGGACTGGCTGCCCATGATGATGGCGACGTCGGATGCGGTGCCGGCCATGCCTTCGTTCCTGCCTTGCTGTCGGGAGCGCCGTTCAGGCGATGATGTCGGGAATGATCCGGTCTTCGAGCTCTTTGAGCCTGTCCTTCAGCGCCAGCTTCTTCTTCTTCATGCGCTGGATCTGGAGGGCGTCGCAGCCGGTGGCGATCATTGCGTTGATCGCGGCGTCGAAATCCGTGTGTTCCTGCTTGAGCTTTGCAAACTCGAGACGAATCTCGGCCTGTTCCTGTTCCGACATGCTCGTCCGTCTGAAGATTGCGGCGACGATTCGCCTTGGCGGGCGGGTTGCCGGAGCTTCCGCTACCGGCGTGCAATTAATAGCATATTCAGGCTCCGCTTGGAATGCCACTATGCCGCATTCGACAGCCGCCTAAATCGATGGCACACTACCCTGGCGCTGTCACATCGGGCGGCCTGCGGTGGGTGCCCGTGACGGTGCGGTCAAGGAACCTTGAAGGGAGAGCCAATCATGTCTCTTGCATCCCATCTTGCGGAATTGCAGCGCAAGCACGGCGAAATCGACCGCCAGATCGACGAAGCGATGTCGCATCCTTCATCCGACGATCTCGAGATCGCGAAGCTCAAGCGGCGCAAGCTGGCCATCAAGGACGAGATTGAAAGGCTGCAGACGCCGACCCGCCATTAGGCGTCGGCACAGCGAGGAAAAAACCGCAACATGCCGGTGGCGATCCCGCCGCCGGCTTTTTTTGTCCCCGCGGCGCTGCCGCGGCGCTCAACCGTCCCAGAACTGGTCCAGCCAGATATTGAGCCTGAGGAATCCGTCGGAATTCAGCGCGTAGATGCGCTTCGTGCCCTGCGCGCGAGCGCTGACCAGCCCGGCGTCGAGCAGCACCTTGAGATGCTGCGACACCGCCGGGCGCGACACCGGCAGGCCGCCGGCCAGCTCGTTCACGGTCTTGGGGCCGCGCCGCAGCTCCTCGAGCAGGTAGCGGCGGTTGTCGTCGGCGATGGCCATGAAGGCGTCGGGCTGGGTCATGCCCGCATTCTGGAGCCCACCGCCGGGAAACTCAATCCACAAGCGCCATCCGCGCTCATTCGGCCGCGGGCTTCATCTCGTCCTCGCCGTCGCGGCCGTCGCTCTCCGGCTCGCTGCGCGGGTCGAGCAGCCCGGCCTGCGGCGTCACGGCACGCTCGGCCGGCAGGGTCTTGAACGCCTCGCGCTCCTCCACCGGCACCGGCGCGCGCACGCGGGCGCGCATCAGCGCATAGACGCCGAGCGCCAGATGCGGCGCGGCCGTGGCCAGGAACAGGCTGTCGGGCCGCATCCGCTCCATCAGGTAGGCGCCCGCCAGCGGCCCGATCATGGTGCCGAAGCCGTAGAGCAGCAGCAGGCCGCCCGAGACCTTGACGAAGTCCTCCGGGCTGGCGTGGTCGTTGGCGTGCGCCACGGCGATCGAATAGAGCGTGTAGGCGAGCGCGCCGTAGCCGGCGGTCAGGATCAGGATCACCGTGCCCGAGCGCGGCGCGAAGGCGAACAGCGACAGCGCGAACAGCGCCGCGCCGAAGGCCGCCGCCGACAGCACGTAGCGTCGGTCGGTGCGGTCGGAGGCGCGGCCGACGGGAAGCTGCGCCAGTGCGCCGGCGACGACGACGAGGCTCATCATCAGCGCGATCTCGAAGGCCGAGATGCCGGCGCGCGCGCCGTAGACGGCGCCGAGCGTGCCCCAGGCGCCGTTGGCGATGCCGACGAGCAGGCAGCCCACCGCCGCCACCGGCGAGTTGGCGTAGAGCGCGGCAAGGTCGAGCCGGACGCCGGCGAGCGGCTGCGGCGACTGCGCCGAGGAGATCGCCGTCGGGATGAGCGAGGCGCAGAACAGGATGCCCGCCAGCATGAAGGGCGTGGCGGCGGCGATGTCGGTGGCCGCGACCATCATCTGCCCGGCGGTGATCGCGCCGTAGGTCACCATCATGTAGAGGCCGAACACCGTGCCGCGGTTCTCGTTGGTGGCGCGCTCGTTGAGCCAGCTCTCGATGACCATGAAGGCGCCGGCCATGGTGAAGCCGGTGGCGGCGCGCAGCGCGATCCACGCCGCCTCGTCGATCCACAGCCCCGTCGTCAGCGCCACCATGGCGCCGGACGCGGCGAAGGCGCCGAAGGCGCGCACGTGCCCCACCTTCCGCACCAGGAACGGCGCGGCGTAGCAGCCGGCCACGAAGCCGCCCGCCCACGCCGTGCCGAGCAGGCCGAGCGAGGCGGTGGAGAACCCTTCCGCCTGACCGCGCAGCGGCAGGAGCAGGCTGTGCAGCCCGGACGCCGCGAGCAGGAAGGCCGTGCCGCCCAGAAGCGCGATAATCGAACGGTAGGTGGCGAACATGGCGTCTCCGCAGGCGGCCGGCTTGATAACGTCGAATCGGACAGTCGATTCGGCCGGAATCTGGCGGATTTTCGGGCGGGCCGCTCACATGTTTACGACACCGGGTCGCAAAGTGTTCATCCGCGCCGGAAAAGCGCCTCGGCCGCCTGCCGCGTCGAGCCCTTGGCCACCAGCTCGTCCTCCAGCCGGCCGATCTCGGCCTTGAGCTGGCCGATCCGCTCCCGAAGCTCGTCCACCGACAGCAGCGACAGATCCTGCCCGATCTCGTGGACACGCCTGGGCTTCACAGGTTCGTCGTCGAACAGCGCCATTTCCGGCTCCTCCGCTTTGCCTCGAACTCATAACTGTACATAACTAGGGCAGGCCGAGGCAAACTGCCCACCCCGAACGAGAGAAGCGAGAAAGGAGCGCGCATGGCGTCGCAGACACTTCCCGACGAGATGACGGCGATCGCGATTTCCGAGCCGGGCGGGCCGCTGGTGCTGAAGCCGGAACGCCGCCCCCTGCCCGTTCCCGGACCGGGCGAGATCCTGATCCGCGTGCGCGCCGCCGGCGTCAACCGGCCGGACGTGCTGCAGCGCAAGGGCGCCTATCCGCCGCCGCCGGGCGCCTCCGACCTGCCGGGGCTGGAGGCCTCCGGCGAGGTGGCGGCGGTCGGCGAGGCGGTGACGCGCTGGCGCGTCGGCGACGCCGTCGCCGCGCTGACGCCGGGCGGCGGCTATGCCGAGTACGTCGCCGTCCACGAGAGCAACGCGCTGCCGGTGCCCGCCGGCTTCACCTTCACCGAGGCTGCGGCCCTGCCCGAGACCTTCTTCACCGTCTGGCACAACGTGTTCCAGCGCGGCGGGCTCGAGGCCGGCGAGACCTTCCTCGTCCACGGCGGCTCCTCGGGGATAGGCACCACCGCCATCCAGCTTGCCGCCGCCTTCGGCGCGAAGGTGTTCGCCACCGCGGGCTCGGCCGAGAAATGCGCGGCCTGCACCCGGCTCGGCGCAGGGCGCGCCATCAACTATCGCGAGGAGGATTTCGTCCGCGTCGTCAAGGAGGAGACCGGCGGCGAGGGCGTCGACGTCATCCTCGACATGGTCGGCGGCGACTACGTCTCGCGCAACTACGCGGCCGCGGCCGTCGAGGGCCGCATCGTCCAGATCGCGACGCTCGGCGGCGCGCAGGCCACGACCGACGTCGCGCGGCTGATGGTCAAGCGGCTGACCCATACCGGCTCGACGCTCCGGCCGCGCAGCGTCGCGTTCAAGGCCGAAATCGCCGCCGCGCTCGAGGCGAAGGTGTGGCCGCTGCTCGCCGACAGGAAGATCGCGCCGGTGATGGACATGATCTTCCCGCTCCGGGAAGCCTGGCGCGCCCACGAGCGCATGGAGGAGGGCGACCATATCGGCAAGATCGTCCTCGACGTCGGCTGAGGCGGCCCGCATGGGTGCCCCCGTCTCCCCGCGCCTTCTCGCCATCGTCGAGGCGCTGCCGCTCGCGCCCGGCATGCGCGTGCTGGAGATCGGCTGCGGCCCCGGCGCGGCGGCGCGCGAGGTCGCCCGCCGCATCGGCGGCGGCCACGTCCTCGCTATCGACCGCTCCGCCACGGCGATCGCGCAGGCCGCCTCCGCCTGCCGCGACGAGATTGCGGAAGGCCGCCTTTCCCTGCGCCGGGTCGCGGCCGAGGAATTTGCGCTCCTGCCCGGCGAGCGGCCGTTCGATCTTGCCTTCGCCGTGCGCGTCGGCGCGCTCGACGGCCGCCACCCCGCCGCCGGCGAGACGGCGCTGCGCCGCATCGCCGCCGCCCTGACGCCGCGGGGACGGCTGTTCATTGACGGCGGCGACCCGCTGCGCGAGATGCCGCTTCCCCGCTGAACGCCGGACGAGGCCGGGACAAGTCGCCTAAGCGGCGGCCACCGCCTCGATCTCCACCAGCAGCGCCGGCGAGGCCAGCGCCTTGACGTAGACCAGCGTCGTCGCCGGCGGCGGCGACGGCAGCAGCGGCCCGCCCGCAGCGGCGAAACCTTCCATCAGGCTCTCGTCGGTCAGGTAGATGGTGGACTTGACGATGTTGGAGGCGTCCATTCCCGCCCCGGCAAGCACCCGGTTCAGATTGTCGATGGCCACGCGCGTCTGCTCGGCGATGCCCTCGGCCACGCTGCCGTCCGGCCGCATCCCGACCTGGCCGGCGACGAAGACGAGGCGCTGCGGCGAGACGACCTCGACGCCATGGCTGTAGAAGCCGGAAGCCGGCACGCCCTCGGGGTTGAACTTTCTCGACATCGGATCACCTTTCCCTGGCTGGTTCCGTCCCTGTCTTGCCCCCTGCCTCCTCGGCGCGCAGCCGCGCCCGCTCGCCCCGCAGGCGGTCGAATTCCGCCCGCATCGCTTCCTCGTGGCGCGCTCCGGCCCGCCCCGCGCGCGTCATCAGCAGGATGCCCTGATACATCAGCGCCAGACGAGTGGCGGCAGGCCCTGCCGCCTCGCCGCCGATCTCGCGCGCCAGCACCGCATGGAGGGAGGCGTCGACCAGATCGAGCGCCCTGCCGACATCGGCGTCGGCGACCGAGCTTGCTGCGCCGAACTCCATCGCCGCATTGGCGACCAGGCAGCCGAAGCCGTCCGTCATCGGCGGCCGGAACAGGGTGAGGAAGAATTCCTCCAGATCGTCGAGCGTGGCCTGCGGCCCGGCATGGGCCTCAAGCCGCGCGACGACGAAGCCGTCGACATAGTGCGCGACCGCGGCGCGGTAGAGCCCGTCCTTGTCGCCGAAGGCGTTGTAGAGGCTGCCGGAGGTCAGCCCCGTCGCCTCCTCGAGCTGCCGGATCGAGATGCGCGCATAGCCGTGCTGCCGGAAGGCGTGCATCGCCCGGGTGAGGACGTCCTGTTCGTCGAAGGAGCGGGTGCGGGCCATCTGTCGCTCATATTAAAATACTTATTCTAGAATATACGTTCTTGAATTTTCCGTCAATCCTCCCGCTCCGCGGCCGCCTTTTCGTTGCGGTCTGCGGCGAATGCGTCTATATCTCTGCCGATTTCCCAAATTGGTGGCTTCGCCCACCGCCCGCGACAGGGACGCGGGCGAACGAGAGGACTTTACCCATGGCCAACACGCTGCTCATGCCCAAGGCGACCGCCGTCTGGCTGGTCGACAACACCGCGCTCTCCTTCGACCAGATCGCCCAGTTCTGCAAGCTGCACCCGCTCGAGGTGAAGGCGATCGCCGACGGCGAGGCGGCGCAGGGCATCAAGGGCCTCGACCCGGTCATGACCGGCCAGCTCTCGCGCGACGAGATCGCCCGCGGCGAGGCCGATCCCGAATACCGGCTCAAGCTGTCGGAGCCGAAGGTGCGCGTACCGGAATCCAAGCGCCGCACGCCGCGCTACACGCCGCTCTCCAAGCGCCAGGACCGGCCGAACGCCATCCTGTGGCTGGTCAAGAACCATCCCGAGCTCAAGGACGCGCAGATCTCGCGCCTCGTCGGCACCACCAAGTCGACCATCGAGCAGATCCGCAACCGCACCCACTGGAACGCGGCCAACCTGACGCCGATGGACCCGGTGACGCTCGGCCTGTGCTCGCAGATCGACCTCGACCTCGAGGTGCAGCGCGCCTCGCGCGGCCAGCCGGCCGCCGCGCCGACCGGCGACACGCTGCTGCCCGCCTCGATGACCGAGAGCCTCGAGGTGCGCGACGAGCGCGCGGAGAAGGAAGAAGGCGAGCTCGACGCCGACGCCGTCTTCGCCAAGCTGTCGTCGCTCAAGTCGACCCCGCGCGACGACGACGAGGAATAGGGCAGGGCTCGGGCCGGCGTCGGCCGCGAGGCGGCCGCCGCGCCGAAATTTTCAAAGAAACGCGCCCGTCACGTCTCCGCCGGCGGCTTCACCGTGTAGTTGAGCGCCAGCCGTCCGCCGTCGGCATAGATGGTCTGGCCGGTGATGTAGCTCGCCTCCTCCGAGGCGAGGAAGGCGGCGATGGCCGCGATCTCCGACGGCTCGCCGACGCGCCCGAGCGGCGTGCGCGACAGCACGCGGTTGCGCCCTTCCGCCCCGGACGTCACCGTCGCCAGCATGTCGGTGGCGATCGAGCCCGGGCCGATGGCGTTGACGCGGATGCCCCACGGCGCCAGCGACAGCGCCATCGCCTTGGTGAGCTGGGCGACGCCGCCCTTCGACACCGAATAGGCGAGCTGGTCCGGCAGCGCGAACACGGCGTTCACCGACGACATGTTGACGATGGCGCCCGGCGCGCCGCCGGCCTTGACCTTGTCGACCATGAAGCGGGCCGCCGCCTGCCCGGCCAGGAACGCGCCCTTGAGGTTGACGTTCATCACCCGGTCGAAATCCTCTTCCCTGAGCTCGAGGAAATCGGCCGCGTGCACGATGCCGGCATTGTTGACGAGGATGTCGATGTCGCCGAAGGCGTCGATGGTGGCGGCGACGAGGTTGTGCACGTCGAGCTTGCGCCCGACATCGGTGCGGATGAAGCGCACCTCGCCCCGCTTCTCCAGATCGGCCTCCGCCGCCCTGCCCTTCTCCGCATCGACGTCGGCGACGACGACGCGCGCGCCGTCGTCGAGAAACCGCTGCGCGATGGCATAGCCGATGCCGCTCGCCCCGCCCGTGACGATTGCCGTCTTGCCGTCCAGCGCCATGGTCCGCTCCGCTCGTCTCCGAAGCGCAAGCGATAGGCGCTGCCGTGCCGCAGGGTCAAGCCTCGTCCGCAGCCATCGCCGCCCGCAGCAACTCAATTCGTGCACCAGCGCCGCCCCTCATCCGTCCTTCGGGCCGCCTTCTCCCCGTCAACGGGGGTCCGAAGGACGGGTCGAGACCCGTGGCTCGACCCCGGCAGATGCCGGCAGGCAGGTGAGGGGCACGCCGGCTTTCGCGAGCAGAACGGCTATGCGCCGATGCCCTTGTTCTGCAGCGCCGAGCCGATCTCGTCGAGGATCGCCGGATCGTCGATGGTGGCCGGCATCGACCACTTCTCGCGGTCGGCGATCTTCTGCATCGTGCCGCGCAGGATCTTGCCCGAGCGCGTCTTGGGCAGGCGCTTGACCGTCACCACCGACTTGAAGGCGGCGACCGGGCCGATCTTGTCGCGCACCAGCGCGATCACTTCCTTCTCGATCTCGGCCGGCGCGCGCTCCACGCCGGCATTGAGCACCACGAAGCCGAGCGGGATCTGGCCCTTCATGCCGTCATGCATGCCGACCACGGCGCATTCGGCGACGTCCGGGTGCTCGGCCACCACCTCCTCCATCGCCCCGGTCGACAGCCGGTGGCCGGCAACGTTGATGATGTCGTCGGTGCGGGCCATGATGAAGAGGTAGTTGTCCTCGTCGATATAGCCGGCGTCGGCCGTCTTGTAGTAGCCGGGGAACTCGGAGAGATAGGCCGAGAAGAAGCGCTCGTCGGCGTTCCACAGCGTCGGCAGGCAGCCGGGCGGCAGCGGCAGCTTGATGACGACGTTGCCGAGCGTGCCGCGCGGCACCTCGTGGCCGGCATCGTCCAGCACCCGCACGTCGTAGCCCGGCATCGGCACGGCCGGCGAGCCGTACTTGACCGGAAGCCGGCCGAGGCCGACCGGGTTGTTGCTGATCGGATAGCCGGTCTCGGTCTGCCACCAGTGGTCGATCACCGGCACGCCGAGCTGCGCTTCCGCCCATTTGATGGTCTCGGGATCGGCGCGCTCGCCGGCGAGGAACAGGGTGCGGAAGCCGGAAAGGTCGTATTTCCTGACGAACTCGCCCTTCGGGTCCTGCCCCTTGATGGCGCGGAACGCCGTCGGCGCCGTGAACAGCGCCGCCACGCCGTGCTCGGAGATCACCCGCCAGAACGTGCCGGGATCGGGCGTGCCGACCGGCTTGCCCTCGAACACGACGGTGGTGCAGCCATGGAGCAGCGGCGCGTAGACGATGTAGGAATGGCCGACCACCCAGCCGACGTCGCTCGCCGCCCAGAACACCTCGCCCGGGCTGATGCCGAACTCGTTCTCCATGGTCCATTTCAGCGCCACCATGTGGCCGCCATTGTCGCGCACCACGCCCTTGGGCTGGCCGGTGGTGCCGGAGGTGTAGAGCACGTAGAGCGGGTCGGTGGCCGCGACCGGCACGCACTCGACCGCGGCACCCGAGGCCTTGGCCGCGGCGACCGCCTCGGCCATGTCGACGTCGCGGCCCGGCGTCAGCTCGCAGGCCTGCTCCGGCCGCTGCAGGATCACGCAGCCCTGCGGCTTGTGCGCGGCCTGGGCGATCGCGCCGTCGAGCAGCGGCTTGTAGGCGACGATGCGGCCGGGCTCGATGCCGCAGGAGGCGGAGACGATCAGCTTCGGCCTGGCGTCGTCGATGCGGGTGGCGAGCTCGCGCGCCGCGAAGCCGCCGAACACCACCGAATGCACGGCGCCGAGCCGCGCGCAGGCGAGCATGGCGAACACTGCCTCCGGCACCATCGGCATGTAGATGATGACGCGGTCGCCCTTCTCCACGCCCTGGTCGCGCAGCACGGCGGCGAGCGCCACCACCTCGGCCTTCAGCTCGGCATAGGTATAGCGCTTCTTCCGGTCGGTGATGGGGCTGTCGTAGATCAGCGCCGCCTGGTCGGCGCGGCCGCCCTCGACATGGCGGTCGACGGCGTTGAAGCAGGTGTTGCACACCCCGTCCACGAACCAGCGGCCGTAGACGCCCTGTTCGGAATCGAAGATCCTCGTCGGCGGGGAAATCCAGTCGATCGCCCTGGCCGCCCCGGCCCAGAACCCCTCGGGGTCCGCCTGCCAGCCCGCATAGACTTCCGCGTAACGTGACGACGCCATTTCTTCCCTCCCTCGCTCGACCGCCGGTTGCCTCCGTCCCGACCGTCGCTTCTCCTGCTTTCCCTACATGACTACTTCGCGAGCGTCCGCCCGGCTTTGACAGGAGTCAAGCTTGCTGCTCAAACGGGTCCGTGCAACGACAACGCTGCGGGCCGCCGGCATGACCAAGATACTTTCCCTGCTGATCGTCGGACTGATGATCGCCCACGTCATCAAGCCGCTCGGCCTGCCCGGACTGAGGAAGCGCAGCGATTTCTGGAAGCTGGCGGTCTTCGCCATCGCCGCCATATCGCTGACCGTGCTTCTCAGCCACGGCAACTAGGCATCCCCGGCGCCCCCTCGATACGGAGAGCCGCCGGGCCCGCCGTCGCGACGCCGGGGGTTCCCGGCCGTCAGGTGCGGGACGCCTCGAAGATGCTGTCGATCGCCGAAGCCAGAACCGCGTCGAACTCGGCATCGCTCTGGCGCGCGGAAAGGCCCTCGGTCAGCGCGCGCGAGAAGCTGGCGATCATGCCCGCATTCTGCGCCAGCAGCGCGTTCGCCTCGTCGCGGGAATACCCGCCGGACAGCGCGACCACGCGCATGACGCGCGGATCGTCGATCAGCGGCCTGTAGAGGTTCGCCTTCGTCGGCAGCGTCAGCTTGAGCATGATCTGCTTGCCGGCCGGCACGCCGTCGAGATGCTTCTGGATTTCCGCGAGCAGGATGTCCTCGGCTTCCGCCTTGTCCGGGATCGAGATCGTCACCTCCGGCTCGATGATCGGAACGAGGCCGTGGCCGAGGATCTGCCTCGCGACCTCGAACTGCTGGGCGACGTTTGCCGCGATGCCCTGCGCGTTTGCCGCGTCGATCACCGACCGCATCTTGGTGCCGAAGATGCCCTTGGCGACGGCACGCTCCAGCAACGCGTCGAGATCGGGCATCGGCTTCATCAGCTTGACGCCGTCCTTCTCCTCGGCGAGCCCCTTGTCGACCTTCAGGAACGGCACGACGCCGCGCTTCTCCCACAGATACTGCGCCGTGGGCATCCCGTCGATGTCGCGGTCCATCGTCTGCTCGAACAGGATCGCGCCCATGACCTTGTCGCCGGTGAATGCGGGCGACTTGATGATCCGCGCGCGCATCTGGTGAATGAGATCGAACATCTCGGCATCGTTCGACCAGGCGCCTTCCTCGACACCGTAGAGCTTGAGCGCCTTGGGCGTGGAGCCGCCCGACTGATCGAGCGCGGCGATGAAGCCGTCCTTGTTTGCGGCCTGCTCGGCCATTGCGGTCACGGTGTCCTTGAGACGCTCGCTCATTGTCTGCCTCCATGTTCGTGTTTGAAGGCCGCTTAGCAGATGCGGCAAACGAACGGAATGCGAGCCGCGCAGTCGAATCGATTGAAAGGATTTCAATTGTTTAAGAGAGTAAATGGCCCCGGGGGAACGCAGCGTATTGGCCAGATGGCTGGCACCAGCTTTGAAGGAATGAGGCCGTTTCCGGAGCCGGGAGAAGCACAGCATCCCCACCGCGTCATCCCGGCCGAGCGGAGCGAGAGCCGGGACCCATTGAGCGGCACGGCCGGGTGGCGGGTTCGTGCGGCAGTCTCGCCACGCGCCGCGGTGAGAACCGGACCGTGCCCGACGATGGTCCGGCCAATGGGTCCCGGCTCTGCGGCCGCTTCGCGGCCTTGGCCGAGATGACGGCGGAGAGGCCGATGCATCCCGGATGACGGCGCGATCCTACTTCGCCAGCGCCGCGACACCTGGCAGCTCCTTGCCTTCCATCCATTCGAGGAAGGCGCCGCCGGCGGTCGAGACGTAGGTGAAGTCGTCGGCGACGCCGGCATGGTTGAGCGCCGCGACCGTGTCGCCGCCGCCGGCGACGGAGACGAGCTTGCCCGCCTTGGTGCGCTCGGCCGCGAACTGCGCGGCGGCCACCGTGGCGCGGTCGAACGGCTCGATCTCGAAGGCGCCGAGCGGCCCGTTCCACACCAGCGTCGCCGCGCGGCCGATCCAGTCCCTGACGGTCTCCACCGTCTTCGGACCGACATCGAGGATCATGCCGTCGGCGGGAACCGCGTCGACGGCGACGGTCTCGTTGTCGGCATTGGCCTTGAACTCCTTCGCCACCACGGCGTCGGACGGCAGGATGATGGCGTTGCCGGCCGTCGCGGCCTCGATCATGATCTCCCTGGCGGTCGCGGCCAGATCGTGCTCGCAGAGCGACTTGCCGACATCCGTGCCGCGCGCGGCGAGGAAGGTGTTGGCCATGCCGCCGCCGATGACGAGCGCGTCGACCTTCCTCACGAGGTTCATCAGCAGGTCGATCTTGGTCGAGACCTTGGCGCCGCCGACGATGGCGACGACGGGCCGCGCCGGGTTGCCGAGGCCCTTCTCCAGCGCTTCCAGCTCCGCCTGCATGGCGCGGCCGGCATAGGCCGGCAGCACATGCGCCAGCCCCTCGGTCGAGGCGTGCGCGCGGTGCGCGGCCGAGAAGGCGTCGTTGACGTAGAGATCGCCGTTCGCCGCCAGCGCCGCGACGAAATCGGGATCGTTCTTCTCCTCGCCCTTGTGGAAGCGGGTGTTCTCCAGAAGCAGGATGTCGCCCACCTCCAGCGCCGCGACGGCCTTCGCCGCCTGGTCGCCGATGCAGTCCCCGGCGAAGGCGACCGGGCGGCCGAGCACTTCCGAGGCCGCGCGCGCGATGGGCGCCAGCGAGTATTGCGGGTCGGGCGCGCCCTTCGGCCGGCCGAAATGGGCGAGAAGGATCACCTTCGCGCCCTTGTCGGCAAGCTCCAGCACGGTCGGGGCGACGCGCTCGATACGCGTCGCGTCCGTCACCTCGCCGTCCTTGACCGGCACGTTGAGATCGACGCGGACAAGCACCCGCTTGCCCGCGACCCCGGCTTCGTCCAGCGTGCGAAAGCTCATGATCGTCTCCGATATCTGCGCGTCTCAGCTCACGCGCGCGAAGAGGGAAGGATAGTCGAGAACGAGGCCGTCCTCATCGAGCGGAAGATCGGCGCGGAAGGAGCCGTCCGCCGCCTCGTATCGATAAAGACGACCGTCCTCGATGGCGGTGTAGTTCTGGCCGTCCAAGAAGGGATCGAGCGTGTCGAACGGCACGTAGACCATGTCGAGCCGGACGGTTCCCGTTGCGCGCCTCAGCCCCAGCCGGCGGATCGGCAGCGTGTTCGTGAACGGCGACGCCGACAGGTCGATGTCGATGCACCCCTCGTATTCGGGGCGCGGAACACCGTCCGCATCGCGCCAGCCGCCCTTGCCGTCGC
>JALHFU010000207.1:0-5034 GCA_022838525.1 Hyphomicrobiales bacterium | reverse complement strand
ACCTTTTGCCCTACCGCAATTCCGACGGCACCATCGACATCGCGGCCTATGAGCACACGGTGCGGCTGTGGACCATCGTGCTCGAAATCTCGGTGATGATGGCGCAGTTCCCGTCGTGGAAGATCGCCAAGCTGTCCTACGAGTACCGCACGCTCGGCCTCGGCTTCGCCAATATCGGCGGCCTCCTGATGACCTCCGGCATCCCCTACGATTCCGACGAGGGCAGGGGCCTGTGCGCAGCGCTGACCGCGCTGATGACCGGCGTCGCCTACGCCACCTCGGCCGAGATGGCGTCCGAGCTCGGCGCGTTCCCGGAATATCCGGTCAACGCCCCGCACATGCTGCGCGTGATGCGCAACCATCGCCGCGCCGCCTATGGCGAGACGGAGGGCTACGAGAAGCTGTCGGTCAACCCGGTGCCGCTCGAGGCCGACCACGTCTGGCAGAAGGAGCTGGTCGAGCACGCCCGCGCCGCCTGGGACCGCGCCATCGACCTCGGCGCCGAATACGGCTTCCGCAACGCGCAGGCCACCGTGATCGCGCCGACCGGCACCATCGGCCTCGTCATGGATTGCGACACCACCGGCATCGAGCCCGACTTCGCGCTGGTGAAGTTCAAGAAGCTCGCCGGCGGCGGCTACTTCAAGATCATCAACCGCGCGGTGCCGGAGGCGCTGCGCACCCTCGGCTACTCCGAAAGCCAGATCGCCGAGATCGAGGCCTATGCCGTCGGCCACGGCAATCTGAACCAGGCGCCGGGCGTCAACCCCTCGACGCTCAAGGCCAAGGGCTTCACCGACGAGAAGATCGCGGCGCTGAACGCGGCGCTGACCTCGGCCTTCGACATCAAGTTCGTCTTCAACAAGTGGACGCTGGGCGAGGATTTCTGCCGCGACGTTCTCGGCTTCACCGACGAGCAGCTCAACGATTTCTCGTTCGAGATGCTGCCGGCGCTGGGCTTCTCCCGCAGGGACGTCGAGGCCGCCAACATCCATGTCTGCGGCGCGATGACCCTGGAGGGAGCGCCGCATCTGAAGGACGAGCACCTGCCCGTCTTCGACTGCGCCAATCCTTGCGGCAAGGTCGGCAAGCGCTACCTTTCGGTCGAGAGCCACATCCGCATGATGGCGGCGGCGCAGCCCTTCATCTCGGGCGCGATCTCCAAGACGATCAACATGCCGAACGAGGCGACCGTCGACGACTGCAAGGAAGCCTACATGCTGTCGTGGAAGCTGGCGCTGAAGGCGAACGCGCTCTACCGCGACGGCTCGAAGCTGTCGCAGCCGCTCAACGCCTCGCTGCTTTCGGACGACGAGGACGAGGCCGACGACCGCGCCGAGGAGCTGGCCGCCGCGCCCGCCGCCGCCCGCGTGGCGCAGGTGACGGAGAAGATCGTCGAGCGCGTCGTCGAGAAGGTGGTGCGCGAGCGCGAGAAGCTGCCCAACCGCCGCCAGGGCTACACCCAGAAGGCGGTGATCGGCGGGCACAAGGTCTATCTGCGCACCGGCGAGTTCGGCGACGGCAGGCTCGGCGAGATCTTCATCGACATGCACAAGGAGGGCGCGGCCTTCCGGGCGATGATGAACAACTTCGCCATCGCCATCTCGCTCGGCCTGCAATACGGCGTGCCGCTCGAGGAGTATGTCGAGGCCTTCACCTTCACCCGCTTCGAGCCGGCCGGCGTCGTGCAGGGCAACGACGCGGTGAAGAACGCGACCTCGATCCTCGACTACGTGTTCCGCGAGCTCGCGATCTCCTATCTCGGCCGCCACGACCTCGCCCATGTCGACACGTCGGACTTCTCCAACACCACGCTGGGCAAGGGCATCCAGGAGGGCAAGACCAACCTGATCTCCACCGGCTGGACGCGCGGCTACAAGCCGACGCTGGTAGCCGGCACCGGCGGCGAGCCCAAGGGCTCGGCAGGCTCGTCGGCGCCGCGCGCCTCGGGTTCCGGCGGGGCGACGGTGACGGCGATCGGCACGGCCGCCGCGCGCAAGCTCGACGCGGACGTCGGTGTGGTCACCGCCTTCCGCCGCGACTACGAGGAACGCGCCAAGGAGCTGGCCGAGGACGTCGCCTTCGAGGAGAACGCCAACGCCGCCGCCGAGACGCTGTTCAGCGACGCCGCGGACAAGGAGGCGGCCGACGCCAAGGCGCTCGCCGCCGAGCGGCGGGTGCAGGCGATGATGCAGGGCTACACCGGCAACATGTGCACCGAGTGCCAGAACTTCACCATGGTGAGGAACGGCACCTGCGAGAAGTGCGACACCTGCGGCGCGACCAGCGGCTGCAGCTGACCCGCGGCCACGGCTCCATCTCGTCCGATCCCGGACGCAGGGGCCAGGCTCCAGATATCGAGACATCATCTCCGGGCGCTTCGGCGCCCGGAGATGTTTTCTGGAACAAAGCAGAAACGCACATCGGGGCGCCGTTTGGGGCGCCGTTCGGCGGCCGGAGCGGGGGCGACCCGCCGAAGCTTTGCCGCAGCCGTGGGGATGCGTTCCTGTAGGCGGATCGCATCAATTGCCGATGTCGCGCCGGGTCGACTGCCGACGTGCGACAATTGTGCTCATGGGCAAGGTCCCGTTTGCCCGCCAACCCCTTTTGTTTCTTGCGATTTCACAAAGAGTCCCTTCGCGAACGCCCATAAGACTTGGGTGTTCAATCGCTAACCGAAGGGAAATGCGTCATGAAGAAACTGACGCTTGGCATGTCGGTGATCGGAGCCGCGTTCAGCGTAGCCATGATGATGGGCTCCACCACCGCCATAGCACAGGTACCCACACTTTCGCCGGAGGCCAGGGAGCACGCCAAGGATCTGTATTTCCAGCGTTGCGCCGGATGCCACGGCGTGCTGCGCAAGGGCGCGACCGGCAAGAACCTCGAGCCCGAGAACATGCTGAAGCTGGGCCAGCCCCGGCTTGAGCGCATCATCTCCCTCGGCACCGACGGCGGCATGGTCAATTTCGACGACATCCTGACCGAACAGGAGATCGCCGACCTCGCCACCTACATCCAGCTGCCGCCGGACACGCCGCCCGAATGGGGCATGCAGGACATGCTGGCGTCGTGGAAGCTTCTCGTGCCCGTCGAGGAGCGCCCGACGGAGCAGCTGAACTCCTACAACCTCCAGAACATCTTCTCGGTCACGCTGCGCGACGCGGGCGAGGTCGCCCTGATCGACGGCGACACCAAGGAGGTCATCTCGCGGGTCAAGACCGGCTACGCCGTCCATATCTCGCGGTTGTCGGCCTCGGGACGCTACATCTACGTCATCGGCCGCGACGGGCTCCTGAGCTTGATCGACCTGTGGATGGAAGAGCCGGCGGTCGTCGCCGAGATGAAGAGCGGTCTCGACGCCCGTTCGGTCGACACCTCCAAGTTCGAGGGCTTCGAGGACAAGTATGCGATCGCCGGTTCCTACTGGCCGCCGCAATACGTGATCATGGAAGGCGACACGCTGAAGCCGCTCAAGATCGTCTCGACCCGGGGCATCACGGTGGACGGCGAGTATCACCCCGAGCCGCGCGTGGCGTCGATCGTGTCGTCGCAGATCAAGCCGGAATGGGTGGTCAGCGTCAAGGAGACCGGCCAGATCCTGCTGGTCGACTACTCCGACATCGACAACCTGAAGACCACGACCATCGAGTCGGCGAAGTTCCTGCATGACGGCGGCTGGGACGCTTCCAAGCGCTACTTCCTGGTGGCCGCCAACGCCTCGAACAAGATCGCGGTGGTCGACACCCAGGAAGGCAAGCTCGCCGCCCTGGTGGACACCGCCCGCATCCCGCATCCGGGCCGCGGCGCCAACTTCCATCATCCCGAGTACGGCCCGGTCTGGGCGACCGGCCATCTGGGCGACGACGTCGTGACGCTCATCGGCACGGCGCCGGAAGACCCGCAATATGCGGACAATGCCTGGAAGGTGGTTCAGGAACTGCAGATGCCGGGCGCCGGCAACCTGTTCGTCAAGACCCATCCGGAATCGCGGAACCTGTGGGCGGACATGCCGCAGAACCCCGAGAAGGAGCTTGCCGAGTCCATCGCGATCTACGATCTCGACGATCTGTCCAAGGAGCCCGAGATCATCCACGTGGCTGCTCTGGCCGACCTGCCGGAAGGTGATGCGGTCAAGCGCGTCGTGCATCCCGAATACAACGAGACCGGCGACGAGGTCTGGGTCTCGCTGTGGGCAGGCAAGACGGAGCCGTCGGCGATCGTCGTGTTCGACGACAAGACCCGTCAGGTCAAGACGGTGATCAAGGACCCGAACCTGATCACGCCGACCGGCAAGTTCAACGTCCACAACACGCAGCACGACATCTACTGACGTCGTGACGGCGGGCCCCGGAGCGCATCCCGCTCCGGGGCCCGGTCCGCTTCCCGCGAAACTCGCTCGCGGGCGTTTCGACAGAGGCCGCCGGCCCTTGCGCGACGGCCCGCGCCGCGAAGGACGCGCGCACCCGAAATCTCAAGCCAAACTACGGGAAACCAAGCCATGTCGCGCATCGCAGCTAGGCTCTCGAGCTGGTGGTCCATTCTCAGGCGTCCCAGCCTTCGCTATTCGCTCCTCACCCTGCTGCTGGCCGGCTTCGTCGGCGGCATCGTGTTCTGGGGCGGCTTCAACACGGCGATGGAAGCCACCAACACCATGCCGTTCTGCAAGTCGTGCCACGAGATGCGCGCCTATGTGTACGAGGAGTATTCGACCAAGATCCATTACCAGAACCGCACCGGCGTCCAGGCGACCTGCTCGGACTGCCACGTGCCCAAGGAATGGTTCCACAAGGTCATCCGCAAGATCCAGGCCTCGAGGGAGCTCTACCACTGGGCGCTCGGCTCGATCCGGACGCCGGAGCAGTTCGAGGCCAAGCGCCTGACGCTCGCCAAGAACGTGTGGGCCTCGATGAAGCGGACCGATTCCCGCGAGTGCCGCAACTGCCACACCATCGAATCGATGAATCCCGAATTCCAGCAGCCGCGCGCGCGAAAGAGCCATCTCGACGCGATGGCGGCCGGCAACACCTGCAT
>JALHFU010000026.1:26395-32307 GCA_022838525.1 Hyphomicrobiales bacterium | reverse complement strand
GCGACCAGCGTCTACGGCATCGCCCGCGACCTCGCGGCAAGCGGGCTCGGCACGCTGAAGGACGGCGCGGTCGCGCCGGTCGAGGGCGTGGGCGAAAGCCCGGTCAGGGTGAAGATCGAGGCGCCGGAATTCTGTCCCGGCTTCGCGCTCAGGCGCGTAGCGGGGGTCAAGAACGGCCCGTCGCCGAAATGGATGCAGCAGCGGCTGATCGCCATCGGCCTCAGGCCCATCAACGCGCTGGTCGACATCACCAACTACGTCACCTTCGACCGCGGCCGGCCGCTCCACGTCTTCGACGCGAAGAAGGTCGCGGGCGACCTCGTGGTGCGCCGCGCGAAGGAGGGGGAGACGATGCTGGCGCTCGACGGGCGCGAATACACGCTCACGGCGGAGATGTACGCCATCGCCGACGACACCGGCGTCGAGTCCATCGCCGGCATCATGGGCGGCGAGCATTCCGGCTGCGACGAGGCGACGACCGACGTGCTGATCGAATCGGCGCTGTGGGACCCGATCACCGTCGCCCGCACCGGGCGTACGCTCGGCATCGTCACCGATGCGCGCTACCGCTTCGAGCGCGGCGTCGATCCCGAGTTCATGGTGCCGGGGCTGGAGCTGGCGACGCGGATGGTGCTCGACCTGTGCGGCGGCACGCCGGGCAGGACCGAGGTGGTCGGCTATGCCGGCCATACGCCGAAGGTGGTGCCGTTCCCCTTCGCGGAGGTGAAGCGCCTGACCGGCATCGACGTGCCGGCCGAAGAGAGCCGCGCCATCCTGACGCGCCTCGGCTTCGCGCCGAAGGGCGACGGCGAGACGGCGCAAGTCGCGGTGCCGTCGTGGCGGCCCGACATCGACGGCAAGGCCGATCTGGTCGAGGAGGTCATGCGCATCCACGGCGTCGAGAAGATCGACCCGCAGCCGCTCGCCGGCCACGACGCGGTCAACGGCCGCATCCTGACGACGCTGCAGATCCGCACCCGCAACGCCAAGCGGGCGCTGGCCGTGCGCGGCATGCTCGAGGCCGTCACCTGGTCGTTCATTCCGGCGAGGCACGCCGAGCTGTTCGGCGGCGGGCAGGAGGCGCTGAAGCTCGCCAACCCCATCGCCGCCGACATGTCCGACATGCGGCCCTCGCTGCTGCCGGGGCTGATCGCCGCCGCCCAGCGCAACGCCGACCGCGGCTTCGCCGATGTCGCGCTGTTTGAGGTCTCCGGCACCTATGAGGGCGACGCGCCCGAAGGGCAGCGCCGCGTCGCCGGCGGCGTGCGCCGCGGCACGGCGCGGATCGACGGGCAGGGCCGCGACTGGGCCGGCAACGCCGCCCCGGTCGGCGTGTTCGACGCCAAGGCCGATGCGCTTGCCGTGCTCGAAGCCTGCGGCGCGCCGGTCGACAAGCTGCAGGTCGAGGCCGGCGGCCCCGGCTGGTATCACCCCGGCCGGTCCGGCACCGTCAAGCTCGGCCCCAAGGTCGTGCTCGCCACCTTCGGCGAGTTCCACCCGCGGACGCTGGAGGCGCTCGACGTGTCGGGGCCGCTCTGCGGCTTCGAGGTGTTCATCGACGCCATCCCCGAGCCGAAGGCCAAGCCGACGCGCACCAAGCCGCGCCTGGACCTGTCGCCGTTCCAGGCGGTGAAGCGCGATTTCGCCTTCGTCGTCGACAGGGGGGTGGAGGCAGGCGCCCTGATGCGCGCCGCGGCCGCCGCCGACAGGAAGCTGATCACCGGCGTGCGCGTCTTCGACGTGTTCGAGGGTGCCGCGCTCGGCGAGGACAGGAAGTCGATCGCCATAGAGGTGGCGATCCAGCCGGTCGAGCGCACGCTGACCGACGAGGATTTCGAGGCGCTCGCCGCCCGGATCGTCGACAACGTGGCCAAGCAGACCGGCGGCGTGCTGCGCCGCTGAGGGTATGAAACGGGCGGTTTCTTTATCGAGGGACCGCCCGCTTCCTGCCGCCTCCGGGCCGGGCGATTGCGCGCCCGTCCTGACCCAATGTTTCAGCCTGTCGCCATAAGTGTCCGTGCCGCACGGAATTTGCCGCGCGGTCGCCCGATTCCCTCCCTAGCGGCGCTCGATACGTCAACGGAAGGGGACATTCCCAGGCATGAACACGACCACGGTACGTCTGGCGGCCTTCGCGGCCGCCGCGCTCGGTGCGCTTTCCGCCAACACCGCCTTCGCCCAGTGCGGCGGCGCCTCCTGGTACGCGCTGACCTCCAAGACCGCTTCGGGGGAGCGGATGAACCCGGCGGCGATGACCGCGGCCCACCGCACCCTGCCTTTCGGCACCAAGGTGGTGGTGACCAACCAGCGCAACGGCAAGTCTGTGACCGTGCGGATCAACGACCGCGGACCGTTCATCAGGGGCAGGGTGATCGACCTGTCGAAGGCGGCGGCCCACGAGCTCGGCTTCGTCCGCTCCGGCCATACGCCGATCTGCATCCGGAAGGCGGGCTGATCGCGGCCCGTCCGGCCGTTCTGCGGCCGGCTCAGGCGATGCGCCGGGCGATGCCCGTGAGATAGGCGTCGCGCAGATAGCCCATGGTGGCGTCGGCGTCGCGCGGCTTGCCGAACAGGTAGCCCTGCCCGCCGCCGCAGCCGAACTGGACGAGGCGGCTCGCCTGCGCCTCCTCCTCGATGCCCTCGGCCACCACCTCCATGCCCAGCCCCTCGCACATGGCCAGGATGGCGCGGATGATGTGCTCCGACGGCTTGTCGTCGAGGATGGACGAGACGAAGGCGCGGTCGATCTTGAGCTTGTCGAAGTTGAACTCGCGCAGCCGGCCGAGCGACGACTGGCCGGTGCCGAAATCGTCGAGCGAGATGCGGATGCCGTAGGCGCGCAGGTCGTCGACGATCTTCTCGGCCGAGGCCGCGTCGGTCATCAGGCCGGTCTCGGTGATCTCGATCTCCAGCCGGCGCGGGTCGAAGCCGGTGCGCTGCAGGATGGCGAGGATGTGCTGCGCCGTGTTCTGGTCCACGAGCTGCGACGGCGACAGGTTGAACGACAGGAACAGCTCGTCCGGCCAGTGGCGCGCCGTCTCCGTCGCCTTGCGCAGCACGAGCTGCGACAGCGGGCCGATGATGCCGCGCTCCTCGGCGAGCGGGATGAACACGTCGGGCGGCACGAAGCCGAGGTCGCGGTCGGTCCAGCGCGCCAGCGTCTCGAAACCGATGATGCGGCGCGTCTTGAGGTCCACGATCGGCTGGAAATGCGGCTCGACCTCGCCGGCGGCGACGGCCCGCCGCAGCGCCTGCTCGAGGCGCGTGGTGCGCTTGGCCTGCTCCTCCATCTCGCGCGTGTAGACCACGACCTTGCCGCGGCCGGAGCGCTTGGCGTGGTAGAGCGCGGTCTCCGCCTTGGACACCAGCGTCTCGGTCGTCTCCTCGCCGGAATAGAACAGCGAGCAGCCCGCCGAGGCCGACAGCCGCGCGGTGCGGTCGCCGACGTCATAGGGCGCCGACAGGATCTCGATCAGCATCAGGGCGCGCTCGCGCGCCGCCTCCTCGCTGAACAGCATCGGCTGGAGAAAGGCGAACTCGTCGGCGCCGACGCGCGTGACGATCGAATGCGGGTCCATCGACGCCTTGAGGCGGATCGCCACCTGCTGCAGGATGTCGTCGCCCGCGCCGCGGCCGAACAGGTCGTTGATGGGCTTGAAGCCGTCGAGATCGAGGATGCCGACGGCGAAGGGGGCGGGGTCCTCGGCGCGCTCGACGATCAGCCGGTCCACCTTGTCGAAGAAGCGGCGCAGATTGCCGAGCCCGGTCAGCGGGTCCGTGAAGGCCAAATCTGCATTGTCGCCGGCGAGACGGCTGGTGCCGAGCGAGTCGTTCATTAGCGCCCCTGAGCCTTCTTCTTGTTCTAGGCTGCCCCTTTTGACGACGGTGTCACAAAACCGTTTAGGAAAGGTATCGAAGTTCAGCGCCCGTCATCCGCCACGCGGAAGACGGTGAGGGGCGCATCGGCGCTTTCGGCAACGGGCGACAGCCACGCCGGTATTTCGCCGGCCGCCAGCCTCGCGACGAGGCTGTCCGGGGCAAGCCGGCTAAGGAAACGGGTCTCGCCGTTTCCGGCGCAGGAGACCACGTAGTCGACCTCGGCGCGGCGTACCGCGGCCTCCGCCTCGGCCGGCGGCACGGCCATCGCGTCGAGCATCGCGAGGTTGCCGGCCTGGTTGCGGTGGTAGGGACCGGCCAGAACCCTGTGATGCGTCTCGGCGAGGATGGACGAGCCGAGGTTCGAGACCGCGAGCACCGCTCCCTGCGGCAGGGCGGCGAGCGCGCGGAAATCGGAAAGGGCGGTGCAGCGCCCGGCGGGACGGGCCGCGGCTTCCGCCGGCGCCCGGCCGGCGATCCTGCCCGGAACGGCGCCTGCCGCCTGCCACAGGATGCTGAACGAGGCGAGCCAGCAGCCGAGGACGATGAGCAATCCCGCCAGCCCCGGCCGCTCGCGCGCGCCGGCCTGCGCCCGGCCGACCCATGCGGCGAGCGGCACCGTGGCGAGGCCGGTGGCGAAAAGCGCGCCCCTGACCTGCCAGACGCTGACGAGCACGGCCGCGCCGAGGAAGGCGGCCACGATCGCCGCGGCCCGCCCCGCCCGGCCGCGCCACGCCGCCCAGGCGAGCGTGGCGAGCGCCAGAAACGGCGTCGCATAGAAGCCAAGCGCCTTGGCGGGATCGCGCGCCAGCATGTCCGGCAGCGAGCGGGCCTCCGACACGCCGTCGAGCCAGAAGGTGCGGAGCCGCGGGTCGAGGTCGGCATAGGGGCCGGCGAGGCATTGCGGGAACAGCGACAGCGCGACCGCGGCGACGACCGCCGCAAGGCCGGCGAGCGCGGCGAGGCGGCGGGCGACGCCCTCCGACAGGACGGCGCTCGACGCGACCAGCGCCAGCCCGCCGCCGCCGAGGACGGCAAGCAGCGTCTGCGGCAGCGACAGCGCGTCGCACTGCACGGAAAGCCACGACCCCGGCGCGACGGTGGCGACGAGCACCGCCGCCGTGACGCCGGCGAAGCCGAGGCCGAAGTCGCGCGCCGCGCGGGCCTCGCTGCTGCCGGAAAGCAGGAACGCCAGCGTCGGCACGGCGCAGGCCGCCGCGACATAGGGAGCCGTCTCCATGCCGACCGCCAGCATCAGCGCCGCGCAGGTGCCGGCCAGCGCCGCTGCCGCCTTCATCCGATGCGCGGCGAGCAGGAAGACGAGCGCGCCGAGCGTCAGCACGAACTGCAGATTGTGGTGGTCGAGCGCGCCGGGGCGGAAGAGGGAGGAGAAATGCAGCGTCAGCCCGCCGATGATCGCCGCCGGCAGCACGGCCTCCGCGCCGCCGAGATCGCGCGCGGCGCGCACGATCAGGAACAGTGCGACCGCATAGAGCAGCGTCGGCCACGCGATCAGCGCGGCGGTCTCGCCGAACGGGAGGACGAGCGCCGCGATGGGCAGGTCGACGAGACGCGACCAGTGCATGGCGAAGCCGCCTTCCGGTCCCATGCGGTACTGCGTCGGGTCGTACCATGCCTGCCCGGCGAGAAGGTCGCGCACCTGCACCAGCCGCAGCAGGCTGTCGTTGTCGCCGCCGGGATCGGCGAGCGAGGGAAAGCCGGCGGCCGCGTGATAGGCGAGCATGAGCAGCGCGGCGGCAAGCGCGAGCAGGGCGTCGGGCGCGAGGGCCCGCGCGGGGCCGGGATGCAACGAAAGGGACATGACCGCCGCCGGTGTCTCCGCATGGCTCTGCCGGCTGGCCCGGCCGGCGAAACCTAGCCTTAACGGCTTCAGGAATAGTAAAGGACAGAACCGCACGGAGCGCCGTCATGAACGCCCTGTCCCCCGCCGAGCCCGTCATCGCGGTGCTTCTGCCCTGCTACAACGAGGAGCGGACCGTGGGCGCGGTGGTGCGCGGCTTCCGCGAGGCGCTGCC
>JALHFU010000026.1:0-26384 GCA_022838525.1 Hyphomicrobiales bacterium | reverse complement strand
GCCGTCGTCGTGCGCGAGCCGCGCCAGGGCAAGGGCAATGTCGTGCGCCGCATGTTCGCCGACATCGACGCCGACATCTACGTCATGGCCGACGGCGACGGCACCTACGATCCCCACGACGCGCCGCACCTCGTCAACACGCTCCTCACCGAGCGGGTCGACATGGTGGTGGGCACGCGGCGCGGCGTCACCGACGATGCCGGCCGCACCGGCCACGCCTTCGGCAACCGGGCCTTCAACGCGCTCTACCGCTTCCTGTTCGGGCGCGACTTCACCGACATCTTCTCCGGCTACCGCGTGTTCAGCCGGCGCTACGTGAAGAGCTTCCCGGCCGTGTCCGGCGGCTTCGAGATCGAGACCGAGATGTCGGTCCACGCCTCGATGCTGCGGATTCCGGTCTGCGAGATCGCGCTCGATTACGGCCGCCGGCCGGAGGGCTCGCAGTCGAAGCTGTCGACGTTCCGCGACGGCGGCCGCATCCTGTGGATGTTCGCCATGCTGATGAAGGAGACGCGCCCGGCGCGCTTCTTCGGCGCGCTGGCCGCGCTTTTTCTCGTGGCGAGCGCCGGCTTCGCCGCGCCCGTGCTCTACGAGTATTTCGCCACCGGCTACGTCGCCCGCGTCCCGACTTGGATGCTGGCCATCGGCCTGCTGTCGCTGTCGATGATCATGCTGGTGGCCGGGCTGATCCTCGATTCCGTGGCGCGCGGCCGCGTCGAGCAGAAGCGCATCCACTATCTCAGCCTCGCCCCCGTTCACGCCGGAACGGTGGTGCAGCATCCGCGCCGGCAGGCGCGTGCCGCCTAGAGCGATTCAGGAAGAGTGCGAGGCGGGTTTCCGCCCGGAATTGCAAAGAAACGATCCGGGGGGGCAGGCCGGCTCGTCGGTCGAGCGCTTTCAAGGATAGCGGCCGGCCGTCGTTCGCGGCCAGCCGCCATGGGCCTGCATCGGCGGAGCGGCGCACCGGTCGCCGCCCCGAAGGAGAGCGATGCAGATCGCAGGTTCGGGCGGTCGGCAGGATCGTCTCGCCTCTCCACGACAACGGCGAAACGATCCGGCTTCCCACGTCTTCCACGATTGCCGCGGGAAGCCGCCTCGCGCCTTCTCCGGGATCGCCCTAGTTGTGGCCGCCGTGGCCCTTGTCGTCGCCATGCCCGTGGCCGGCGGCGGCCGGCACGGCGCGCACCGGCAGCGACAGCTCGACGCTGCCCGCCTTCTCGAATTCGAGCGTCACCGGCACGGTGCCGCCCTCGGCGAAGGGGGTCGCCACATCCATGAACATGATGTGGAAGCTGCCGGGCTTGAGCTCGACCGAGCCGCCGGCCGGGATTTCCAGCCCGCCCTCGACCGGGCGCATGGTCATCACGTCGTTGACGACCTCCATCGTGTGCACCTCGACCTTGCTCGCCGCCGGGCTCGAGCCGCCGACGAGCCTGTCGGCCGCCGCGCCCTTGTTGGCGATGGTCAGGTAGGCGCCCGCGGCCTTCTGGCCGGCGAGCATCGCCCGCGCCCAGGCCGAGGAGATTTCGAGATCGCCCGCGCTCACCGCGGCGTCGGCCGCGGCGCCGTGGCCGTGCCCGCCGCCATGGCCGTCGTTCGACGCCAGCACCACGAGGCCGGGCGCGGGACGGTCGAGCGAATGCGGGTCCTGCCCGGCCGCGGGAATCTCGTCCCACGCGACCTGACCTTCGGGGCAGGTCTGGACGGTCTTGAAGAACAGCGACTGGCCGGCGGCCGTCGCCGCCAGCGTGCCCGACAGCACGAACTCGTCGTAATGGGCGTCTTCGAGCGGGCCGCCCGCCCAGGTGACGGCCTTGACGCCGGAGGCGACGTCGCGGCCGTGCAGCTTGTAGGCGTGGGCGTAGTCGCCGCGCTCGATGTCGAGCGACCAGCCGGCCTTGGGCTGCGGCCTGACGCCGATATAGCCTTCCGGCACCTCGACGCGCACGGTATGCGTCGGCTGGCCGTCGCAGCCGTGGCCGATGCGCACGACGGCCTTGTAGCCGCCGGGGGCGGCCTCGGCCTTTTCGAGCGTGGCGTGGGCGTGGGCGGTGGCGATGGATAGCGCCGACAGCGCAGTGGCTGCGGCGAACTGGATGAGTAGATGACGCACGGTCGTTCCTTTCAGCGTCTGGAAATCAGAATGTCGCCCCTGTGAGAGGGGCAGCTGTTTCTCAGGCTGAAAGCGGGGGTGCGCGGATTGCCGGGGGCGGCGCGTCGAGCCGCTCGGCGGGGCTCGTGCCGGAGGCGGCGTAAAGTGCGGCGGTGAGCGCAGCGGGCGCGGGGAAGGCCGCGAAGGATGCCGGCACCGCCTTGTAGCCGGCCATGCCGCCGCAGGCGTTGCCGATCAGGCAGATCGGGCAATCGCCGAGCGGGCCGGCCGGCAGGTCGCCGGACGAGGCCGCCTGCGTGTCGAGGCCGAGGGTGGTGCAGATCGCCAGATGCCCGCCCTCGGGCATCTGCGACGCGGCGAGCGGCTGCAGCGCGTTCAGGAGCAGCACCAGCGCGCCGACGAACGCGAACAGGAAACGGTCGCGCCGCAGCGATGCGAACAGGGAGAGGCGAGGTGCCGTGCTCATGGGCAACAGATAGCCCAAACCGGCGCGATCCGCCACCGCGACGCCTGCGACACGGCGGCGCTGCCTCCACGGGCAGCGCTTCCCGGCCGCGATGCGGCCAACCCTAGCGAAGCTCGTAGAAGTCGCTGACGATCTTCCACGCCTCCTCGGCGGTGTCGACCGCGTCGATGATGTGCTGGTCGCCGGGCGAGATCGTGCCCTGCTCGGCGAGATAGTCGAGGTCGAGGGCCCGCTTCCAGAACTCCTTGCCGAACAGGATGACGGGCACCCGCTCCATGCGCCCGGTCTGGATCAGCGTCAGCGTCTCGAACAGCTCGTCCATGGTGCCGAAGCCGCCGGGGAAGATGGCGACGGCCTTCGCCCGCATGATGAAGTGCATCTTGCGGATCGCGAAGTAGTGGAAGTTGAAGCACAGCTCCGGCGTGACATAGGCGTTGGGCGCCTGCTCGTGCGGCAGCACGATGTTGAGGCCGATCGACGGCGCGCCGCAGTCGGCCGCACCCCGGTTGCCCGCCTCCATGACGCCCGGCCCGCCGCCGGTGACGATGACGAACTCGCGATAGTAGGTCGTGGCGGAATATTCCGAGCACAGCCGCGCGAACTGGCGCGCCTCGGCATAGTAGCGGGCGCTGGCCTCGAGGTTCTTCTTCTGGGTCTCGTTCTTGGCCGCCCATGCCGGGCCGCCGGGCTCGGGAATGCGCGCGCCGCCGAACAGGATGACCGTCGAGCGGATGCCGCGCTCGGTGAGCGCCATCTCCGGCTTGAGCAGTTCGAGCTGGAGGCGGACCGGCCGCAGCTCGCGCCGCGTCATGAAGTCCTCGTCGGTCCAGGCGAGCTTGTAGGCCGGCGCGCGGGTCTGCGGCGTGTCGGGTACGGCCTTGGCGCGCTCCAGATCCTCGTGCGAGTGCGGCAGCGGCGTCCAGCCGGCCTTTTCCTCCGGGTTCATGCTTTCCTGTCCCGTCTCGTGCCGCGCGCCGGGTCCGGCGGCGGCGTCCCGTCATTGACCCCCATCCGCGCTTCGCATAGGTTCCGCGCGGCCTGGGGACACCCTCGTCGATCAAAGCCTATTACCCACCCCTTAACAGCGCGTGTAGCGGAGCATTTCCATGACCAGACCGGACCTCGCAGCCCTGGAGAAGACCATCGAGAAGGCCTTCGACGAGCGCGACGCCGTCTCGACCGACACGCGCGGCGAGGTGCGCGAGGCGGTGGGTCATGCGCTCGACCTGCTCGACCGCGGCGAGGCCCGCGTCGCCGAGCGCCAGGCCGACGGCGCGTGGAAGGTCAACCAGTGGCTGAAGAAGGCGGTGCTGCTGTCCTTCCGGCTGAATCCCATGGAAGTGGTCAGGGGCGGCCCCGGCGAGGCCGTGTGGTGGGACAAGGTTCCCTCCAAGTTCGACGGCTGGTCGGCCAACGAGTTCGAGCGCGCCGGCTTTCGCGCCGTGCCCAACTGCGTGGTGCGCCGCTCGGCCTATGTCGCGCCGGGCGCGGTGCTGATGCCGTCCTTCGTCAATCTCGGCGCCTGGGTCGGCGAGGGCACCATGGTCGACACCTGGGCGACGGTCGGCTCCTGCGCCCAGATCGGCAGGAACGTGCACCTGTCCGGCGGCGTCGGCATCGGCGGCGTGCTGGAGCCGATGCAGGCCGGCCCGACCATCATCGAGGACAACTGCTTCATCGGCGCGCGCTCCGAGGTGGTCGAAGGCTGCATCGTGCGCGAGGGCTCGGTGCTCGGCATGGGCGTCTTCATCGGCAAGTCGACCAAGATCGTCGACCGCGAGACCGGCGACGTCTTCTACGGCGAGGTGCCGCCCTATTCGGTGGTGGTGGCCGGCACGCTTCCGGGCAGGCCGTTCCCGAACGGCGAGCCGGGTCCGAGCCTCTACTGCGCCGTCATCGTCAAGAAGGTGGACGAGAAGACGCGCTCCAAGACCTCGATCAACGAACTGCTGCGCGACTGACGCCATGCTGGGCTGATGCAGGAAGCGGATATCTCGTCATGATGCAGATGGCCTGGCTCTTCCTCGGCTTTTCCGGGCGCATAGACCGCAGCGTCTATGCGCTGGCCGGGCTGTTCGTCTTCGTCGTGCAGATGTTCGTGGTCTACCGCTACCTCCAGCCCTTCCTCGGCACGCTGGCCAACGGCAATTTCGACCCGTCCGAGACGCTGGTGCTGTCGCCGATGACCAACTTCCAGAGCGGCATCTTCCTGCTCGGCCAGCTCGCCCATATCGCGCTCGCCGCCAAGCGCATCCACGATTTCGGCAAGTCCGGCTTCTTCGCGCTGCTGTTCATGTTCGCGGGGCTGGTCGCCTATCTGGCGCTGTGCCTCATTCCCGGAACGCCCGGCCCCAACAAGTACGGGGCGCGCACCAACGCGCCGAAATAGCCGCAGCCGGCCGGACCTGGTCCGAGCGGCGGCCGCGTCTGTACGGTGACAGACGCCCGCGTTTGGACTATCCCTTGGCTCACCATGAGCCTGCCGACAGACCCCGCCGTAAACCTCGCCGCCCTGATCCGCTGCCCGTCCGTCACTCCGGACGAGGGCGGGGCGCTGTCCGCGCTCGCGGAGATGCTGGCGCCGCTGGGCTTCGCCGTCGAGCGGCCGGTCTTCCGCGAGGACGGCACGCCCGACGTCGAGAACCTCTACGCGCGGCTCAGCGGCAACGGTCCGCACCTGATGTTCGCCGGCCACACCGACGTCGTGCCGCCGGGCGACGAGGCCGACTGGACGCACCCGCCCTTCTCGGCCGCCGTCGCGGACGGGTTCATGTACGGGCGCGGCGCGGTGGACATGAAGGGCGGCATCGCCTGCTTCGTGGCGGCGCTCGCCCGCCATGTCGAGGCGCAGGGCGCGCCGAAGGGCTCGGTGTCGCTGCTCGTCACCGGCGACGAGGAGGGCCCGGCCGTCAACGGCACGGTGAAGCTGCTCGAATGGGCGGCGGCGCGCGGCGAGAGCTGGGACGCGGCCATCGTCGGCGAGCCGACCAACCCGGACGCGCTCGGCGACATGGTCAAGGTCGGCCGCCGCGGCTCGCTGACCGGCGACGTCGTGGTGCACGGCCGGCAGGGCCACGTCGCCTATCCGCATCTCGCCGACAATCCCGTGCGCGGGCTCGTCACACTGCTCGACGCGCTGCTGCATCCGGCGCTGGACGAGGGCACCGGGAACTTCCAGCCGTCCAACCTCGAGATCACCACCGTCGATGTCGGCAACCGGGCGACCAACGTCATCCCGGCGCGGGCGACGGCGACCTTCAACGTGCGCTTCAACGACACGTGGACGGTCGAGACGCTGCAGGCCGAGATCCACAACCGGCTCGACGGCGCGGCGCGGCGCGGCCGGCTGCGGCCGGGCAAGGAGGATCAAATCGCTTTCGAGCTCACCTGGCGCGACCGCCCCAGCCACGTCTTCCTGACGCGCGACGGGAAGCTGGTGTCGGGCCTTTCCGCCGCCATCGAGGCGGCGACGGGCAGGCGGCCGGCGCTTTCCACCTCGGGCGGCACGTCGGATGCGCGCTTCATCAAGGACTATTGCCCGGTGGTGGAGTTCGGGCTGGTCGGCAAGACCATGCACATGGTGGACGAGCGGGTGGCGCTCGCCGATCTGGAGACGCTGACGCGGATCTACCGGCGCTTCCTCGAGGACTGGTTCGGCTGAGATGCCTCCCGCCGAAGACATATACCGGCAGCTCTACGGCGCCTGGCGCATGATGACCGGCAAGCGCGACGGCCTGCGCCTGCTCGACCTCACGCTCGACGGGTTCTGGAACTCGTTTTTCGCCATCGTGGTGGCGGGGCCGGCCATGCTCGCGAGCTGGGTGCCGCTGGCGGGCGAGCTGTCCGGGGCCGGTGCCGGCTTCGGCATGCGCCTTTCCATGCTGGTGCGGCTGGCGATCGTCGATGTCGGCGCCTGGGTGCTGCCGCTCGTCGGCCTCGCCGCCGTCGCCGGCTATGCCGGCCTGCGCGCCCGCTTCGTCCATTTCGTCGTCGCCAGCAACTGGGCCTCGGCGATCTTCGTCTGGATGACGCTTCCGGTGTCGCTGCTGCGCATCGTCGCGCCCGCCGCGTCCGACCTTGCCGCGAGCATGTCGCTCGTCGTCTTTCTGGTGACGCTGGTGCTCTACTGGCGGCTGACCGACGCGGCGCTGGAGAAGGGGCCGGGCACGGCGAGCGCCGTCTTCGGCGGCATGCTGGCCGCCTCGATCTTCACCCTTCTCGCCCTGCAGGGCCTTCTCGGCGTCTCGCCGTCGTAACGGCGAAGCCGGCGGCGGCCAGCATCAGGGCGGCCGCCGTCGCCGCCAGCGCCGCGAAGCCGGAGCCGCCATAGAGCTGGCCGAAGCCGAGCGTGCCGGCGAACATCGCCAGATAGGTGACGCCGCTGTAGAAGCCCATCATCGCGCCGCGCCGTGCCGGGTCGAGCGCCGTCAGCCTGGCGATCAGCACGTTCAGCCCGAAATGGTTCATAGCCCCCCACAGGAAGACGACGGCCACCATGCCGGTCCACGACCCGCTCGCGGCGACCATGGCGGCATAGACGGCCGCGACCGCGGCCAGTATGCGCGGCAGCAGCCGCGCTGCGCCGAAGCGGTCGATGAACCGGTCGAGGAATGCCGCCCCGCCGAAGCCCAGCCCGTAGGACAGCGCCACGAGGCCGTTGACGCTGAGCGGCAGGCCGAGCGCGCGATGCAGATGGTCGCCGATATAGGCATAGACGCCGTAGAAGGCCGCCATGAAGGCCGCGCACACGACGAGCAGCGGCACCGCGCCCTTGACGCGCAGCGCCGCGAAGGCGGATTGCGTGGCGCCCGCAGCCGGCTCGCGCATCGGCGCCAGCGAGACCGCGGCGAGGGCGGCGAGCGTCGCGGCCGCGACCGCGGCATAGACCGCGCGCCAGCCGACGAGATCGGCCGCCACCGCCGACAGCGACACGCCGGCGACCATGCTCAGCGTCCAGCCGGTCAGCACCACGCCGATGGTCTGGCTTTCCCGGCCGGCCGGCGCGATGGCGGCGGCAAGCGTGTAGATGGCCGGAATGGCGATGCCGGCCGCAATGCCCGTGGCAAGCTGGGCCGCCACCAGCACCCCGAGCACCGGCGCGAGCCCGCTGCCGGCAAGGCCGACGACCATGAGCAGCAGCGCCGCCATCAGCATGCGCCGCGCGCCGTGGCGGTCGATCAGCGCCGCCAGGAAGAACGCGCTCGCCGCCGTGCCGAGCCCGAAGGCGGCCGACGCCGTCATCACGGCGGGCACCGACACGGCGAGCGAGCGCGCCACCTCCGGCGCGATCGGGCCCAGCGCCAGCGAGTTGGAGCCGATCGCCGCGATGCACACCGTCAGAACGAAGGCGAAGGGCGGAATGCGCAGCGCGGGCAGCGTCGAGACGGAAGCGGGTTGATTGATGTTCGTCATTCCTCGATATTCACGGAATCCTGTTCGCTCTCAAGAGGAAATTCCGGAATGAACGAAAGGACAGATGGCATTCGGCGCCGGCAGCGTCCGGACCGCGACCTCGACGCGATGGACCGAAAGCTGTTAGGCGTTCTGGTCGAGGATGCGACCGTCAGCTACGCCGAGCTCGGCGAGCGCGTCGGGCTTTCGCCGCCCGCCGCCCACGAGCGGGTCAAGCGGCTGCGCCGCTCGGGCGTGATTCGCAGCATGGCCGCCTTGATCGACGCGGAAGCGAGCGGCAAGCCTCTGCTCGCCTTCGTCCATGTCGATACCACGGGCTGGGCCAAGACCGCGATGCTGCTGGCCGTGGGGAAATATCCCGAGGTCGAGGAAATCCACTCGGTCGCCGGCGACACCTGCATGCTGCTCAAGGTGCGGACCGAAAGCACGCACGCGCTCGAAGCGCTCCTGGCGCAGCTCTACGACACGCCGGGCGTGACGGCCACGCGCAGCTATGTTGTGCTGTCGACCTATCTGGAGCGCCCGGTCCAGCCCGGTGTGACGCAGGACTGGCCGGCGCCGCCGGCTCAGTAGTCGACCCTGACCAGATAGAGCCCGTCCGGTGGCGCGACCTGGCCGCAGCGGGCGCGGTCGGCCGCCTTCAGCGCAGCCTCCAGATCGTCGCCGCTCCAGCCGCCTTCGCCGACCCGCTTCAGCGAGCCGACCATCGAGCGCACCTGATTGTGCAGGAAGGAGCGCGCCGAGGCGCGGATCTCGATCAGGTCGCCGGCCCGCGTCACGTCGAGCCGGTCGAGCGTCTTGACCGGGCTTTCCGACTGGCACTGCGCCGAGCGGAAGGTGGTGAAGTCGTGCTTGCCGAGAAGCCGCTGCGCCGCCGCGTGCATGGCCCCGGCGTCGAGCCGTTTCGGCACGTGCCAGACATTGCCGCGCAGGAGCGCGGCCGGCGCGCGGCGGTTGAGGATGACGTAGAGATAGTGCCGCGCCTTTGCCGAGAAGCGGGCGTCGAAATCCTCTCCGACCTTGGCGGCGGCGAGCACCGACACGTGCTCTCCGGCGAGCGAGAGATGCGCGTTGAGCGCGCCCTGCACCTTGTCGCCTTCCCAGTCGCGGGAAAGATCGACATGGGCGACCTGACCTGTCGCGTGGACGCCGGCGTCGGTGCGGCCCGCGCCGCGGATCGTCACCGTCTCGCCGGTGAAGGCGCCGATGGCCTTCTCGATCGCCTCCTGCACGGTGGCGAGATCGGCCTGCCGCTGCCAGCCGGCATAGAAGCGGCCGTCATATTCGATGTCGAGGCGATAGCGAGGCATGGCCTAGAGCCCGGAGAAGGCGGGCGCGTAGGCGAGCCTGCCGTCCCGCGGCGCCTCGCCCCATGCCAGCGCCTGCAGCGCCTCGCCCTGATAGTCGCTGTCGAAGCCGGCCGCGGCGGCGCGGGCGTAGCCGAAGCGGCCGTAATAGGCCGGATCGCCCAGCACCACGGACAGGCTCTCGCCCGCCGCGCGCAGGCGGCGATGCGCCTCCTCGACCAGCGCCGCGCCGATGCCCTGCCGCTGCACGTCCGGCAGGATGGCGAGCGGCGCCAGCGCCACGGCTGCGAAACCGCCCTGCGGCCGCTCGACCGTCAGGCGCGAGAACAGGATGTGGCCGACGATCCGTCCTCCGGTTTCGGCGACGAGCTCCAGCACGGCGTCGCCGGCCGCGACCAGCGCATCGACCAGCAGCGCCTCGTCCTTCCGGCCGAAGGCCGCTTCCTCGACCGTGCGGATCGCATCGCGGTCGGCGGGCGTCGCCGCGCGGATGGAGACGCCCGCGCTCACGACAGGAAATCTCCCCGGCCGAGCTTCGCGCCGCGCAGGAACGTCTGCGCATCCATCGCCTTGCCGCCGGCGCGCTGCACCTCGACCAGCCGCACAGCGCCCTCGCCGCAGGCGACCGCGAGCGCGTCGTCGAGGATTTCGCCCGGCCGGCCGCTGCCGGGCGCCCCGACGCCCTGCAACAATGTCGAACGGAGGAGCTTCACCCGCTCCGCCTTGCCGCCCGCCTCCATCTCGCACCATGCGCCGGGAAAGGGCGACAGGCCGCGGATGCGGTTGTGAACCTCCGCCGCGGGCAGGGACCAGTCGATGCGGGTCTCCTCCTTGGAAATCTTCCTCGCATAGGTCGCGCCGTCCTCGGGCTGGGGCGAAAGCCGCAGCTCGCCCTTCTCCAGCGCGGCGAGCGCGCGCACCATCAGCGCCGCGCCCGTTTCCATCAGCGCGTCGTGCAGCTCGCCGGCGGTCGTGTCCGGGCCGATGGCGACGCGCTCCGTCAGCGCGACGGGACCGGTGTCCAGCCCTTCGTCCATCTTCATCACCATCATGCCGGTCTCGGCGTCGCCGGCCATGATGGCGCGCTGGATGGGGGCGGCACCCCGCCAGCGCGGCAGCAGCGAGGCGTGGCCGTTATAGGCCCCGAGCCGCGTGCCTTCGAGGATCGGCTTGGGCAGGAGGAGGCCGTAGGCGACGACGACGGCGACGTCGGCATCGAGGGCGCGAAAGGCTTGCTGCTCGTCCTCGCCCTTGAGCGAGCGCGGCGTGCGCACCGCGATGCCGAGCGCCTCGGCGGCCACGTGCACCGGCGATTTCGTCAGTTCCAGCCCGCGCCGCCCGGCCGGGCGCGGCGGCTGCGAATAGACGGCGGCGATGTCGTGGCCGGCTTGCGCCAGCGCGCGCAGCGTGGCGGCCGAGAACTCCGGCGTGCCCATAAAGATGACGCGCAGGGCCATCCGGCCCTCCTAGACCGCAAGCCGGCCGGGGGTCCTGTCGGCGGCCTTGTCCTTGGCCAGCTTCCTGAACTTGCGCACCACCATGTCGCGCTTGAGCTTGGAGATGTGGTCGATGAACAGCACGCCGTTCAGATGGTCGATCTCGTGCTGCAGGCAGGTGGCCATCAGCCCGTCGGCCTCGACGGTCCGTTCCTTGCCGTCGCGGTCGAGGAAGGCAACCGTCACCGTCTCCGGCCGCTCGACCTCGGCATAGTATTCCGGGATCGACAGGCAGCCTTCCTCGTAGACGGAGGCGCCGTCCCCGTGGGTCAGCACCTGCGGATTGATGATGACCTGCGGCGCCTTCGGCTGGTCGTCCTTGGCGAGGTCGATCACCAGCATCCGGAGCGGCACGCCGATCTGGATCGCGGCAAGGCCGATGCCGGGCGCGTCGTACATCGTCTCCAGCATGTCGTCGGCAAGCCGGCGCAGATCGTCGTCGATGCGTTCGACGGGCGCGGAGACCTGGCGCAGGATGGGGTCCGGAAGGATGACGAGCGGGCGTATCATGCCCCGTCAGGTAATGGCCAACCCTTGAGCCGTCAACGGCTTTCGCAGCCTTGTTCACCTTTTGGTCTTATGCGCGCCGGGCGAATCGCCTATCCTGCAAGGATGGACGATCTTTCCTCGCTGTTTTCGCTCCCCGTCGCGCAGCTCGGCGCGAGCGTGGTCACGCTCGGCCATGCGCTGGCCGCGGCGGGCGGGCTGGTGCTCGCCGTCGTGTTCCTGCTGGCGCTCGCCCTGTGGCGCGCGGGCAGGGCGCGGGCGCAGGCGGCGGTGGAGGCGGCCGAACGCGCGCGCGAGGCCGAGGAGCGCATGGCCGGGATCGCCCGCGCGCAGGCCGAGATGCAGGGGCGCATGGGCGCGCTGGCCGAGGTGTTCGGCAGCCGGCAGGCGGAGCTGACCAAAGCCATCGGCGAACGGCTCGACGGCATGACCTCGCGTCTCGGCCAGTCTCTGACCGAGCAGACGCGCTCGACGCACGAGAACCTGGCCAAGCTGCAGGAGCGGCTGGCCGTCATCGACAGCGCCCAGTCCAACATCCAGTCGCTCGCCGGGCAGGTGGTGCAGCTGCAGCAGATCCTGTCCAACAAGCAGACGCGCGGCGCCTTTGGCCAGAGCCGGATGGAGGCGATCGTCGCCGACGGCCTGCCGAAGGGGGCCTACGAGTTCCAGGCGACGCTGTCGAACGGCAACCGGCCCGACTGCCTCGTCCGGATGCCGAACGGCGCGCCCGACCTCGTCATCGACGCCAAGTTCCCGCTCGAATCGTGGAACGCGATGCGCGCGGCGGCCGAGGCCGACAATGCGGAGGCCCAGCGCTACGCCGCGCAGGCCTTCCGCCGCGACGTCGAGGTGCACATCCGGGCCATCGCCGACAAGTATCTCGTGCAGGGCGAGACGCAGGACACGGCCTTCCTGTTCGTGCCGTCGGAATCGATCTTCGCTGGCATCCACGAGGAGTTCGAGGGGCTGGTGCAGAAGGCGCACCGCGCCCGCATCGTCATCGTCTCGCCGTCGCTGCTGATGCTGTCCATTCAGGTGATCCAGGCGGTGCTGAAGGATGCGAGGATGCGCGAGCAGGCGCATCTGATCCAGCACGAGGTGGTGCGGCTGATGGAGGATGTCGGCCGCCTCGACGACCGGGTGCGCAAGCTGCAGGCGCATTTCTCGCAGGCCAACCGCGACATCGACATGATCCTGACCTCGACCGACAAGGTGACGAAGCGCGGCGCGAAGATCGAGGCGCTGGAGCTCGGCGCCGGCGAAGGCGAGGCGCAGGCTCCCGCGGAGGCCGAGGCCGGCGATGCCGCGCGGCGCGTGGCCGCGGCACCCGCCGGGCGGCTCAGGCTGCATGTCGTGGACGAAGAGGAATGACGCCGCCCGGTGAGGGACGGCTTGACGAGGATTGCCTGAAACCAGATCTGATCGCCGCATGAGCCTCTTCGCCTCGAGACACTTTCCCCGCATCGCAGCGCTCGCCGCCGTGCTGGCGCTGGCCGCCTGCCAGACGCGCGACTGGTGGCCGCAGGAGACCGCCGCGGCGGGGGCGTCGGCCGCCGCCGTCGCCCATGTCCGGGAGATCCGCGCTTCGGCCGGCCTGCCGGCCCTGTCGCCGGACGAGAGGCTGGAGCGGGCGGCGGTGCGCCAGGCCGCCTACATGGCCGGCTCGGGGAAGATGGAGCACACCACCGGGCCGGGCCGCGACTTCGCGACACGCATGCGCCGCGACGGCGTCGCTGCGCCGGCAGCCGAGAATCTGGCGCATGGCCGCATGGAGCCGGAGCGGCTGTTCTCGATGTGGATGGCCTCGCCCGGCCACCGCAGCAACATGCTCGACCCGCGCTTCGGCCGCTACGGGCTCGCCTATGCCTCCGACGGCAACGGCCAGCGCTACTGGGCGATGGTGCTGGGCCGGTAGACACCCCGTTCACAGCTTGTCACTGGCGCATCGCCATGCCTGCGCCTAACTCTGCGGCAGCGAAACGGGATTTTTCATCATGGAACTCGGCCTCTACACCTTCGGCGATGTCGGCAAGGACCCGGTGACGGGCAGGATCACCAGCCCGCAGGAGCGGCTGAGGAACCTCGTCGAGGAGATCGAGCTTGCCGACCAGCTCGGCCTCGACTTCTTCGGGCTGGGCGAGCATCACCGCCCCGACTACGCCGTCTCCGCGCCCGCCGTGGCGCTGGCGGCGGCCGCGACGCGGACGAAGAGCATCCGCCTGTCGAGCGCGGTGTCGGTCCTGTCCTCGGACGATCCCATCCGCGTCTACCAGCAGTTTTCGACGCTCGACAACCTGACCGGCGGCCGCGCCGAGATCATGGCCGGGCGCGGCTCCTTCATCGAATCCTTCCCGCTCTTCGGCTATGCGCTCGAGGACTACGACACGCTGTTTTCCGAAAAGCTCGATCTGCTCATCAAGCTCAACGAGGGCGAGCACGTCACGTGGCCGGGCGGCCGGCACACGCCGCGGATCGACGGCCGCGGCGTCTATCCGCGCCCGGTGCAGGACAGGCTGCCGATCTGGATCGCCGTCGGCGGCACGCCGCAGTCGGTCGGCCGTGCCGCCATGCTCGGCCTGCCGCTGGCGCTCGCCATCATCGGCGGCGAGCCGCACCGCTTCGCGCCGCTGTTCAATCTCTACCGCGAGGCGGC
Organism: Hyphomicrobiales bacterium; assembly: GCA_022838525.1. GTDB lineage: Bacteria > Pseudomonadota > Alphaproteobacteria > Rhizobiales > Rhizobiaceae > Aerobium. The sequence continues at coordinate 12,430 of JALHFU010000026.1, read as the reverse complement.
GAAGAAGTTCGGCCGCGATCCGGCGACGCTCAAGACCTCGATCAACGTCCACGGCTTCGTGGCCGAGACCAGCCAGGAGGCCATCGACACCGCGTTTCCGCCGCATGCCGACGTCATGAACCGCATCGGCCGCGAGCGCGGCTGGGGCGCCTCCATCACCAGGGCCGAGTTCGCGGCGAGCGCGGAACCGCTCGGCGCCAACTTCGCCGGCAGCCCGGCGCAGGTGACGGACAAGATCCTCGCCAATCACGAGATCTTCGGCTTCGACCGTTTCGTGCTCCAGATGGCCATCGGCGTCATGGATCACGGCAAGCTGATGAAAGCGATCGAGCTTTACGGCACGAAGGTCGCGCCCGAGGTGCGGAAGGCGGTGGCGGCGAGGAAGGCGGAGCCGGCCGGCGCGTGACGCGCCGGTCTTGTCCCGCCTGCCGCTTGGTGAAGGCGACGCGACATCCTATATCGGCGCGATGACACCGCTCTCCGTTCTCGACCTCTCGCCCGTGCCCGAAGGCAGCGACGTTGCGCAGTCGCTCGCCAACACGCTCGACCTCGCCCGCCACGCCGAACGGCTCGGCTACCGCCGCTACTGGCTCGCCGAGCATCACAACATGCCGGGCATCGCCAGCGCGGCCACCGCCGTGGTCATCGCCCATGTCGCGGCCGGTACCGCCACCATCCGCGTCGGCGCGGGCGGCATCATGCTGCCCAACCATTCGCCGCTGATGGTGGCCGAGGCCTTCGGCACGCTGGAGGCGCTGCATCCCGGCCGCATCGACCTCGGCCTCGGCCGCGCGCCGGGCACGGATGCGCGCACTGCGCATGCGCTCAGGCGCAACATGAACGCCGACATCGATTCGTTCCCCAACGACGTGGTCGAGCTGATCTCCTATTTCGAGCCGGAGCAGCCGGGCCAGCTCGTCCGCGCCGTGCCGGGCGCAGGGCTGAAGGTGCCGGTGTGGATACTGGGCTCCAGCCTCTACGGCGCCCAGCTCGCCGCCATGCTCGGCCTGCCCTACGCCTTCGCCTCGCACTTCGCGCCGGCCGAGATGGAGCGGGCGCTGGAGATCTACCGCAGCCGCTTCGAGCCGTCGCAATATCTCGACAGGCCCTATGCCATGCTCGGCGTCAACGTCATCGCCGCCGACACCGACGAGGAGGCGAAGCTTCTCTTCACCTCGCTGCAGCAGGCCTTCGTCAACCTGCGCAGCGGCCGGCCCGGCAAGCTGCCGGCACCGCTGCCGGGCTATGCCGAGAGCCTGGAGCCGGCGGCGCGGGCGCTCCTCGCCCACACGCTGTCGACCGCCATCGTCGGCTCGCGCGACACCGTGCGGCGGGGGCTGGAGGCCTTCATCGCGCGCACTGAGGCCGACGAGCTGATGGTGGCGGCGCAGATCTTCGACCATGCCGCGCGGGTCCGCTCCTATGCGATTCTCGCCGAGGTGGCGCAGGCGATGGATGCCGTGGAGAAAGCGCCTCTCTGAGGGCGCCTCTGACGGCTGTGGATGGTGCGGGCTTGATTTTTGCGGCGTTTTGGCATGGGTTAGGGGCCGGAAACCGGAGCGGCGGTTGACCGGCCCCGTCCACGCGATCACCAACGTCAACACAATGCGGGACATGCCGGTGCAGTCGCACAGAGTCTTGGGAGGGGCTGCTGTGATAACGGATATCCTCATCGTCGAAGACGAACCGGCGATCATGGAGTCGCTGGAATTCATCCTCAAGCGGTGCGGCTGGTCGGTCGGGCTGGCGCGCGACGGTGAGGCGGCGCTGGACGCGGCCTACAGGTTCCGGCCGCGCATGATGCTGCTCGACATCATGATCCCCAAGCGCAACGGGCTCGACGTGCTGCGCGAGCTGCGCGCCAGCGACGACCTCAGGCGGACCTCGGTGCTGATGCTGACGGCGCGCGGCCAGCTATACGACCGGCAGGCCGCCGAGACGCTGCGCGCCGACGGCTTCATCACCAAGCCCTACGCCAACACCGACGTGGTCGCCGCCGTCAGGCGCGTGCTGGAGACCGCGTCGCCGCTGCATGCCTGAGAAGAAGGGCCGCAGCTAGACCGGTATCTCCTGCCGGTGGCTGCAGGCGAGGCGGGGGCACAGCATGCAGGACGGCCCGACCTCGACCGGCGGCTGGCCGAGATCCAGACCCTCCCCGTAGACGGTTCGGTCGGCATGGACGATGTCGCATGCCAGCATGACCGAGAAGACGAGCGGCGGCTCGCGGAAGCCGGCGATGTGCTTCGACGTCGCCTTGGCAACCAGCAGGAAGCGCCCGCCGCCGGGGAAGATGGAGACCTGCCGCACCACGCCGCGCTCGGAGAACGCGCTGTAGATCGGCCATAGCAGGCAGCCGTGGCCGAAGCCGGGGATGCTGAGGCCGGGCAGGGGAAAGCGCTTCGTCAGCCGGCCCGAGCGGTCGGCGCGCAGGAAGCCGAACGGCACGCCCTCCTCGCCCTTGCGCCGCAGCGTGACGAGGCGATGCGCCACCTGCTCGAAGCTGACGCCCAGAAGCTCGCTCATCAGCTCGACGTCGTAGCGCCGCTCCTCGGCCATGGCGAGGAAGTCGCCGTAGGGCATCATGACGGCGGCGGCGACATAGGAGGACAGCGACCGGCGGGCGAGCGTGCGCGCCTCGTCGGAGGTCAGCTCCAGCCCGGCCGCCGTGTCCTCGATCACCCCGGCGGCGACCCGCGAGGCGTAGAGGCGCAGCATCCGGAAGAGCCGGCTCGACGGCGGCGCGATCTCGTCGAGCCACAGCGTGTCGTCGCCGGACGCGCCGTCCTCGTGCCGGCCGTTCCGCGCCGTGCGGATGCGGCAGGCCACGCCGAGCTGCTTCTCGAGCGCCCTGGCGACGGCGGCCTCGCCGGGCTGCCCCTTTCCCGCGAGCTCGGCGCGCAGCGTCGCGGCCGCGTCCTCGAGCGCCGGAAAATGGTTGCCGTTGGCGACGATCGCCTCGTCGAGCTCGCTGATCGGCGACACGCGCTTCTGGCGCGCCGCCGCCTGGTCGAAATAGTCGACGAGGCTCTGCATCGACGGCACCAGCTCGCGCGCCTCGGCGTTGATGGTGCCGACGAAGCGCCGGCGCTCCTCCTCGGTCAGGTCGGCGATCGTGTCGAGGATCTCCGCGCCGGACTTGATGCCGGCGATGCGGTTGAGGATCGGGTGGAGAAGCTGCGACAGCAGCGGATCGGATTTGAGCCGGTGCTGGAGCACGTCGATCTCGGCCGTGGCGTCGGCGAAGGCGCGGTAGAGGCGGGCGAGCGCCGCCCCGGCCTCGGGGAAGCGGGCGACCAGGTCGCGAATCGCCTCGTGCTCCATCTCGATGCCGCGCATCACCGGGTCGGCCATCAGCTCGCCGATGGTGCCGATGGTGCGGATTTCGCTCTCGCCCGACAGATGCTCGAGGTCGATGCCGAGCCGTTCGCCGATCCTGAGCAGGAGGGTGCCGCCGATGGCGCGCTTGTTGTTCTCGATGAGGTTGAGATAGCTCGCCGAAATGCCGAGCGCCTGCGCCAGCGCGGCCTGCGAAAGGCCGGCTGCGATGCGCCTGCGCTTGATGCGGGCGCCGATCGGCGTGCGCACCCGGCTCATGAGGACCTTCGGGCCATTTGTAAATTATTGACTAATTCAACTTTACAGATGCGGCAATATTTACAAAAAACACCTTTGATGTCAATTGGATATTGAAGTTGTGACTTTTTGTGCCAGTCTCTAGAGCGCGACGCCGGGAGGGCGTGCCGCGTGGAGGAGACGACATGACCAAATTCAGAACCAGCAGGCGAAATGTGCTCAAGGGAGCCGGTGCGGGCGTTCTCGCCCTCGGCATGCCCACCATCTTCACCAGGGGCGCCTGGGCCCAGGACTTCTGCAACAACCCGACCGGCAGCACGGTGACGTTCGGCCTCAACCTGCCGCTCACCGGCACCTATGCGGAAGAAGGCGCCGACGAGCTCAAGGCCTACGAGCTTGCCGTCAAGCACCTGAACGGCGAGGGCGACGGCGGCCTTATGAACGTGCTCAAGCCCTCGGCGCTCAAGGGCAACGGCATCCTCGGCAAGAAGGTGCAGTTCGTCACGTCCGACAGCCAGACGCTTTCCGACGTGGCGCGCGCCGGCGCGACGCGCATGATCGAGCGCGACAACGCCATCATGATCACCGGCGGCTCGTCCTCGGGCGAGGCCATCGCCGTGCAGAGCCTGTGCCAGGAGATGGGCATCATCTTCATGGCCGGCCTGACCCATTCCAACGACACCACCGGCAAGGACAAGCGCCGCTACGGCTTCCGTCACTTCTTCAACGCCTACCAGTCGGGCATCGCCATCGCGCCGGTCATCGGCGAGGCCTACGGCAACGACCGCCGCGCCTACCACCTCACCGCCGACTACACCTGGGGCTGGACGCAGGAAGAATCGATCAAGGCCGCGACCGAGGAACTCGGCTGGGAGACCGTCGCCACCGTCCGCACGCCGCTCGGCGCCGGCGACTACTCGCAGTTCCTCACGCCCGTCCTGAATTCCGGCGCCGATGTGCTGATCCTCAACCACTACGGCAACGACATGGTCAACTCGCTGACCCAGGCCGTGCAGTTCGGCATGCGCGACCGCCAGGCCAACGGCAAGCAGTTCGAGATCGTCGTGCCGCTGTTCTCCGAGCTGATGGCCAAGGGCGCCGGCGAGAACATCAAGGGCATCTTCGGCACCTCGAACTGGCACTGGAACCTCCAGGACGAGGGCTCGCAGGCCTTCACCAAGTCGTTCGGCGCCGCCTACGGCTCGCCGCCCTCGCAGGCCGCGCACACGGCCTATGTCCAGGCGCTGCTCTATGCCGACGCGGTCGAGCGGGCCGGCACCTTCTATCCGCCGGAAGTCATCAAGGCGCTGGAGGGCTTCGAGTTCGACGGCATGGGCAACGGCGCCACGCTCTACCGCGCCGAGGACCACCAGTGCATGAAGTCGGTGCTGGTGGTGCGCGGCAACGAGAACCCGACCAGCCAGTTCGACGTGCTCGACGTCGTCCAGGAGGTCTCGCGCGAGGTCACGACCTACGATCCGTCCATCTTCGGCGGCGAGCTCGGCCCGGCAGAGCCGGTCCCGCAGTGCAACTGAGGCTGTCCTGACGAAACGTCCGCCCTGCCGCCCGCGCGGCGGGGCGGGCTTCGCTCAACATGCTGAAGACGGTCCGGGAGGCCGGCCATGTTTGAAGTCATTTTCCTGCAGTTCCTGAACGGTCTCGACAAGGGCAGCGCCTACGCGCTGATCGCGCTCGGACTGACCATCGTTTTCGGCACGCTCGGCGTCGTCAACTTCGCCCACGGCGCCCTGTTCATGCTGGGCGCCTTCTGCGCCGTGGCCTTCCGGCAGCTTCTGACGCTGCAGACGGTCACCATCGATCCGGAAAAGCTGTCGCCGTGGGGGCAGCCGCTCGAAATCCGCGAGCCGCTGGTGCAGGCCTGGTTCGGCGATTTCGGCGCGGTCCTCGTCAACTATTCGGTGCCGCTGTCGCTGCTGCTCGCCGTGCCGGTCATGCTGCTCGTCGGCGTGGCCATGGAGCGCGGGCTCATCAAGTTCTTCTACAAGCGGCCGCATGCGGAGCAGATCCTCGTCACCTTCGGCCTCGCCATCGTGATCGGCGAGCTCGTCAAGGCGACCTTCGGCCCCAATCCGCATCCCCAGCCGATGCCGACCGACCTGCGCGGCGCCGCCGACATCGGCGCCTGGCTCGGCATGCAGGCCGGCGTCATCACCTATCCGCTGTGGCGCCTGATCTACTTCCTGTTCTCGGTCGCCATCATCGGGGCGGTGTTCGCCTTCCTGCAGTTCACCACCTTCGGCATGGTGGTCCGCGCCGGCATGGCCGACCGCGAGACCGTGGGCCTGCTCGGCATCAACATCGACCGCCGCTTCACCATCATGTTCGGCATCGCCGCCATCGTCGCCGGCATGGCCGGCGTGATGTATACGCCGCTCCTGCCGCCGAACTATACGCTCGGCATGGAGTTCCTCGTCATATCCTTCGTCGTGGTCGTGGTGGGCGGCATGGGCTCGCTGCCCGGCGCCGTCGCCGCCGGCTTCCTGCTGGGCATCCTGCAGTCCTTCGCCTCGATGACCCAGGTGAAGGCGATCTTCCCCGGCATCGACCAGATCATCATCTACCTCGTCGCCGTCGTCATCCTGCTCGTGCGTCCTCGTGGACTGATGGGCCGGCGCGGCGTGATGGAGGCCTAAATGACCAGCTTCATGTCGCGCAACGACCTCATCCTCTTCGCCGGCTTCTCGGCGGTGGTGCTGCTGCTGCCGATCCTGGCCACCCCGTTCGGGGCGGCCTATCCGGACCTTCTGCAGCGTTTCATGATCTTCGGCATCTTCGCCATCGGCTTCAACATCCTGTTCGGCCTCACCGGCTACCTGTCGTTCGGCCACGCCGCCTTCTTCGGCGTCGGCTCCTATGCCGCGATGTGGTCGTTCAAGCTGCTCAGCCTCAACGCGGTGCCGGCGCTCCTGTTCGCGCTCGTCGTCTCGGGCGTGTTCGCGCTCGCCATCGGCTACGTCTCGCTGCGGCGTTCGGGCATCTACTTCTCGATCCTGACGCTCGCCTTCGCGCAGATGTGCTACAACCTCGCCTATTCGGTGCTCACCCCGATCACCAACGGCGAGACCGGCCTGCGCATGGCCATCGCCGACCCGCGCTATCTCGACCGCCTGTTCTTCGACCCGGCGCCGGGAATGCCGGTGCCGAGCCTGTTCGGCATGTCGCTCGGAGGGTGGAACGGCTTCTACTTCTCGGCCTTCTTCCTGCTCGCCACCTTCCTGCTGGCGATGCGGATCACCAACTCGCCGTTCGGCCTGATGCTCAAGGGCATCAAGTCGAACCAGAACCGCATGAACTACACCGGCTTCAACACGCGGCCCTACACGCTCAGCGCCTTCGTCATCTCCGGCATGCTCGCCGGTCTCGCCGGCGCGCTGCTCGTGGTCACCGACCCGCTGGCCGGCGCGGAGCGCATGCGCTGGACCGCCTCGGGCGAGGTGGTGCTGATGACCATCCTCGGCGGCGTCGGCACGCTGGTCGGGCCGGTGCTCGGCGCCTGGATCATCAAGTACTTCGAGAACATCTTCTCGTCGTTCAACGCCAACGTCCTCAACAGCTTCTACAGCTTCCTGCCCGACGGGGTCCGGGAGGTCGCGGTCACCATCAGCTCGAAATTCGTCGGCGAGGGCTGGCACCTGTCGCTCGGCCTCGTCTTCGTGCTGATCGTCGTGTTCCTGCCCGGCGGCCTCATGGAAGGCGCGCGCCGCGTCGCGGCCTGGATCGGCCGGATGGGGAACGGCTCGAAGCGCGCCCGCCAGGTCGGCGCCCAGGCGGCGGAATAGGAGAACGCATCATGCAAATGCAGACCAGGGAAAATGTCGTTCTCCACGTCGCCGACGTGCAGAAGAACTTCGGCGGCCTGCGCGCCCTGTCCGACGTCGACCTCCAGGTCGAGGAAGGCAAGACGCACGCGATCATCGGCCCCAACGGCGCCGGCAAGTCGACGCTGCTCAACGTCATCATCGGCCGCATCCCGCCGTCGAGCGGCGCCGTCATCTTCGACGGCACCATCCTGACCGGCAAGGCCCCGCACGAGATCAACCAGCTCGGCATCTCGCGCGTGTTCCAGACGCCGGAGATCTTCGCCGATCTCTCGGTGCTCCAGAACGTGATGACGCCGGCCTTCGCCCGCCGCGACGGCGCCTTCAAGATCAACATGCTGCGCTCGGTCGAGAGCGAGAAGGGCATCCGCGAGGAGGCCGAGCACATGCTGGAGGACGTCGGTCTGATCCACCTGCGCGAGGCGCATGCCGGCGCGCTGTCGCGCGGCGACAAGCGGCGGCTGGAGCTCGGCATGTGCCTGATCCAGAAGCCGCGCCTGCTCCTGCTCGACGAGCCGACGGCGGGCATGAGCCGCCACGACACCAACACCACCATCGAGCTTCTGAAGAAGATCAAGAGCCGCGGCATGACCAAGGTCATCATCGAGCACGACATGCATGTCGTGTTCTCGCTGGCCGACAAGATCACGGTTCTGGCCGGCGGCCGCATCATCGCGGAAGGCCTGCCCGACCAGGTGCGCGGCGACCCGCGCGTGCAGGAAGCCTATCTCGGAGGAGCGCACTGATGAGCGCACTGGCAATCGACAGCGGCCCGGCCACGGCCGCGACCACCGGCGCGCCCCTTTTCAGCGCGCGCGACATCCACGCCTACTACGGCGAGAGCTACATCGTTCAGGGTGTGAGCATCGAGATCCAGCACGGCGAGATCCTGGCGCTCCTCGGCCGCAACGGCGCCGGCAAGACCTCGACGCTGCGCACCATCGCGCGGCTCGACGACCCGGCGCTGCATCAGGGCGAGATCTGGCTCGACGGCCAGCCCATCCACCAGATGAAGGCGCACGAGGCCGCGCGCGCCGGCATCCAGCTCGTGCCCGAGGATCGGCGCATCATCCAGGGCCTGACCGTGGAGGAGAACCTGATCCTGTCGCAGGTCTCGCCCGGCATCGGCTGGGACCTCGACCGCATCTACGGCCACTTCCCGCGTCTGGCCGAGCGTCGCAAGCAGGAAGGCACGACGCTGTCGGGCGGCGAGCAGCAGATGCTGGCCATCGCCCGCGCGCTCGCCCGCGACCTGAAGCTGCTGCTCCTCGACGAGCCCTATGAGGGGCTGGCGCCGGTCATCGTCCACGAGATCGAGGGCATCCTCAACGAGATCAAGGAGCTCGGCATCACCTCGGTGATCGTGGAGCAGAATGCCGTTGCGGCATTGCGTCTTTCCGACCGCGCCGTCATCATGGATACGGGGCAGATCGTGTTCACCGGCACGGCGAAGGAGCTGCTCGACAACCCGCAATTGAGGAACGAATACCTCGCAATATGACCGCGCGTGCCTGCGGGGGGGCGCCGCGAAGGAGGAAGTAATGTCGGACACTCGTGTTCACCGTGTTGAAGAGAGTTGGGTTTCTGATACGCAGATTGACCTTGAGACGTATCGTTTGTGGTATGGGCGCAGCGTTTCGGACCCGGACGGCTTCTGGGGGGAGCATGGGCGCAGGCTTGACTGGTTCAAGCCGTACACGAAGGTGAAGAACGCCTCGTTCGAGGGCGACGTGTCGATCAAATGGTTCGAGGACGGGGAGCTCAACGTCTCCTACAACTGCATCGACCGGCATCTGGCGACACGCGGCGAGCAGGTGGCGATCATCTGGGAGGGCGACGACCCCGCGCAGGACCGGCACATCACCTATCGGGAGCTGCACGGCCATGTCTGCCGCTTCGCCAACGTGCTGAAGAAGCACGGGGTGGCGAAGGGCGACCGGGTGACGATCTACATGCCGATGATCCCGGAGGCGGCCTATGCGATGCTGGCGTGCACGCGCATCGGCGCGGTGCATTCGGTTGTGTTCGGCGGCTTCTCGCCGGATTCGCTGGCCGGCCGCATCGTCGATGCCCAGTCGACCTTCGTCATCACCGCCGACGAGGGCGTGCGCGGCGGCAAGCCGGTGCCGCTCAAGGACAACACCGACAAGGCGATCGACATCGCCGCCCGCCAGCACGTGCTGGTGAGGAAGGTGCTGGTGGTGCGCCGCACCGGGGGCAAGATCGGCTGGGCGCCGGGCCGCGACTTCTGGATGGAGGAGGAGACGGCGAGCGTCGCCGCCGACTGCCCGGCCGAGGCGATGAACGCGGAGGACCCTCTGTTCATCCTCTACACCTCCGGCTCGACCGGCAAGCCCAAGGGCGTGCTGCACACCACCGGCGGCTATCTCGTGCACGTGTCGCTGACGCACCAGTACGTGTTCGACTACCGCGACGGCGAGGTCTACTGGTGCACGGCCGACGTCGGCTGGGTGACGGGCCACAGCTACATCCTCTACGGCCCGCTCGCCAACGGCGCGACGACGCTGATGTTCGAGGGGGTGCCGAACTATCCGTCGCCGTCGCGGTTCTGGGAGGTGGTGGACAAGCACGCGGTGTCGATCTTCTACACCGCGCCGACGGCGATCCGGGCGCTGATGGGGGCGGGCGACGAGTGGGTGAGGAAGACGTCGCGCGCCTCGCTGCGGGTGCTCGGCTCGGTCGGCGAGCCGATCAACCCGGAAGCGTGGGAATGGTACTTCAACACGGTGGGCGACGCGCGCTGCCCGATCGTCGACACCTGGTGGCAGACCGAGAACGGCGGCATCCTGATCACGCCGCTCGCCGGGGCGTGGGACCTGAAGCCCGGCTCGGCGACGCTGCCCTTCTTCGGCGTGGTGCCGCAGATCGTCGACGGCGAGGGCACCGTGCTCGAGGGGCCGGGGTCGGGCAATCTGTGCATCGCCCAGCCGTGGCCGGGCATGATGCGCACGGTCTACGGCGACCACGAGCGCTTCATCCAGACCTATTTCTCGACCTATCCCGGCAAGTACTTCACCGGCGACGGCTGCCGCCGCGACGAGGACGGCTACTACTGGATCACCGGGCGGGTCGACGACGTGATCAACGTGTCGGGCCACCGCATGGGCACGGCCGAGGTGGAATCGGCGCTGGTGGCGCACGAGAAGGTGTCGGAGGCCGCGGTGGTGGGCTATCCGCACGACCTCAAGGGGCAGGGCATCTACTGCTACGTCACGCTGATGGCGGGCGAGGAGGGCTCGGACGCGCTGCGCAGGGAGCTGGTGGCGCATGTGCGCAAGGAGATCGGGCCGATCGCCTCGCCGGACCTGATCCAGTTCGCGCCGGGCCTGCCCAAGACGCGCTCGGGCAAGATCATGCGCCGCATCCTCAGAAAGATCGCCGAGGACGACTTCGCCGCACTCGGCGACACATCTCGCCGAGGACGACTTCGCCGCACTCGGCGACACATCAACCCTCGCCGACCCAGGCGTCGTCGACGACCTCATCACAAACCGACAGAACAGAAGAGAGTAAGGAGGAGCAGTTTCCGGGATGGCTGAGCACGACTTCCGAGGAAGCTCGCAAAGAGGAGGCTGACGCGTTTCCGATGACGGGCAGGGGCGTCGAAAGGGGGGCCAAAAGGTCGCCCCTTGGGCGTGAATAAATTTGCCATCCAGACATGCCGCCGGCCGAGGACGATGATGGGCGTCCTCATAGCTGGTCGAATGCACGGGCTAGGAGCGTTTCGACCGCAGGACCTCCTCGGCAAACCGCTGCATCCGATCGAGCGTCTCCGACGCGGTGGAGGTCTGGAAGATCAGCGAGACATGGTCCACGCCCGCCTCCGTCAGCGCGGCGGCATCCGCGATCATGTCTTCGGAACTGCCGGTGAACAGACGCCGCGTGCCGTCCTTCGCCGGCTGCGCCTGCCAGTCCACGGGCGACAGAAGGACGAGCGCCATGTCGACCGTCGCCGGATCGCGGCCCGCCTGCTCGCTTGCCTTGCGCAGCTCGGCTTGCGCAGCCGCAACCCGCCCGACCGTATCCAGAGGAGACTGGGGATTGTTGGACGCAGGATACCAGGCGTCGCCGACGCGGACGGTGCGGCGGCGGGCGACCGGGCTTTCGCCGCCGATCCAGATGGGCAGCCGCGGCTTCTGGAGCGGCTTCGGCATGAAGGTGATGTCGCCGAAACGGACATGTTCCCCCTGCATCGACGGATGCTCGTCGGACCACAGGGTCCGGAAGGCGTCGAGATACTCGTCCGTGACGGCGCCGCGGTCGCCGAACGCGGGCGATCCCAGGGCCTCGAACTCCTCCGGCATCCAGCCGACGCCGCAACCCGCGATGATCCTGCCGCCGGAAAGGACGTCGGCCGTCGCCAGCATTTTGGCGGTCAGGACAGCCGGACGGTAGGGAAGGATCATGACCGACGACAGAATCCGGATGGAGTTCGTGCACCCGGCGACGAAGGCCATCGTCGTCAGCATCTCCTGCGCCTCGCCGAAGGTCCTGCCCGGCCAGTTGCCTTCCTCGGTATAGGGGTAACGCGATGCGATGTCCGTCGGCACCACGACATGGTCGTTGATGCCGATATGGCTGAAGCCCCACGCGTCGGCCTTCTGCGCGATGGACATCGTGTCCTCGCGGCTCGCCATTGCCCCGCGCATGAAGGTGTGGAGGCCGATGTTGAGAGTCATGCGATATATCTTTCGGCTACGAGGCGGGAACGGGACCTAGGCGATCTCTTTGCGACGGATGGAATCGGGAACGTCGATCGCGGCATTGATCGAATCGAGGAACTCGACGGTGGTGAAGACGAAATCGCTCGTGCCGACGTTCCGCATGTCGTGAATCATGAACTCGCCTTCGGAAAAGCGGAAATGGCCCGTGTCGCCGGCCTTGTAGACGGGATGGCCCACGCGGCCGTCGTGATAGTGCGTCAGCCCCTTGCCGTCGGTGGTCGCGGTCCAGAAATAGTCGAGGACATGGCGATGAAACGGCAGGCGCTCTCCCGG
>JALHFU010000025.1:0-28944 GCA_022838525.1 Hyphomicrobiales bacterium | reverse complement strand
GAAGCTCCGGCGCGGGTGGCGGTCAGTCAGTTCGGCATCAGCTGCTGGGCGCGCTCCTGCGCGACCCGCAGCGCCTCGTGGGGATCGCCGTTGCCGAAGACGGCCTCCCTGACGGCGTCCATCATCAGGTTCTCGACCTGCCGGTAGTTGTCGCCGCCGAAGGCGACGTTGGGCGTCAGGCGCTCGAGCTGCTCGAGGTTGACGCGATATTTCGGGTTGGCCTCGATCCAGTCCTTGAGGTAGCGCGGGTCGTCGACGATGGCGGGACGCAGCGGCAGATAGCCGATCTTCGTCGTGATCGTCGTGTAGGCCTCCGCCGAGGTCAGGAACTTCATCAGCTCCCATGCGGCGCGCTGCTTCACCGGGTCCTGCGAGAACATGAAGATGGCCGCCCCGGAATTCGTCGGCGCGGTCGGCTTCTCGCCGAAGGAGGGCAGCGGCGCGAGGCCGAGCTCGAAATTGCCGGCGGCGGCCTTCTCGAAGTGGTTGAGCACGGCGGTCGTGTAGAGGAACATGCCGAGATTGCCGGACTGGAACGTGTCGAGATGGGCCCCCACATCGATGCGCGCATGGGCGCCGGCGTCCACCAGATCGCGCAGCATCGCCACCGCATCGGCCTGGTCCTTGTCGGCGAAGGTGAGCCTGTTGCCCTCGCGCACCTTGCCGCCGTTGGACATGATGATGGACTGGTAGACGAAGGTGCCGTCGATCGGCCCATAGGCGCCGGGGAAGAAGCCGTGCTTGCCGGTCTTCTCGGCGATGGCGATGCCTGCGGCCTTCACCTCGTCCCACGTGCGCGGCGGCCGGTCGGAGTCGAGCCCCGCCTGCTCGAACAGGGTGCGGTTGATATAGAGGATCGGCGTCGAGAAGACGTAGGCGAGGCCGTAGGTCTTGCCTTCGACCTGGCCGAGGGCGAGGCCCGACGGCACGAAGCCTTCGGCGTGGGCGGCGAGCTCGTCGCCCGCGACGTCCTCCAGCGCCTGCGCGCCCATCTGCTCGGCGGCGTAGACGAGCTCGCGGAAGGGCAGCTGCGCCACGTCGACATCGACGCCGGCCACCATGTCGGCCTGCACGCGGCTCAGGATCTCGTTCGGCGGCGCGCCGATCGGCTCGACCTTGATCGTCGGGTTTGCCTTCTCGAAGGCGGCGATGAGCTCCAGCGTGGCCTCGCGGCCGGCGCCGGCGGTGGACAGGTTGTAGCTGTAGAACGAGATGGTGACGGGCTCGGCGACGCTGTCGGCCATTTGGGCGTTGGCGAAGCCGGCCTTGCCCGCGACGAGCAGGCCCGCGGGGAGCAGGCAGGCCGAGAGGGCGAGCGCGACGAATTGTCTGCGGATCATGGGAGGTTTCCTTTCGGGAAGGGAGGAGGGGGTCACTCGGCCGCCTCGGGAACGGGCGCCGCATGCTGGCGCAGGAGTTCCAGCGGATAGATGTTGAGCTCCGAGCGGTCGGAAGGCTGCGGCACGAAGGACACGGTGAGGCCGCTTTCGCGGATCGTTCCGATGGCGAAGGACGAGCCGCGCACCATGCGCAGCACGTCGGCGCGCAGGATGTCGGTGGCCGCGTGCTGACCCATCCCCACCACGACCGGAACCCCGTTCCACAGCGACACGCGGTCGTGATGGATGTGGCCGCTGAGGATGCCGACGACGTTGCGGCCCCTGAGCAGCGAGGAAAGGCGCATCGAGTGGTTGTGGGCGATGTGGCGCCAGTGGGCGAGGTCGTCGCGGGCGCTCAGCGCCGGCGGATGGTGCGAGACGATGAGCTTCGGAAGCTCCCTGTGCTCGTCGAGCACGTTCTCCAGCCACGCGAACTGCTCTTCCTCTATGCTGCCGCCGATGAAGCCCGGCGTGCTGGAGTCGAGCGCGACGACGTGGACGCCGTCGATCACCCGGTCGTGGAAATAGGGCGCGTCGAGGTTGTCGGCGCGGCCGAGTATGCCGCGATAGAACCCTTCGCGCGTATCGTGGTTGCCGAGCGCGTAGACGACCGGCAGGTCGATGCTCTCCATGATCCCTTTCAGGATCTCGTAGCTCTCGGCGTCGCCGCGATTGGAGAGGTCGCCGCTGGCGACGAGGAAGCTCGGCTTCGGCTCGACGGTCGCGACGAGCGCGAGGATCTCCCTCAGCGTCTCCTGCGTGTCGCTGAACAGGTGGTCGTCGGTGACGTGATCGCCGATGTGAAGGTCGGTCAGGTGAACGAAAGTGATCTCTCGCGACATGCGTTTGCTCCGGATTGCTGTTTGGTCTCGATGCTGATGCCCCGCGGCTCGACCCGGCCTCCGCCGTCGGCCAGGAAGGCGTGGACGGCTTCGGCCGGAACGGCGAGGCCGAACGGTTCGGGCGGCACTTCCGTCGCGGCGGGGATCGCCACGGCGACGCCCGTGCCGGCGATCGTGCCGTGGAGATGCAGCTCGGTGCCGAGGTCCTCGACCATCTCCGGCGCGAAGGGCAGCACGTCCGGCCGGGCCGCGCCGGGCGCAAGCCGCGCGGCGGCGGGCCGGAAGGCGATGTCGAGGCGCGTGCCCTGCGGCAGGTCCCAGGCGAGGCGCGGCCAGGCCACCAGATCGCCGGCCACGCGGGCCCGGCCGCTGCCGTCGACCACGGCGGGCAGGAAGTTCATCGGCGGCGAGCCGAGGAAGCTGGCGACGAAGCGGCTCTGCGGCCGGCGGAAGACGTCGGAGGGGCTGCCGGCCTGCTCGATCAGCCCGTCACGCATCACCACCAGCGTGTCGGCGAGCGTCATCGCCTCCACCTGATCGTGCGTGACGAAGACGCTGGTGGTGCGCAGCTCGCGATGCAGGCGCTTGATCTCGAGCCGCATCTGGATGCGCAGCTTGGCGTCGAGGTTGGACAGCGGCTCGTCGAACAGGAAGATGCCGGGCGAGCGCACCATGGCGCGGCCCATCGCGACGCGCTGGCGCTGCCCGCCCGACAGGGCCGACGGCTTGCGCGTCAGGAACGGTTCGAGGCCGAGCGTCGCGGCGATGCGCGCGACCCGTTCCTCGCGCTCCGTGCGCGGCACGCCCGCGACCTTCAGCGCATAGCCGATGTTCTGCGCCACCGTCATGTGCGGGTAGAGCGCGTAGTTCTGGAACACCATGGCGCAGCCGCGCCGGGCCGGCTCGACATGGTTGACCACGCGGCTGTCGATGGCGATCTCGCCGCCGCTGATGTCCTCCAGCCCGGCGATCATGCGCAGCAGCGTCGATTTCCCGCAGCCGGAGGGGCCGAGGACGACGACGAACTCGCCGTCCTTGACGGCGAGGTCCACGCCGCGCACGGCCGGCGTCCTGCCGTAGAGCTTTTGGACGGATCGGATATCGATGGATGCCATTGCCGGAAGCCCGTTTTCGGTAGAGCGATGGCATCGGAATAGTGGCGGCCTGTTGCGCCGGCATGACGGTTGTCGAACGCTGTTCGAACCTGTGGACGAACGGGCGCGGGCGCCTCACCCAGGTCTGCGGAACATCGGTGCGACCACCTCGACGATATGGGCGATGACGGCGTCGGCGTCGGAGAAGTCGATCGTGTGGTTGGTCAGCACCTCGTTGCGCAGGCGGCTGCGCGTGACCTGCGAGCGGATGCCGAGCGCGCAGCTCATGCGCCAGCCGATCTCCGCCTCGCTCAGCCAGGGGGCGAGCAGGCGGAAATAAGGAATGAACACGCGGTGATGCTCGATGCCCTCGATGATCGAGCGATAGAGTTCCGGGTCCCGGCTGCGCTCCGCCATGGCGGTGAAATGGGACAGCACCGGATATTTCGAGTCCGGATCGAGATTCCAGTGTACCGAAGGGCCGATCAGCGCGGCGATGATGTCCTCGAGCGACGGCGGGTTCGGGCTGGCCTTCTGGACCGCGGCATTGAGCAGCGAAAGCCGCTCGGCGTTGAGGCGCTTGTAGACGCGTTCGGCCGTCGCGATGACGAGCTGCTCCTGCGAGCCGAAATGATAGCTGACGGAAGACGGCGTCGTTCCGGCGCGCATCGCAAGGCGGCGCGCCGTCAGCTGCTCGATGCTGTCGATCTCGCACAGGAGCTGTTCGCAGGCGTCTATGAGCTTGGTGGCGGTTTGGTTCACGGAACGACTCCCGATGTCGGACCAATCCTCATGCTACCGTGCCACTGTTGCCGGTTGATGACCGGTTCTCGCCGACAAGCGAGCCTGTGAAGACCGGCGCCTAGAGCTCCGCGTGCATGTCGCGGAACAGGCGCGGGGCGACGCCGAAGCGGCGTTCGAAGGCTTCGGCGAGGCGGGCGGGCGGAAAGAGGCCGACCTGGGCGGCGACCGACTTCAGCGACAGCCCGCGCGACAGCAGCATGCGCGCGGCGTCGAGCCGGGCGGTCTCGACGAAGCGGGCCGGTGTTGTGCCGGTCGCCGCCGCGAACCTGCGATGGAAGGTGCGCTCGGTCAGGCCGGCGCGGGCGGCGAGCGACGGCACGTCGAGCGGCGCATCGAGGTTCGCCTGTATCCATCCGATCAGGTCGGCGAACGGGCTGTCGCCCTTCGCCTGCGCCTTGAGGACCGGGCTGAACTGGGACTGGTAGCCGGGCCGCCGGGCATAGAGCACCAGCCGCTTGGCGACCTCGCCGGCGATCGCCGCGTCGAGGTCGCGCGCGACCATCGCCAGCGCCATGTCGATGCCGGTGGTCACGCCGGCCGAGGTCCACAACTCGCCTTCGACCACGTAGAGCGCGTCGGGATCGACCGTGACCTTGGGAAAGGCTTTCGCGAAGGGCTTGCAGGAATCCCAGTGGGTCGCGATGCGGCGGCCGTCGAGCAGCCCGAGCGCGGCGAGCAGGAAGCCGCCGGTGCAGACGGAGCCGAACCGCTCGGCCTTTCCGGCCAGATGCGGCAGGGCTGCCCGCAGGGCGGGGTCCGCCACCGCCTGCAGGAGGGGCTCGCGTTCGGCGCCCGCGACCAGCACCGTCCGGGCTTCCGCGGGCCGAAGCCCGGCGATCGGCCGGGTCTCCAGCGCGACGCCGCTGCTGCTTTCGACGGCGCCGCCTCCGGCCGACGCGAGCGCGACCGTGTAGAACGCCGGCTTCCCGCGCTGGCTCAGGGCGCGATTGGCGCCGTTGAACACCGATGCCGGCCCGGAAACGTCGAGCAGCTCGAAACCCGGATAGACGATGAAGGCGACAGGGTGCATTGGCAGAAATTACCCCATCTTTGTCATTTCTGCCAGATGCGCGTGCTGCTAGAGTCCGGCCGGTCGACGGGAGCGCGGGAAGGCCAGCCGGCCGGTGGAGGGCGCTTTCGTTCCTACTCTCATTCCGGAGAGGCGCAGCCATGTCGAAATCCTACCTGATCTGGGGCGGCATCGCCCTCGTCGTCCTGTCCGTGGCGGGCTTCGGCGGCTGGATGCTGAGCCTGCCCGCAGCACCGGCCGCGGCCGCGGCGCCGCCGGTGCCGCAGGCGGAGGCGGACGCCATGCTCGCTTCGCTCAAGCCGCGGCGCGAGCGGCCGCTGGTCGCGGTCATCGGCATCAACGACGCCACGGAGACGACCGACTATCTGACGCCGACCGGCATCCTGCGGCGCGCCGACGTCGCCGACGTGGCGATGCTGGCGACAGGGCCGGGTCCGGTGCAGCTCTATCCGGCGCTCGAAGTGGAGCCGGATGCGACCGTCGCCGCGTTCGATGCCGCCCATCCCGAAGGCGCGGACTACGTCATCGTGCCGGCCATGAGCCGCGACGACGATCCTGCCGCGCTCGCCTGGCTCCGGAGCCAGGCGGAGAAGGGCGCGACGATCATCGGCATCTGCGCCGGCGCCAAGGTTGTCGCGGCGGCCGGCCTGCTCGACGGCAGGCGCGCGACGACGCACTGGTACTATCTCGACGAGATGCTGAAGCGCAGCCCGACGATCCGATATGTCGCGGACCGGCGGATGGTCCTGGACGCGGGCGTGGCGACGACGACCGGCATCACCGCCTCCATGCCGATGATGCTGACGCTGATCGAGGCGATCGCCGGCAGGACCAGGGCGGAAGCGGTCGCGCGCGACCTCGGCCTCGAAACGTGGGATGCGCGGCATGCGAGCGGCGCGTTCAGGCTCACCCGCCGGTTCGCGACGACGGTGCTCTCCAACAGGATGGCGTTCTGGAACCGGGAGGAGCTCGGCATCCGGCTCCAGCCGGGCATGGACGAGGTGGCGCTGGCGCTGGTGGCTGACGCCTGGTCGAGGACCTACCGGTCGAGTGCCGCGACCTACGCCGCCTCGCCCGACGCGGTGGAGACCATGAACGGCGTTCGCGTCGTCCCCGACCGGGCGGGCACCGACTGGCCGGATGCCCGAAGCGTGTCGACCTTTCCGGACCGGCGGCCGGCCGATGCCCTCGACCGGGTGCTCGACGCGATCACCGCACGCTACGGCGACCGCACCGCCCATGTAGTCGCCATGCAGCTCGAATATCCGAGGCAATAGCGGAGGGATGACGAGCGGAGGGATGACGGGACCGGGCCCGCGCCCTGTATTTCAATGCGGCGTCGGTCCCCGCGGCCTGCCCGTCGCCATCGCATCAGGCAGCGAAATTCTATCCGGCGGGGAGCACCGGCAGAGGAGGCCGGAATGTTTCCGAAATGGCCTGAAATCCTTCGGCTCGCCGCCGTCGGCTTCGCGTTGACGATAGCCGCCGCGCCGCTGCCGGCCCAGGCGCAGGACTCAAGGGGAGGACCCGTCGTGCAGGAACCGGAACCGACAAGCAGCGGCTACGCGGAAGCAGCCGAAGGGCTGCAGATCT
This sequence comes from Hyphomicrobiales bacterium, assembly GCA_022838525.1. GTDB lineage: Bacteria > Pseudomonadota > Alphaproteobacteria > Rhizobiales > Rhizobiaceae > Aerobium. The sequence goes on along the minus strand of JALHFU010000025.1, from coordinate 22,202 downwards.
ATTACGAGACCTATGGCGAGGGCGAACCCGTCGTCGTGCTGGCCGGCGGGCTCATGCCGATCAGGACCACGGCGCAGATCACCGGGCCGCTGTCCGCGAAGCGCCGGGTCGTCGCCATCGACCTCGAAGGCCACGGCCGCACCGGCCTGCGCGACACGCCGATGAGCCACGAAAGGAACGGCGACGACGTCGCCGCCGTCCTGCGCCATCTCGGCATCGCCGAGGCCGACGTCGCCGGCTATTCCCACGGCGCCGATGCGGCGATCTGGACGGCCGTCCGCCACCCGCGGATGGTGCGCAACCTGATCGTGATCGCCACCGGCTTCTCGCGCGACGGCTGGTACAGGGAGACGCAGGAGGGAATGAGCGCCGTCGACGCCTCTCTCGCCGGGCAGCTGAAGGCCACGCCGATCTTCGAGGGCTATGGCCACCCGGACAAGTTTCCGCTGTTCCTCGATCGCATGGGCGAGCTGATGTCGAAGGACTGGGATTGGCGCGAGGAGGTGCGCGGCCTGCAAATGCCGGTGCTGCTGATCTTCGCCGATCACGATTCCGTCTCGATGCGGCACATCGCCGAATTCTTCGCGCTGTTCGGCGGCGGCATCCGCGAACCGGGCTGGATCGATCCGCAGTTCTCGCGTGCGAGGCTGGCGATCATTCCCGGCTATTCGCACTACAATCTCGGCCAGGCCCCGGAGGTGGCGCAGGTGATCGAGAGGTTCCTGACGCAACCCACCTCGCCGGCAACGCAGTTCGAGCCGGCGCAGCCCGGCGGCCAGCAGCAGGAGGACCGGCCATGAGAAGGATCGTCGCCGTCGCCTACGTCTCCCTCGACGGCGTCATGCAGTCTCCCGGCGGGCCGGATGAGGACCCCGGAAGCGGCTTCGCCCATGGCGGATGGATCGTGCCCTATTGGGACGACATGATGGGCGCTCTCCTGAACGACCTCATGGCGAAGCCCTTCGATCTGCTGCTGGGTCGCCGCACCTACGAGATATTCGCTGCGCATTGGCCGTATGCGGGCGACAATGCGATCGCCGGGCGGTTCAACAAGGCGACCAAATATGTCGCGACGCGCAGCCTCGACCGTCTCGACTGGGTCAACTCCGTGCGCCTCGACGGCGACGTGGCGGAGGAGGTGGCGAAACTGAAATCCGCCGACGGTCCGGACATGCAGATCTACGGCAGCAGCGATCTGCTCCGGACCCTGACGGCCGCCCGGCTGATCGACGAGTACCGCGTCTGGATCTTCCCGCTCGTCCTTGGACGCGGAAAGCGCCTCTTCGAACCGGGCACCCCGGCGCTGGCGCTGTCGCTGGCCGATACGAAGACGTCGCCGACCGGCGTGGTGATCAACACCTACCTGCCGGCCGGCGACGTCGAGCCCGGCTCCTTCGCCCCGGACACGCCGTTCGACGCGGAACTCGCGCGCCGCAGGAAGTTCGCCGCCGAAGACAAAGGCGCGCCCTGAGGTCGGCTACCCTGCGGACACGGGAACGCGTTCGACCTCGACGGTCAGGTGCGACAGCTCGTGAACATGGGCGAGCTGCGCCCGGTAGTGCGAAGGCTCTTTCGGCTGCCGCGAGGCCAGGGCCACGATCGCCGCATAGTGGCCCGGCCCGACCTGCCAGACATGCAGGTCGGTGATGCGGTCGCCGTCCCGCTCGACCGCCTCGCGGATTTCGCCGCGAAGTTCCTCGCCCTGCGGCACGGCGTCGAGCAACACGCCGCCGGCATCCCGGATCAGGCCCCATGACCAGCGCGCGATCACCAGCGCGCCCACCACGCCCATGAGCGGATCGGCCCACAGCCATCCGAAGCTGCGCCCGAGCAGCAGCGCCGCGATGGCCAGAACCGAGGTCAGCGCATCTGCGAGCACGTGCAGATAGGCGGCGCGCAGGTTGTTGTCGCGCGCCGGGCCGTGGTGGTGATGGGCGTGGTGATCGTGATGATGCCCGTGGCCGTAATGATGGTGCGCGTGGTCGTCCTTGAGCAGCCAGGCGCTCGCCAGATTGACGATCAGGCCGACCACGGCGACCGCGATCGCCTGCTCGAAGCTGATCGGGACCGGGTTGGCGAGCCGCCAGAAGCTCTCCCAGCCGATCAACAGCGCGATCAGGGCGAGGATGACGGCGCTGGCGAAGCCGGCGAGATCGCCGAGCTTGCCGGTGCCGAAGGTGAAGCGCGCATCGCGTGCGTGCCGCCGGGCATAGACATAGGCGAGCGCCGTGATCAGCATGGCGCCGGCATGGGTGGACATGTGCCAGCCGTCCGCCACCAGCGCCATCGAGCCGTAGATCGTGCCCGCGACGATCTCGATCACCATCATGCTCGCCGTCAGCGCGATCACCAGCCAGACCCGCCTCTCGTTGCGCCGGTGCCGGTCGCCGAGGAAGACGTGATCGTGGGAGAGGGAGGAAACCGTATCCGTGGCCATGGGCCGTTCCTTTCCGCCGGCGAGCCGGCTCACTTCAGATAGGTCCGGATGACCTCGATCATCTCCTCGCCGCCCTGGCGGCGCTCGGCTTCGCTCGGGGCGGCAAGGACATGCTCGCGAAGGTGATCCTCCATCACCTCCGCCGTCAGGCCGGTCATGGCCCCGCGAACCGAGGCGAGCTGGCGCAATATTTCGCCGCACGCCGCCTCGGCTTCCAGCGCCCGCTCGACACCTTCGAGCTGCCCCCTGATGCGCCGAATGCGCGCGATCAGCTTTTCCTTCTGGCGGATGGTGTGGCTCATGACGTCCGGCTGCCTTTCCAGTGTTATACTATAGGGGGGTATATTATATCGAGAGGCAGAAGGACAGCCATATTGCGCAAGATCGAGATACCGGCGGCGAAGCCGACGCTGCTTGTGGGCCTCAACCAGTGCATCCTCCTCTCGCTCGCCATGGTGGTTCTGGCCGGCTTGGTCGGCGCGGGCGGGCTTGGCGCCGAGGTGACGCGCGGGCTGATGCGCATGGAGACGGGGCTTGGCCTGAGGGCAGGGCTGAGCATCGTGGCGGTGGCGCTGCTGCTCGACCGCCTCGTGCGCGCCGCCCTGTCGCGCTGAGCTGCCGCCTGCCATTCGCCGGTCACATCCGGCGGTATCCCGAATCCCCGGCGGCATCGTCGGAATGGTGCGGCGGGGCGGAGCCCTGCATCGTGGGCAACGTGGCCCGGATATGAGCGCCCAGGGCCCTTGCGGCCGAAGAAGGTCGCTGCTCGGCGAACTCCAGCGCGATGCCAATCGTGGGAAGCGGCGGCAAGCCCGCGGAAACGACGTGGAGGTCCGGCGGAACGGCCGACCGCGTGAGAACGCTGATCGCGTGACCGGAACGGGCGATCGCGATGAGGCCGGCGAGGCTGTTGCTGGCGAAGGCCACCCTGTACCGGCGGTTGACCGCCTCCATCGCATCGCAGGCGGCGCGATAGTCGAGCGTCACGGGCGCCGAGAGCGCCAGCGGGAGAACGGCATGGCCGAGAACGTCCGGCTCCGCAGCATTCGCCACCCAGGCGAAGCTCTCCTTGCGGATCGCCTCGCTGCTGTCGGGGTCGGAAAGCGAGACCAGCGCCACGTCGATCTGCCGCCGATGCAGCAGCGGGCGCAGCTCGGAGGTCGGCGCGCAGACCATGCGCAGCTCGACGTCGGGATGCAGCGCGCAAAACCCCCTGAGCAGATCCGGCAGGAAGGCGATCGAATAGTCTTCCGGACAGCCCAGGCTCACCGAACCCTTGAGCGCCGTTCCGTTCATGTCGGCCAGGATCTCGTCGTGCCGGGCGAGCAGGGATTCGGCGTGCGCCAGAAGCTTCTCTCCCGCAGCGGTGAGCCGCACACCCGATCCGCTGCGGTGCAACAGCGTCTGGCCGATCTGGTCTTCGAGACGGTGCATCTGCATGCTCAGCGCCGACTGCGTACGCCCGACCTGCAGTGACGCCAGGCTGATCGAGCCCGTGCGCGCAACGACGGCGAAGTTTTTCAGCAGTCCGAGATCGAGGAGCCGCATGCCATCAAGCCAGTTGATATCCGAATGAAGCAATATCAATTTGCCTGGAAGCGCAAGCGCCGCTAGCCCTTTGGAAACGGCCATTCCCGAGGATGATCCCATGTCGCTCAACGACGATCCCGCCTTCTGGGCGTCCGCCCGCAAGCATCTGACGCGCTACGGACCCAGCTTCGAGACGGTCATCATCGAGAGGGCCGAGGGCAGCTTCGTCTACGACGCGGACGGGCGCGCGATCCTCGACTTCACCTCGGGCCAGATGAGCGCCGTCCTCGGCCATACCCATCCCGACATCGTGGCGACCGTCGAGCGGCAGATGGGGTCGGTCGCCCATCTCTTCAGCGGGATGCTCTCCCGCCCCGTCGTCGAACTGGCCTCGCGTCTTGCCGCGCTCGCGCCCGGCCTCGACCGCGTGCAACTCCTGACGACGGGAGCGGAGTCGAACGAAGCCGCCATCCGGATGGCGAAGCTGGTGACCGGCGGACACGAGGTTGTCGCCTTCGCGCAGAGCTGGCATGGCATGACGGGGGCGGCCGCTTCGGCGACCTACAGCGCGGGCAGACGCGGCTACGGCCCGGCAGCGGCCGGCTCGTTCGTCATTCCGGCTCCCAATTCCTACCGTCCGCGCTTCATGCATCCGGACGGCTCCAACGATTGGCAGACGGAGCTCGACGACGCCTTCGAACTGATCGACCGGCAGTCGACGGGCAACCTTGCCGCGTTCATCGCCGAGCCTATCCTGTCGAGCGGCGGCATTCTCGAACTGCCGCCCGGCTACCTCGCCGCGCTGAAGCGCAAGTGCGAGGAACGCGGCATGCTGCTGATCCTCGACGAGGCGCAGACCGGCGTCGGACGGACCGGGCATATGTTCGCGTTCCAGCGCGACGGCGTCACGCCCGATATCCTCACCCTGTCGAAGACCCTGGGCGCCGGCCTGCCGCTGGCCGCCGTCATGACCACGGAAGAGATCGAGCAGAAGGCTTTCGAGCGCGGGTTCCTCTTCTACACCACCCACGTCTCCGATCCGCTGCCGGCCGCCGTCGGCGTGACGGTCCTCGACGTGGTCGAGCGCGACGGGCTCGTCGAGCAGGCCGTCAGGCGGGGCAAGAGGCTGAAGGACGGCCTGCTGTCGCTGCAACAAAGGTTCGAGTGCGTCGGAGACGTGCGGGGACGCGGCCTGCTGCTCGGGCTCGAGATCGTCGCCGACCGGCAGACGAAGGCCCCCGGCTTCGAACTCGGCGCCCGTGTCATGGAGGAAGCCATGCGCCGCGGCCTCAGCATGAACATCGTCAAGCTTCCCGGCATGGGCGGCGTGTTCCGCATCGCGCCTCCGCTGACGGTGTCGGATGCCGAGATCGACCGCGGACTGGAGATCATGTCGGACGCGATCGACGCTGCCGCCAACGCACGCTGACCGCGACGAGCCGCAAGCCCGACACCACTGATATCGACCGCACGGCGCCGCGAGCAGGCATGCGAAGAAGCGTCGCGCCGCAATCTTCTCCACTCGGTTATCCTTCTCCTCTCAGCCGTCGCGGCCTAGGTTAACGGGCAACGACATGCAGGGAGATTGTGATGGAGCGCAGGACGGACGTTGCGACGGGCACCGAACGCAGACGGCAGATCGAGCTGATTGATCGCTACTGGCGAGCCGCGAACTACGTGTCGGTCGGCCAGATCTACCTGATGGACAATCCGCTGCTGCGCGAGCCGCTGAAGGCCGAGCACGTCAAGCCGCGCCTGCTCGGCCACTGGGGCACGACCCCCGGCCTCAATTTCATCTATGTCCATCTGAACCGCGTCATCAGGGAGCGGGATATCGACGTGCTCTACGTCTGCGGTCCCGGCCACGGCGGTCCGGCCATGGTCGCCAACACCTGGCTGGAGGGCACCTACAGCGAGGTCTATCCCGGGATCGGCCGCGATGCCGGGGGCATGAAGAAGCTGTTCAAGCAGTTCTCCTTCCCCGGCGGGGTGCCGAGCCATGTCGCGCCGGAGACGCCGGGCTCCATCCACGAGGGCGGCGAGCTCGGCTACGCGCTGGTGCATGCCTTCGGCGCCGCCTTCGACAATCCCGACCTGCTGGTGGCCTGCGTGGTCGGGGACGGCGAGGCCGAGGCCGGCCCGCTCGCGGCCGCCTGGCATTCCAACAAGTTCCTCAACCCGCGGACGGACGGCGCGGTGCTGCCGATCCTCCACCTCAACGGCTACAAGATCGCCAACCCGACCGTGCTCGCCCGGATGGACGACGACGAGCTTCGGAGCCTCTTCGTCGGCCTCGGCTACGAGCCGTTCTTCGTCGAGGGGCACGATCCCGCTCCGATGCACGCGGCGATGATGGAAACGCTCGACACGGCGCTGGACCGCATTGCGGCGATCCGGCAGGAATGGCGCACCGGCGGCGGCGATCCGGGCCGCCCCCGCTGGCCGATGATCGTGCTGCGCAGCCCGAAGGGCTGGACCGGCCCGAAGGAGGTCGACGGCAGGAAGGTCGAGGATTTCTGGCGCTCGCATCAGGTGCCGGTCTCGAACGCGCGCGGCAATGCCGGACACCGCGAGATTCTGGAAGAATGGATGCGCGGCTACAGGCCGGAAGAGCTGTTCGATGCGGCCGGCCGGCTGCTGCCGGAGCTTGCCGCGCTTGCTCCCGAAGGCCAAAAACGCATGGGCGCGCTGCCGCACGCCAATGGCGGCCTGCTGAAGCGGGACCTTGTGCTGCCGGACTGGAAAGGTCTCGCCATCGAGGTGCCGCAGCCGGGCGGAACGATCGCCGAGGCGACGCGCGTGATGGGACAGTATCTGCGCGACGTCGTCCGGCTCAATGCCGATACGCGAAACTTCCGGCTGATGGGACCGGACGAGACGGCATCGAACAGGCTGGACGCGGTCTTCGACGTCACGGACCGGGTCTGGATGGACAGGATCGAGGCTTACGATACGCATCTGGCGCGCGAGGGCCGGGTCATGGAGGTGCTTTCGGAGCACCTCTGCCAGGGCTGGCTGGAAGGCTACCTGCTCACCGGCCGCCACGGCCTTTTCTCGTGCTACGAGGCCTTTATCCACATCGTCGACTCCATGGTCAACCAGCACGCCAAATGGTTGAAGGTCTCGGCGGAGCTTCCCTGGCGCAAGCCCATCGCCTCCCTCAACTATCTGCTCACCTCGCATGTGTGGCGACAGGACCACAACGGCTTCAGCCATCAGGACCCGGGCTTCGCCGATTTCGTCGCCAACAAGAAGGCCGACACCGTTCGCCTCTATTTCCCGCCGGACGCCAACACGCTGCTGTGGGTCACCGACCATTGCCTGAGGACCTGGAACCGCATCAACGTGATCACCGCCGGCAAGCAGCCGGCCCCGCAATGGCTGGGCGCCGAAGAGGCGGAAAGGCATTGCCGGGCGGGAGCAGGCATCTGGGAATGGGCCTGCACCTGCCCGCCCGGCGAAGAGCCCGACGTGGTCATGGCCTGCTGCGGCGACGTGCCGACGATGGAGACGCTGGCCGCGGTCGACATTCTGCGTTCCGCTCTGCCGGGCCTGAAGATCAGGGTGGTCAATGTCGTCGATCTGATGACGCTGCAATCCGATACCGAGCACCCGCACGGCTTCTCCGACGAGATATTCGACACGATGTTCACGAAGGACCGCCCCGTCATCTTCGCCTATCATGGCTATCCCTATCTCATCCACCGGCTGACCTACCGGCGCACCAATCACGACAACTTCCACGTCCACGGTTTTCGCGAGGAAGGAACGACGACGACGCCCTTCGACATGGCGGTGATGAACGAGCTCGACCGCTTCCATCTGGCGCTTGCGGCCATCCGGCGCGTGCCCGGCCTGATGGAGAGCGGCAAGGAATTGGCCGATGGGATCGAGGCGAAGCTTGTCGCCCACAAGGCATACGTCCGCGAGCATGGCGAAGACATGCCCGAAATCCGCGACTGGACCTGGTCCGGCGGCGGCATCGCCGGGGCCGGCGGCTGATGAGCGATGCGATCCTTGCCCTCAACGCCGGTTCTTCCAGCGTCAAATTCGGCGTCTACGATGTCGAGCCGACGACGGGCGAGCCGTCTGCGGCCGCGCGCGGCACGCTCAATGTCGGCGCGTCGTCGCGCCTCATTGCCAGCGCCGTCGACGGGACGCTTCTAGTGGAAAGATCTTTTCCCGAAGAGGGGCTGGCTGCCGCGATCCGCGTCCTGCTGGACTGGATCGAGCGGGAATTCGGTGGCCGCCGCGTAGCGGCTTGCGGCCATCGCATCGTGCACGGCGCAACCTCGTTCTCCGATCCTGTTCGGCTGACACCCGCTCTGGTCGACGCCATCGACGGGCTCACGCCGCTCGCGCCGCTGCACCAGCCGCGCAGCGTGGCGCCGATCCGCGCGCTTCTCGAGCTGCGCCCGGACCTGCCGCAGATCGGCTGCTTCGACACCGCCTTCCACCGCACGATCAGGCCGCCCGCGAGCCGCTTCGCGCTGCCACGCGACTACGAGGCGAGGGGCATCCGCCGCTTCGGCTTTCACGGTCTCTCCTACGAATACGTCGCGGGGCGGTTGCGCGAGGAAGGGAAGGCCGGCATGAAGACGGTCGTCGCCCATCTCGGCAACGGCGCCAGCCTGTGCGCGATGAAGGACGGGCGCAGCCTCGACACGACCATGGGGTTCTCGGCTCTCGACGGGCTGGTGATGGGCACGCGCTGCGGAGCGATCGATCCGGGCGTCCTTCTCTATCTGATGCAGCATGGCGGCATGACCCCGGATGATCTGGAGGACCTGCTTTACCGGCAATCCGGGCTCCTCGGTGTCTCGGGGCTCTCCGGTGACATGCGCGATCTCGAGGCCAGCGCCGATCCGCGCGCCCGCGAGGCGATCGATCTCTTCGCCTTTCGGGTCTCCCGCGAGACCGCCGCGCTGGCGAACACCCTGGGAGGCCTCGACTGCCTCGTTTTCACCGCTGGCATCGGCGAGCATTCCGCCCTCGTCCGCAAGTCCGTCTGCGAGCGCCTGCGCTGGCTCGGGGTGGCGATCGACCAGGCGGCGAACGAAGCGCATGCCGGACAGATCGGCCTGCCCGCCTCGTCGATCGAGGTGCGCATCATCCCGACCGACGAGGAAAGCGTGATCGCGTCTCATGCATGCGATCTTGTCCGTCCGGGCCGGACGTCATGACGGAATCATCTCGCGCTTTCTGGCGGCTCAGACGATCGCGCGGTCCCATCCGCCATAGTGCTCGTCGCTGCGCTTGCCGCGAGGCAGGCTGAGGCCGATCAGCGTCAGTCCGATCGCCACGTCGGCTGCCGTCGCGACAGGCGATCCGCCAGTGAGCAGGAACGGCGACGCGACGATCCACGCGCCGAGCGCGACGTTGAGGAAACGCACCGGGCGCACGACCTCGGCCATGGCGGTGACGGCGATCATGACGACGAGGCATCCGGCAATATGGTCGCTGAAATAGAGCGGCGCGCCGGTGCCGAAGACGAGCGGCGTCGCCATCAGCAGGGCACCGAGCGCCGTGCTCGCGACGAGCGTCCAGGGGAAGGTGACGCCGCCTGTCAGGAAGTCCTTCATGAATTCCCCGACCGAGCGGTCGAAGTCCGCCTTAGGCGTCTGGTTCTCGGAAAGCGCAGGCCCGCCCATCCAGAAGGTTCGCCAGAAGGGCTTCCCGACCCGCTTCGCGCGCCAGAGATACTGGATGGTGGCCAGCACCTCGTCGACCGAATACGGGATCAGGATCACGGTGACGGCGGCCTGGATGATGCACAGCGTGCACAGCGCGCCGATCAGCGGCGGCTGGATGATGATGAAGGACACGCTGACCACGCCGAGCGGGATGATCAGAAGCCCGAACAGGAACACCATCCACGGCATCGTCCGCCAGCGGCGGCGGTCGCCGATGGTGCCCGCCAGAATGTCGAGCCCGTAGGCGAAGGCGCCGAGACCCGCGTCGGCGATCGGAAATCCCTTCGACACCCAGGACGTCACCACCGCCTCGCTGCCGTTGCGCACCGGCGCCTCGCCCGGACCGAAGAACGGGTCCCACAGGCCGTCGATGTGGCCCATCTGGTAGGCGGCGAGATAGCGCGAGACGAATAGGCCCACGAAAGCGAGCGCGACGATGGGGATGCGCTGGGTGAAGGAGGAGGGAGAATAGCTCCAGCCGAGCGGGCGGTCGTCGTCCGCGGCGAGCGCGCGGCGGCTGATGCCGGGCGTGGGCGGGATCATCACCGCGAACGCCACCACCAGCATCCCGACCAGGGTGTCGATGCCGTAGGCGGCCGCGCTCGTCGTCCAGAACACCAGCGGCGCGAACATCACCCACAGCCCGAGCGCGGCCGTGACCCACTGCATCCATTGACGCCGGGCCGACATTCCCGTCAGCGCGAAAATGGCGATCAGCAGGCCGGACAGGATCTCGCTGATGCCGAGCCACGTGTTGCGGAGCTGAGGCTCCGCCACTTCGTGCCCGAGGGCAGGCGGCGGCGGGAGAGCCACGGGATCGAAGAGGCCGAGCGTCATCGGCGCCGTCATCAGCCAGAGGCCGAGCGCGGCATTGGCCAGGGGCGCCCACAGCGTGCGCCCCCGATGCCGCTCCGTCTCCTCCTCCACCTCCTGCCGGGAGCGCTCGAGCGGGCCGCGCAGGCGCCGCCTCGCCTGGTCGAGTTCGGGCTTCGACGCCGCGACCGCCGCGGATTCGAGCTTGTTCTTCTCGTACCAGTCGGTCGGGTCCTCCTTCAGCCTGCGGATCATCTCCGGAAGCGTTCCGGTGAGAGAATGCCTCGGCTCCCATCCGAGCAGCGAGCGGGCGCGCGATATGTCGATCTCGTAGTGGTCGTCGGAGTTCTCGATCATCCACGGCTTGATGTCGGTCTCCTGATCGAGGATTTCCGTCTGCACCCAGGCGCCGGCCTTGGTCAGGCCCTTGGGCAGGCTGAGCGTGCGCCAGTCCTCGTCATGGACGAGCCGACCGATGCGTTTCTGCATCTCCTCGTAGGACGGCGTCTCCTCCTCGCCGATCAGCAGCACCGTCTCGTCCGGAAGCGCGGCACGCCGGTCGACGGCGCGCACGATGGCCTCGACCAGATCGTCCTTGTGCAGGTATGGCTGCCCCGCGCCGAGATCGCCGGTGAACAGATAGGCCGTCGGCAGCCGCTCGAAGATGCGGGCGATCTGCTGCGCGACGAACGCCGCCCGGCAGTCCTCGTCATAGACCCCCGCCAGGCGCAGGATCACCGTCCTGATGCCGCCGCGCTCCCTTGCAGTCAGCTCCTCGGTCTCGGCCTTCGATTGCGGATAGGCCCAGGCCGGATCGATCGGCGAATCCTCGTCGATGCGAACGCCTTTCTCCGGGCTCGGGGCGTGCACCAGCAGCGTGCTGGAGAAGACGAACTGCTCGGTATCGAACTGCCTGAGCGCAGCGAGCAGCCGACGGGTTCCCTGAACGGTGACGGCATCGTACTTCGGATTGTCCTCGCCGGTCGTGTCGTAATAGGCGGCGAGATGGATGACCGAGGCGATGCGCCCTCCGGCCCTCTTCGCCGCCTCCGTCACTGCGGCATCGACGCTCTCCTGCGAGGTCAGGTCGACCTCGATCGTCTCCATCCCTCCGACGGGTCGTTTTGGCTTCCTCACGTCGAGGCCGATCACCTCGTAGCGGTCGCGCAGGCCCTCGGCGATCGCTTCGCCGAGAAATCCGCTGCTGCCGGTGATGAGCACCGTCGGGCGGTCCGCTTCATTCCTCGCCATCGGCGCTCCTCGTCCGGCCGCCCGGCTTCGGCGTGGCGCCTTGAGAGACCGGACCTTCTGAAATGGCTCCATGAGCGCGGTGTCGACCGTTTCGGCGACGCACTCGCTGATGAGCGAAAGCGCGGAGAGACGTTTTCGTTCCACCGAAGCAGACGCTTCGGCCTGATCTGCGTCAGCTGCAGATCCTCAGCGACACGTCCGCCGCCTGCAGGGCCTGCGTCAGATCCGCAGGCGGCATGCGGTTGGCGATCAGCTCGTCGAAATCGGCGAGCGCGCAGACCCGCACCAGCCCCTTCTGCCCGAACTTGGATGAGTCCGTGACCACGACGCGGCGACGCCCGCGCGCAAGCACCGTCTGCCCGAACTGGGCTTCCTCCAGATCGTAGTCCATGACGCCGGAGGCGACGTTGATCGCGCCGGCGGAGATGATGGCGTGGTCGACGCTGAAGCGGCTGACGAACTCGATGGCCGAGAAGCCTAGCGCCGCGCCGCTGTCGCTGCGCAATTCGCCGCCGGCCATGTAGACCTTGTTGCCGTTGACCGTCGCCAGCGTGCGGGCGATGTCCGAGGAGTTGGTCACCACGGTCAGGCGGCGATGGTCGAGCAGCGCGCGGGCAAGGAAGCTGGTGGTGGTGCCGGTGTCGAGCATCACCGACTCGCCATCGCGGATGCTGGCGGCGGCGAGGGCGGCAATGGCCTCCTTGGCCTCGCGATTCTCGCGCATGCGGCGCTCGAACGGTGCCTCGCTCACCACCGAGGGCAGGCCGATCGACCCGTGCATCCGCACGATCTCGCCGCGCCCGGCAAGCGCCTTCACGTCCCGGCGCACGGTCTCGACCGAGACGTCGAGCAATGCCGCAAGCGCGTTGACGCCAATGGTGCCTTTCTCGGCGAGGAGGGAGAGGATACGGCCGTGGCGGGGAGAATAGTCCATCAAGCGAAACCTGATCGGGGTGGAGTTGTCTTTCTGACTGTTAAAGACTGTTTATAGCGGATAAGCACGATAAAGCAGGCAAAAAACCACATCTCCTGTTGACTCGGTCGGGCATCGACCCGATCCTGCCATCATAACCACAGGCGCAAAGCCGCGGGAGGGACGATGTCGGAGGTTCGCGCGATCACCGCCGAGCGTACGGCGCAGATCGAGGCTCTGCCGATCTGGAGCGGCCCGATCAGGATCAGCCCGCTGACGGGCGGCATCAGCAACGAGAGCTGGCTGGTCGAGGACGACGCCGGCGGCCATGTCGTGCGCATCGGCAAGGACTTTCCCTTCCACCACGTGCTGCGCGACCGCGAGCTGATGACGGCGCGGGCAGCCGAGGAAGCCGCCTTCGCCCCGGCGGTGGAATATGCCGAGCCCGGCATCATGGTCTGCCGGCACCTGCGCGCCCGGACCTATGGCGAGGCCGACGTGCGCGCCAATATCGGGCGCATCGCCGCCCTCGTGCGCGCCTTCCACGAGACGATGCCGCATCACGTCTCGGGCCCGGGCTTCATGTTCTGGCCTTTCCACGTCGTGCGCGACTATGCACGCACGCTGCGCGAGGGCGGCAGCCGCATGGTTGGGCGCCTGCCGTCCTACCTCGCCCTGGCGGACGAGCTGGAGGCAGTGCAGACGCCGCTGCCCATCGTCTTCGGTCACAACGACCTGCTGCCGACCAACCTGCTCGACGACGGCGAGCGCCTGTGGCTGATCGACTTCGAATATGCCGGCTTCTCGACCGCCATGTTCGATCTCGCCGGCCTGTCCTCGAATGCCGGCTTCTCGCCCGAGGAATCGGAGGCGCTTCTCGCCGCCTATTTCGGCCGCGCGCCCGACGAGCCGCTGCGGCGCTCGCTCGCCGCCATGCAGTGCGCCTCGCTGCTGCGCGAGGCGATGTGGAGCATGGTGTCGGAGCTTCATCTCGATGCGCCCGGCACCGACTACGTCGCCTACACGCAGGAGAACCTGCGCCGGCTCGACGCCGCGCTCGACGCCTATCGCACCCGCTACGGAAACGCCCCCCGATGACCCAGACCCTGCCCACCCACGCCCGGATCGTCGTCATCGGCGGCGGCATCATCGGCTGCTCGACGGCCTATCATCTGGCGCGCGACCACAAGGCCGAGGTGGTGCTGCTGGAGCAGGGCAGGATCACCTCCGGCTCGACCTGGCACGCGGCCGGGCTGATCGGCCAGTTGCGCTCGTCGGCCTCGATCACGCGGGTGCTGAAATATTCGGTCGAGCTCTACAAGCGGCTGCACGAGGAGACCGGCCTCGAGACCGGCTGGAAGATGACGGGGTGCCTGCGGCTCGCTATCACCCGGGACCGCTGGACCGAGTTCCGCCGGCTCGCCACCACGGCGCGCAGCTTCGGCATGGAAATGCACCTCGTCGGCCGCGACGAGGTGAAGCGGATGTGGCCGCTGATGGACACGTCGGACCTGATCGGCGCGTCGTGGCTGCCGACCGACGGCCAGGCCAGCCCCTCCGACATCACCCAGTCGCTGGCCAAGGGCGCGCGCATGCACGGCGCGCGGCTCTATGAGGGCGTGCGCGTCACCGGCTTCGTCATGGACGGCAACCGCATCACGGCGGTCGAGACCAGCCAGGGCCGCATCGCCTGCGAGAGCGTGGTCAACTGCGGCGGCCAGTGGGCGCGCCAGATCGGCGCGATGGTCGGCGTGTCGGTGCCGCTGCATCCGGTCAAACACCAATACATCGTCACCGAGAAGATCGAGGGGCTGTCGTCCGACGCCCCGACGATCCGCGACCCCGACCGGCGCACCTATTTCAAGGAGGAGGTCGGCGGGCTCGTCATGGGCGGCTACGAGCCCAACCCGCAGTCCTGGGTGACGGGCCTGCCCGGCGGCGACGTGCCCGACCGGTGGGAGTTCCAGCTCTTCGACGACGACTACGACCATTTCGAGCAGCATCTGACGCAGGCCATCGCCCGGGTGCCGGCGCTCGCCGACGTCGGCGTCAAGCAGATGATCAACGGCCCCGAGAGCTTCACGCCCGACGGCAACTTCATTCTCGGCCGCGCGCCCGAATGCGCCAACATGTTCGTCGGCGCCGGCTTCAACGCCTTCGGCATCGCCTCGGGCGGCGGCGCCGGCTGGGTGCTGGCCGAATGGGTGGTGCGCGGCGAGGCGCCGCTCGACCTGTGGGTGGTCGACATCAGGCGCTTCTCCGGCCTGCACCGCGACCGCGCCTGGGTCGAGAAGCGAACGCTGGAAGCCTACGGCAAGCACTACACCGTCGCCTTCCCGCACGAGGAGTACGAGAGCGGGCGGCCGCGCATCGTCTCGCCGCTCTACGACAGGCTGAAGCGCCATCGCGCCGTGTTCGGCTCCAAGCTCGGCTGGGAGCGGCCGAACTGGTTCGCGCCGGAAGGTGTGGAGCCGAGGGACGTCTACTCGATGGGGCGGCAGAACTGGTTCGGCCCGGTCGGCGAGGAGCACGCCGCCGTGCGCGAGGCGGTCGGGGTCTTCGACCAGTCGTCCTTCGCCAAATACGAGCTTGCCGGCCGCGACGCCGCAGCGGCGCTGGAGACGATCTGCGCCAACACTGTCGCCAAGCCGGTCGGGCGGCTGACCTACACCCAGATCCTCAACACGCGCGGCGGCATCGAGTGCGACCTGACGGTGGCGCGCCTTGCCGAGGACCGCTTCTACATCGTCACCGGCACCGGCTCGCGCACCCACGACTTCGCCTGGATCGAGGAACATCTTCCCGTCGGCGGCGATGCCCGCCTCTCCGACGTCACCGAGCGGTTCGGCACGCTGTCGCTGATGGGGCCGAGGGCGCGCGACGTGCTCGCCGCCGTCACCGAGGCCGATGTCGGCAACGCCGCCTTCCCGTTCGGCGGCGTCCGGGAGATCGTGGTCGCCGGCCATCCTGTGCGGGCGCTGCGCGTCACCTATGTCGGCGAGCTGGGCTGGGAGCTGCACGTGCCCATCGAAGGCACCGGCGACGTGTTCGACGCGCTGATGGCTGCGGGCGCACCGCACGGCATCCGGCCCACCGGCTACCGCGCCATCGAGTCGCTGCGGCTGGAGAAGGGCTACCGCGCCTGGGGCGCCGACATCACCCCCAACGACAACCCGTTCGAGGCGGGGCTGGGCTGGGCCGTGAAGCTGAAGCAGGGCACGCCCTTCATCGGCCGCGAGGCGTGCGAGGCCGCCGCCGCCGGCCCGCTTGGCAAGCGGCTCGCGGGCTTCGTTACCGCCGATCCCGACGTCGTGCTCCTCGGCCGCGAGACCATCCTGCGCGACGGCGAGCCGGTCGGCTACCTCACCAGCGGCGGCTTCGGCTACACGTTCGGCCGGCCGATCGGCTACGGCTACGTGCGCAACGGGAAGGGGGTGGACGACGCGTTCCTGTCGTCCGGAACTTACGAACTCGTCGTGGCGAACGAGCGCGTCGCCGCGACGATCCACATGGCGCCGCTCTACGATCCGCAGGGAGAACGCGTGAAGAGCTGATCGCGGACGCCGCGCCGACGCGCTTGCCGCGCGCAAACAGGCCGCGCGCATCGCGCGCAAACGGGAGGAAGGCAGATGGCTTCAATCGGCACCTACATCATCTACATCATCATGATATGCGCCGTCGCCGGCGCGATCGCCTCGATCCGCAATCCCGAAAGCGGGCTGGGCAAGGAGTTCGTCGAGGGCCTGCACGCCATCGGCCCGATCTTCATTCCGGTCGCCGGCATCATGGCCGCGATCCCCTACCTGTCGGAGTTCATCCGCTTCGCCGCCGGGCCGCTGTTCGCGGCGGTGGGCGCCGACCCCTCGATCGCGGCGACGGCGCTGATCGCCGGCGACATGGGCGGCTATCAGCTCGCCGACGCGCTGGCGGGCTCGCGCGACGCCTGGATGGTCGCCACCATCGTCAGCTTCATGTCGGGCGCCACCATCATCTTCTCCATACCGGTCGGTCTGGCGATGCTCGACAAGTCCGACCACAAATACATGGCCCTCGGCATCATGTCGGGCATCCTGAGCGTCCCGGTCGGCGTGTTCATCGCCGCCTCGCTCATCGCGCTGGCCGGACTCGAGGTGCGTCCCGAGGTCTCGACCACGGCCGCGGCCAGCCACGAGGTGGCGATGGGCATCGGCGACATCCTGCGCAACCTGTTCCCGCTGATCGTGTTCTGCGTCGCCATCGCGCTCGGTCTGCGCTTCGTGCCCGACGCCATGATCAACGGCTTCCTGTGGTTCGGGCGTATCATGTATGCCGGCATCACCCTGGTGCTGGTCGCCTCCATCGTCGAATATTTCACCGGCTTCTTCACCTGGGCGTTCGGCGCCTGGGGTTTCGACCCGATCATCGCCGACGAGCAGGACCAGTTCCGCGCGCTGGAGATCGCCGGCTATATCGGCATCATGCTGGCCGGGGCGTTCCCGATGGTCTACCTTCTGACCAAGTATCTCGCCGGACCGATGCAGGCGCTCGGCTCGCGCATCGGCGTGTCGCCGGAAGGCGCGGCCGGGCTGCTGGCGGCCAGCGCCAACATCCTCGCCATGTACCGGCTGGTCGGCAGGATGCAGGCGAAGGACAAGGTTCTCGCCATCGCCTTCGCGGTGTGCGCGGCCTTCACCTTCGGCGACCATCTCGCCTTCACGGCCAACTTCCAGCCGACGATCATCCTGCCGCTGATGCTCGGCAAGCTGCTCGGCGGCGCGGCGGGCTTCATGCTGGCGCTGTGGCTGTCCGTGCCGAAGGCGCAGGAGCTGGCAATGCGCGAGGACGCCAGCGCGGGGCATGACCGAAGCCTGTAAGGACGGATGCATGTGCGGCGCGCTCCGCTACGCAACAAGCGGCGCGCCGATTTTGAGAACCGCTACCGGCGTCGCTTCGTTTCAGGCAATCGCGACGCCGGTCATTCATCCATTCTCACATTTCCCTCGCGCGAGGCCGCAACGCGTGCGCCGAAGAGGAGATCGGTGCCGCAATGGAGGCATGGGGCCTACACGGCAAAGCTGCCCGAGAACAAAAAGCCACGTCATACACGCGCCGCTGGTGCTTGCTGCGAGAAAGTGGTCCTTCCATTTCGGCAAGCCCATTTCGAACCGATGGGAAGCTCAGCGGGATGTGACGAAGCGCTCCAGCTTGCCCAGGGTTTGCAGCCCCAGTTCCACCGCACCGAAGCCCTTCGCCTCCTGGAACTCGGCAGCCGTGCTGAACACCATGCCCATCGTCACCTTCGTCGCACCGTCCTGATCCTCGAACGAGGCCCAGGCGTCGGCATGTTTCGGCCCGTTCTCGCCCCATAGCAACGTATAGCCGATCCTCTCCTCCGGCCGGACCTCGCTGTAGAGATGGTGGTTCGGGAAGACCGTGCCGTCGGGCGCGATCAATCCGTCCGGCCCCCACCATTGCGGCAGCGTCTCGGGGTTCATCCACGCACCCCATACGATGGATCGCGGCGCCCGTATGACCCGCTGCAGCACCATGGTCCGCTCGGCAACCCCGGCGAGATTGTCCAGTCCCGCGTCGAAGCCCTGTCGGTAGCCAGCCTCCATATCCTCGGCCAGCGAGGAAAGCTGCACCGTCACGACCAGCCGGCTGCGCGCGTCCGTGCCGGAGATATCCGCCGTCACCAGCGCTGCCGATTGCGTCACGCCACCGCAGGAAACCACCTCGTAGTTCACGCTGCGCATCGCCGGCTGCAACTCCAGCCAGCCGCATTCGCAGCGGATGACCGGCTGGCCCTCGACCTTGCAGAGCGAGACCTCGCGTCCGCCAACCCTGGTGTCGGCCTCCAGAAATTCCACGGTGACCGAGGGCGTGGGCGCGGCCCAGACTGCCCGCGCGGCCGGCGCCGTCCATGCCTCCCACAACACCGACGACGGCGCGGCCACGTCCCTCTCGAAGGTCAGCGTCGCAAAACGGTTTCTTCCATCATCAGGCGTAGTTCGCCTCGTGCTGTCTGTAGCCGGGTTCCGGGTCATTTTTCACGTTCCTTCATCACGTTCATCACAAACGCGTCCAACCGGTCGAGCCGGGCTTCCCAGATGGCCCGCTGCTCGTCGAGCCATGTCCGCACCGGCTCCAGAGCCTCGGGCACGATGGCGCAGGTGCGGACCCGCCCGTCCTTGGACGTGGCGATCAACCCCGCCTCCTCCAGCACGGAAAGGTGCCGCATCACCGTGGGCAGACGCAGTCCCGTGGGGCCAGCCAGATCCGTCACCCGCGCGGGCCCTTCGGCGAGGCGGGTGAGGATCGACCGGCGGGTCGGATCGGCCAGAGCGTGGAAGAGCAGCGAGAGATCGGGATCATGCTTAGCCATAATACTAACTATTGCACGATCCGTCGGCGGCGCAAGAGAAACTTCGTCAGATGGCTAAGTTTTTCAGCCTCGGGCGTGGAACGATCGTCGCACCGGTGATGCCTCGCCGGGCATTCTAGGCTACCAGACCCGCCAGTCTCCGCTCGTCCAGGGACGGATAGACCACCTATGGACACCACTCGCGAAGAGGGGGAAGGGAACGGATGCTACCGCGGGCAAGCCGGCGTTTCAGTGGTCTGCGGGGCTATTTCGAGGCAGATTGGCTGGGGAACCTGGATTCGAACCAGGACTAACGGAGTCAGAGTCCGCGGGTCTACCGTTAACCTATTCCCCAAAACCCAACGATTTCAATCGCTTGGCTGGACGGGGCGGAAAGGTTATGCACCTTTCTTGCTCGGGTTATGCAAAACCCGTTCCCGTTTGGTGCCGCCTTGTAGCACATTCGCCATGTCGATCAAGACCCCCGATACGTCTGCCGACGAAGAATAATGGTCGGCCATCTCGACCGTCTCCTGACCGAGATAGTCCTTGATCTGGTCCAGGGTGTAGCCCTGCGCCTTCAACTCGGCGGCGACCGAATGGCGAAGGCCGTGCATGGTCAGGCCGGGAGATGCGATGCCCGCCTTTTCGCACCGGGCAAAGAACTTGCGCACCGACGCCGTGAAGCCCATTTCCGTCCACGCCTCACCGTGCGAATTGACGCACAACATGGTCACGGTCTTTCCCTTCGGCGCAGCGTCCAGAATATCCCTCAACTCCCCCAGCACCGGCAACTTCATCGCCTTCCCGGTTTTTGACGTGTTGAACGTCAGATAGCCATTTCGGTAAGCCATGGCGGGCAGTTTCAGAATGTCGCCCCTGCGGATGCCAAGAAAGCGCGCCAACGCGAGCGGAGCTTTCAGGTGAGATGGCGCGGCCGCCAGCACATTCCGGCGCTCGTCGGCGCTCCATGGCCGGTTTGGCTTCCTGCGATCCTTCGCCATCTTCGCCTTGTCGAGATCGGCGCAGGGGTTTGCCTCGACAAGATCGTATTCCTTCCCGTGCTTGAACGCGCTCGACAGCATGGCGATCATGTGGTTGGTGAACGCGGCCTTCTTCGCCTTCACCGTCTTGTCGCGCAGCTTCGCCATGAACGCAGTGTTGATGACGGTCAACGGGGTCCCGGCCAGCGGCTTCAGATAGTCCATGCACTTGTGATAATCGGACTTGGTGCGGGGCGCGAGGTCGGTAAAGCGCGGGGCTTGTTTGTAGCTTTCCAGCAGTCCGCCCAACGTGCCGGCCTTTACTGCCTGTGGCGCGTGCAGGGCGTCGAGCCGTGCCACTTCTGCGGCTATCTCCGCTCCCGACAGGTTCGGATCGATCGGCGTGCCGCTCTTGCGATGGTAGAGCCGCATCTTCCCATGTCGGTCCCTGTATCGGTTAAGCCCGCGCACCTTCACCCTCATCGAGAAGCCTCAGCCAGTCATCCCCGGAAACGGGTTCTGATTGGCTTCGGCTATCCAGCCAGCGGTCAAGTTCCTTCACGTCATAGCGCACGCTATTCCCGATCTTCACAGGCGCGACACGAACATGCGCCTTGAGCGTCGGCACAGACACGCCGCAGTATGACGCCGCTTCCTCGGTCGTGAGAAGCCGTCGAGCGGGCAGGGGAAGGGCCGCCCTACTCACCGTCTTCCTCCGGGCGGGTGGCGTGCTTGGCCCGGCAGTCAGGACAAGTCGGCACCCGCTCCGAAAAACCATGCGGCAGAACGATACTGTGGCCGCAACGTGTCTTGACGCTCGGCGCCGCCTCATCCGGACGGTCGTTTACCGCTGCCGCACACCACAGACCGTCATTTGCACTGACGCACCAAACTTTAGGCATTCCCGTCCTCCCGAAGGGCTGCGCGGCCGGCGTCGGTCCAGCGGAACTCGCGATTGCGACCATCGCCACGATATTCCAGCCAACCCTTGCGAACGAATCGGTCGTAAGACTTCCGCAAGAATGGCGGGTCGAAGCTCGCCCACTCGTTCGGGCCGCCCGGCTCGACCTCCATCTCCGCGATGAATTCGCCTTCGTGCTCGGTCAGTTTCATGGCTTCCTCCCGAGGTCACGGATTGCTGTGGCAATGGATGCCCGATGCAGGATCGGTTCATCTCGTTCTTGGTTTAAGATGCCATACGATACCCGTATGGTTGCGTTCTCTGCCGCTTCTGCCGCCCTTTCCAACGTCACCGTGTCGACCTCATCCGGGCCGAGGATGCGGTAGCCGGCGGCGGAAAGCGACGCCAGGAAAGCGTCAGCCTCGGCAAGTATCCGCTCCCGCTTAAACGCAGACAGTTGCTCGAACGGCTTGTTTCGCGGCGTGGCATGATAGATCGCCTTGGCAATCTCGATTCTGTCCATCGCCGTCGTCTCCTGCTTCGTGTGATCAGTCATGGCGTCCAGCCTCCATCGCGGCCTTGAGGGCGGCGCGGACGAGGATTTGATGCTCGTCCAGGAAAAGAGTATCGCGAGTGTAGGGCCGAACGGCCTTAACTACGGCCTCGACCATCGCCTCCGTCACTGCTGCGGGACGCTCGTAGAGGTAGACGACATCTGTCGGCCCTTGTGCGCCGCTTGCTTCGCTATGCGATCAAGATCACCGTCAAGATCGTGCTTGTCGCGGAAATACTCGCTGGCATAGCCGCCCCAATGCTCAACGTCTTCTTCCGCTTCTTCGAGCGCTTGGATGGCGGCACTCAGCCCCGCCCCCAACTCCGCAATCCTCGCCGCTTGCGACTGGATGGCCTGTCGCAGGGCCTTGCGACGGCTCCAGCGTCTCTGACGGCTCGCGCGGCCGGTAGCACGCTGTTGCCTCGCATCGCCGCGGGCATGGGCGATGGGTTGATCTTCGGCGGTCTCTACGGAGCTGGATCGGGATCCACGGCGCTGCATCAAAGGCCACGCCCGTAGACGCGGACACGATCCCGCTGATCGACAGCGCCGCATCGAATGTTCTGAAAAAGCTTACGTGGGCGAACCTCAAAACCACGCTAGCGTCTGCGTTCCTCACCATAGGCGGCAGCGTCCAGACGATCACCGGCCTCAAGCGCTTCACCTCGAACCTGACGAGCATCGGTCAGGCAACTGGCGCCGGGACCTTCATTGAGGCATTCGCTTCCGGCGCCAACGCTGCGGGCATTGCGTTCCACCGATCTGGCAACCACGCCGTCTATTTC
>JALHFU010000206.1:0-5062 GCA_022838525.1 Hyphomicrobiales bacterium | reverse complement strand
GTCAGAGTGCGCGCAGGATCGGCTGTGCTGCGTGTGCCTCGCGGGTGGTGCGGAGGTCGTCGGCGAAGCGGGCGGTGGCTTCGGCGACGGTGAGGAAGTTCTCGTACTGGTCGTCGATCAGTTCGACGGCGAGCAGGTCGATGTCGTAGTGGGTCCACCAGTTGGTGAGTTCGCCCCAGGTCTGGACGAATGCCCGCACCGGATACCGCACCGGGGGTGCGTCGTCGGGCGGGAGTGGCTTGGGTCGGGGCTTTGGCTTCTTGCCCTTCTTCATCGCGTTGGCGCGGGCGACGGCATCCTCGGCGAGGGCGTGCATCGTCGCCTCACGCACCTCACGCGCAGCATCCGCAGAATCGCGGATCGCCTGGTAGATCGGATGCACCGGGTCGCCTGCTTCGATCCGCTTCAACGCCGCCGCAGCTTCCGCCCGTAGCGTCTCGGGTTGGGCGGGGTTGGCGGCGATCTCTTCGATGTAGCCGACCTTCTCCAGCGTGGTGTGTGATGCGCCGCCGGGGATCATCGCGGCGGCGAGTTCTCGTGCGTCGCCGAGCGCGCCTGACGGTCCCGCAAATTTTGCGGGACCGTCATTTCCCGGCTGGTGTCCGGCGCTGAACTGGGTGGCGGACTTCCGGCGGGCGGCGTCTTCGGCCATGACTTCCTTGATCTCGCGGTAGAGGGCGGCGGCTTCGAGCTGGTTGTAGGGCTTGTGGAGCATGTTGTCGTCCTGCTCGGCGAGGAGCTTCCCGAGCCGGTCCGACAGGCCGCCGCGCACCCAGACGCTGACGGTGCGCCAGCCGAGCATCTTGATCGCCGCCAGACGGCGCGCCCCGCAGACGAGCACCCCGTCGATGGTGATCGTCAACGGCTGAAGCAGCCCATCGCGGTCGATGGACGCGGCGAGGGTTTCGATGTCTCCGAGGTCGGTGCGGTGGCGGGTGCCGACGATCAGGGAATCGACGGCCCGGTCTAGCTGCACGCCCGTCTCAGTGCCGGTCATCGCTACTCACCGCCCCGATGCCTGGGAGCCGCGAGCGCGAGAGCAAGGATCAGATCGTCGTCGCGCAGCAGCAGCTCCAGCGTCTCACCGAGGAGAAGCCGCAGCAGCACCCCACGACCGGCACTGGTCGTCGCGTAGGCGGGGTGCGGGTTCCCAAGCAGAGCCCGCAGCAGCGCGGTCCAGGTACGGCGGGGCAGATCGAGCAGTACGCGGGCGTGCCGATCCCGCCTCAGCGCCTCATATGCGGACTGGCGGGTTCCGGCTTTGGTGAGTGCTCCGCACACGTGGTCGACCGAGGCCCGCGCGGTGTCGGTCGGCCAGTCGAGCAGGCACAGCAGCGTGATCGCGTCCTCTGCCGCCGACGTGGCCGACATGCAGGCCTGCGCCGACCCCACCAGATCATGCGGGTCGGGCTCGGTGTCGCTGGGCAGATCGTCGGTGACGTGGAAGGCGG
The DNA here is from genome assembly GCA_022838525.1 of Hyphomicrobiales bacterium. Classification (GTDB taxonomy): domain Bacteria; phylum Pseudomonadota; class Alphaproteobacteria; order Rhizobiales; family Rhizobiaceae; genus Aerobium. The sequence continues at coordinate 3,611 of JALHFU010000206.1, read as the reverse complement.
GGTGGTAGTCGGACAGGGCGGTGTCGCGGTCGGAGAACCTTTCGGGGTCGTGGAACGCGGAGACGTGGGAGCGGCGGGCTTGATGCACCGAGCAGAGCAGCCCTTGAGCGCGTTCTTCGTAGATGCAGGTGATCCGCACCGCGTGGGTGATGATCGCCCACGGATCGCGGGCTTCGAGGGTGGAGCGGTTCTGCATCGCGTCGAACGCCGCCGCGACCGCCTCCCAGGTATCGAGGCGGTGCTTGCGCGCCAACGCCTTGTACTTCTCGGCGGCGAACTCCATCAGATCGCGCGCAACCGGATCATTGACCCAGGCATCCTCACCGCCCGTGTGGAGACGATGCAGCAAAGCGCGCAGGCCCTCGCCGGTCGTGAAGTCCTCGCGCTCGAACTCGGAGCCTGGGTTGGTGGTTGTGGTCATGGTGTCGGCACCTCCTGGCAGGTAGGTGCGCGCCCGCTCGCACGAACGCGCCCCTCCCGTGCTGGTTGCCGACTGGACCACGACCTGCCACCCTCACCCGATCCCGACCCCAGGCCGCACCGGCGCCGACGTGGTGACGGTGCGGCGCCCGAACGCCGTGATCGGCGGAAGACGACGTGCCCGGTCTCGCGCGGCTTGCATCCCGATCCGCAGCGGTGTGCGGGTGCGGCGGGCGAGTTCGGCCTGGAAGTCCAGGCCGCGCCCGGCGACGTTCGCCGAATGCCGCGCCATCAGATCGGTCGGGCGCACCCACTCCACACCCCGGCCACGAACCACCGCGGCGTGCTGCTTCTCGGTGCGGGCGACCTGTGCGGCACGCACCGCTTCCGGCGTCGTCGAGGCTTCAGCGGCAGACTCGCGGTGTTCATGCGGCACGGAGAGTGCCTCGTCGGCTGGGGTCGGCACGATCCGCTGCGGATCGTGGCGGGGGTCGTTGTGCTGCGGGTTGTCGGTGGTGTTCATGGGCTGGTCTCCTCCCGCTCGTCGGCGGAACCGGTGATGTCAGTAGGAAGGTGTGCGGGCGCGAACCAGCGGCCCACGGTCGAGGGATGCACGCCGAGCTTGCGGGCGATCCGCTTGTTCGACCACCCCGCCTCGCGCAGCTCCCACCCCAACGCCCGACGATCCGCCGGATCGAGCGACTCGACCTCGGCAGGAGCCGACGCCAGCACGGCGACCTCGTGCCGGTCCGGCGTCTCCGGTACCGGTGCCGGGCTCGGGGTGCGGGTGAGGATGACGGTGAGGTGCGTGATCGCGAGCAGCACGACCGGGGGTACGGCGGCCACGGAGGCGGCAAGAACGCTGGGAACGTCGGCGTCGGCGGCGACGACGGCGTGGATCGCGTTCGCGGTGACCGAGACGAGCGCGCCACCGGTCAGGAGTGCCCAGGGGTACCAGGCGGAGCGTTGCCCGGCGAGAGCGACGACGGCAACGGTCGCGACGACGATGATGCCGTCCACGATCAGCGGCCACGCCCACGCCTGCCCAGCCCCGATCCCGGAGCGAGCAGCCAGATCGGCCAACGACGTGAACGACAGCCAGAACGCCCCGGCGGCGATGAACACCGTCCCCGCGACCGCCGTCATCGCGGCCCAGCGCCGCCCTCCCGATTCACGCCTCACAGCCCAGCCCTCCCCAAGGCTGCGGACGGTGGGCTCGCCGAGCGACCGAACCACCGACCCGCGCTCTGGCTCCGGCCGCCGGGCGTCACTTCGGATGCGGGCTGGGTGGCTCGGTAGGCGGAGCGCACGGTCGTGGTGATCTCGCGATCACCCAGACCCGCCGACTGTGCCGCAGCACCCAGCGCATCGAGCGCCTCGGCGGGCGAGACGCCGTTCTCTGCGAGGCGGCAGGCAGCCCAGAACAGGCCTCGGTTCCGCTCGCCCTCACCCCGCCCAGCGACCCACGTCGCCAACCGCTCAGCATCCTCATCCATCGAGCCGCTGCTGGCGCGTAGTGGAGCGACGGGGCGCGGGTCGAGGAAGTCCCGCAGACGGGCCGCGTCCACATGACCGACCGAGTGCGCGGCGATGTCCGCGACCTCGTAGCGGCACACACTGCCGTCGATGATTCGCCGGGAGGGAGGAGCGATGATGTAGCCGCCGTCGCCCCGGAAGTCGACGCCCGCGGTGGCTGCCTGCCACGACCGCTGCTCGCGGCCCGGGGTCGCCGGGAAGTACACGTGCGCGCCTCCGGTGGGTGTGCGCACGAGCAGACCCGCGCCATCGACGAGCCCCGCGTCGGTGGCGCGCTGGAACGCCGCGCGGCCGTCGTGGGGGCCGTGGACATCGACATCGACGACGACAACGCCGGATGGAGCGCCGGTCGGGATGCCGATGTTCGCGTTCGGTGTGCGCGACCACCAATCGGCAACGTGTTCGGGGTCGCTGCTCGCGTCGAGGAACCCACGGCGGGTCAGCGGACGCTTCCCCTCGACGACGCACGGAAACACGGGCACGCCAGCCGCCGCGAGGCTCCGCGCCGCGAGCCCCAGGCTCGGTGAACGATCCACGCGAATGAGCGCCGCCAGGACATCGAATGCTTCGGGCATCACAGCCTCCGCCCTGCCAGCGCTGGCGCCGACGCAGCACGCGGACGATCGGTCTCCACCGAGTTCGCAGCCGTACGGGAGGTGCGCGGACTGGGAGCGTCGCGTTCGAGTCCGGGCGGGGTGCCGTCGCCGACCTGGAGCGTGTCGAGCTGGTCGAGGATCGCCAGCGCGGTCTTCCGCACCCGCTCGCCGGTGGACTGCACCACCTGGACGGGCTCTTGGCCGTCCACGCGGGCGGCCCAGGTCGAGACGTACGGGATCGTGTACCCGGTGGTGTCCATGCCGTGCGCGGCACCGATCATCAGCGCGACGGACTCGGCTTCGACCTCGCGGATGCCGCGATGCTGACGTGCTTCCTCGTCGTCGGGATCGTGCATCAGCACGTGCGCCAGCTCGTGCGCGAGCGTCTTGACCTGCGCAGCAGGGTCCATGTTCTCCCGCACCGCTACCGTGCGCTCCTCATAGTCGGTCATGCCGTTCGCGCCGGAGATCATCCCCTCGTGTGGCACCCGCAGCACCTCGAACCCCGCGCCGCGAATCTGCCCGGCCAGCCCGTCCCACAGCCCCGAGGGTGCTTCGCCTTCCAGCAGCGTCGGAGCGGGCGGAACTGGCAATGGTTCTCCGTCGGTCTGGGAGGCATCCCACACGTAGGCCGGCCGGGCTCCGACCATCCGCGAGCGCACCACCTCGCCGGCCTTCGGCGTCTCCCTCGGCCCGAGCCGCCGCCACGAGCCCGCATCGGCAGGGGTCGCGGTGGCGAACCGGCCCGTCACGGGCGCGAAGATCATGTAGCCCGGCTGGCCCTTCATCACCTGCCGACCGAGCCCCTGCCACTGCCGGTACCCGGCAACCAGGGTGGGGAAGGGTTCGGGCACGCGGCCTGCCTCGAACGCGGCTTCGTGCTGCACCCAGATCAGCATCGTGTTGTTGAACGACCGCGACCGGAACCGCGCCGCGAAGGCGAGCGCCTGGCGCCAGTCGTCACCCGAGACCAGCGACTCGACCGCGCCGGTCAGCTTCTCGTGCAGCTCGTCGAGCTTCGCCTCTCGCGCCGCGCGGGCGTCCTCGTTCGATGCCATG
>JALHFU010000205.1:0-5085 GCA_022838525.1 Hyphomicrobiales bacterium | reverse complement strand
GCCGGAAATGGTCGGGCTCGTCGGCAAAGGCGCTCATGGCGTGCGCCCCGACATTGAGCACGTGGTCGTCAAGCGTGGCGGAATAGGCGAGCCCGCGGCCGAACGCGCCCGTCCGCTCCACGACCGTCACACGCAGCGCCGGATCGCCGGAGTGCAGCAGATGCGCGGCCAGGAGCACGCCGCTCGCGCCGCCGCCGATGATGACAAAGGATTTCCTGCCGCTCATTGCGCGAATGTTCCGTTCCGACGACCATGTCGCATATTCCAGCCACATGGAGCCGCCGGTCGAACACTCAAGTCGAACACTCAAGTCGCCATCGGCCCCGCCGGGGTCATTCGAGCGCGAACACGCTGGCGCGACGCAGCCTCACCCGACCCCGGCTGCCGACGCTGACCACGGTTTCGGGCGCCACGTCAAGCTCGACGGTCTCGCCGTCGCCAAGCCGCGCGACGAGGCGGCGGGTGTCGGGGCGGTCCATGACGCGCACGACCGTCGCCTCGATGCCGCCGCCCTCGCCCCCCCATTCGAGGTCCGCCGGGCGGGCGTATATCTCGGCGCGGCCGTCCGGGACGCCCCCGGCATCGACGCTGCCGCCGGCAAGGAGCGCACGCCCGTCGCGCACCTCGGCGACCAGCCGGTTGGCGTCGCCGAGGAAGCGGGTGACGAAGGCCGAAGCCGGCGCGCGGCACACCTCCTGCGGCGTCCCTTCCTGCACGATGCGGCCGTGGTCGAGGATCACCACGCGGTCGGCGAGGTCGAGCGCCTCCTCCTGATCGTGGGTGACGAAGAGCGTGGTGATGCCGAGCTCGTCGTGGATTTCGCGCAGCCAGCGGCGCAGCTCGCGGCGGACATTGGCGTCGAGCGCGCCGAACGGCTCGTCGAGGAGCAGCACCTTCGGATCGACGGCGAGCGCGCGAGCCAGCGCCACGCGCTGGCGCTGGCCGCCGGAAATCTGGCCGGGATAGCGGCCGCCGAGGCCGTCGAGCTTCATCAACGAAAGGAGCTCGGTGACGCGCGCGTCGATCCCGGCGCGGCTGCGCTTCCGCTTCGACACCTTCATGCCGAAGGCGACGTTCTCGGCGACCGTCATGTGCGGGAACAGCGCGTAGTGCTGGAAGACGAAGCCGACGCCGCGCTCGCGCACGGGAATGTTGGTCGCGTCGCGATCGCCGAAGCGGATGGTACCGCCATCGGCATATTCGAGCCCGGCGACCATGCGCAGGATCGTGGTCTTGCCCGAACCGGAGGGGCCGAGCAGCGCCACCAGCTCGCCGCTGCCGATCGTAAGCGACACGCCGTGGACGGCGCGGAACGTGTCGAAGGTCTTCACCACCTTGTCGAGCGTGATCTTCATGGCTTCGTTCCTTCGGCAGGTGCGGAGGCGGCAAGGGAGGGACGGCGCACGCGGCCGGCGCCCTGGCGCTCCAGGAGCACCTTGGCGACGATGGTGACGAGCGCGAGCAGAGTGAGGATCGACGCCGCGGCGAAGGCGCCGACCGTGTTGTAGTCGTGGTAGAGCAGTTCGACATGCAGCGGCAGCGTGTTGGTCTGGCCGCGTATGTTGCCCGAGACGACCGAGACCGCCCCGAACTCGCCCATGACGCGGGCGTTGCACAGCACCACGCCGTAGAGCAGCGCCCAGCGGATGTTCGGCAGGGTGACGGAAAAGAAGGTGCGCCATCCGCTCGCGCCCAGCGAGGTCGCGGCCTCCTCCAGATCGCGCCCCTGCGCCTGCATCAGCGGGATGAGCTCGCGCGCGACGAAGGGCGCGGTGACGAACATCGAGGCGAGCACAATGCCGGGCAGCGCGAACAGCACCTTGATCTCGGCCGCCTGCAAGGCCGGGCCGAACAGGCCCTGCAGGCCGTAGACGAAGAGATAGGCGACGCCGGCGACGATGGGCGAGATCGAGAACGGAATCTCGATGACGACGGTGAGCGCGCGCTTGCCCCGGAAATCGAACTTGGTGATCGCCCATGCGGCGGCGACGCCGAAGGCGGTGTTGACCGGCACCGCGATCAGCGCCGTCAGCACGGTCAGCATGATGGCATGGCGCGTGTCCGGGTGGGCGATGTTGGCGGCGAAGGTCGAAACGCCGAGCCGGAAGGCCTGCGTGAAGATCACGGCGAGGGGCGCCACCACCAGCAGCGCGCCGACGACGAGCACGAAGGCGATCAGCGTGCGGCGCACGGCGGGCGTGTCGCCGACGCGGGGCGGCCTTGCGCGGGAAGAGTGCGCCATCGTCACCCCCTCGCCGTGTAGCGCAGCGCCCGCGCCTGCAGGATGTTGGTCACGGCCAGCATGACGAAGGCGGTGAAGAGCAGCACCGAGGCGATCGCGGCGGCGGCCTGATAGTCGTACTCCTCCAGCCGGATGAAGGCGAGGAGCGCCGTGATCTCGGTCTGGAACGGCTGGTTGCCGGCGATGAAGATGATGGCCCCGAACTCGCCGAGGCTGCGCGCGAAGGAGAGCGAGACGCCGGCGAGCAGCGCCGGGGCGAGAAGCGGCAGGATGACGCGCAGGAAGATCGAGGCGTCCGAGCCGCCGAGCGACTGCGCGGCCTCCTCCAGCGCGGGGTCCAGATCCTCCAGCACCGGCTGGACCGTGCGGACCACGAAGGGCAGGCTGGTGAAGAACATCGCGATCATGATGCCGAGCGGCGTATAGGCGACGCGGATGCCGGCCTCGGCGAGAATGCCGCCGAACCAGCCATTGGCCGCGAACAGCGTGGTCAGCGCGATGCCGGCCACCGCCGTCGGCAGCGCGAAGGGCAGGTCGACCACGGCGTCGACGAGGCGCTTGCCGGGAAAGGAATAGCGCGCCAGCACCCAGGCGAGCGCCAGCCCGAAGACGAGGTTGAACGCGGTCGCGGCCGCCGCGCTCAGGATGGTGACGCGATAGCTCGCCAGCGCCCGGCCGGAGCTGACGATGCGCCAGTAGTCCTCCGGGCCGAGGCTCGCCGCCTTGAAGATCAGCGCGCCGATGGGCAGCGCGATGATGAGGCCGACATAGAGGAGGGTGATGCCGAGCGAAAGCGGCAGACCCGGCAGAACGCGACGTCGCAAATTCGTCTCCCCACTATCCCCCGAGCCACTATCCCCCGGGGCGGCCGTCTTGTCGCGGCCTGCTCAACGGCAATGGCCGGCGGACGTCGCGTCCGCCGGCCGGCCTTGCGTTCAGGCGAAGGTTCAGCGCTCGCCGTAGATGCTGTCGAGCAGCGCGCCGGCGGCGAAGTGCTCTTCCTGGACCTTGTCCCAGCCGCCGAAGACGTCCTCGACGGTGACGAGGCGCACCTCGGGGAACCGGTCCTTGAACGTCTCGGCGACGGCCGGGTCGTTCACGCGGTTGCCGTGCTCGGCGATGATCGTCTGGCCCTCGGGCGAGTAGAGGAAGTCGAGATAGGCCTTGGCGAAGTCGCGCGAGCCGCGCTTGTCCACCACCTTGTCGACGATGGCGACCGGGAACTCGGCCAGCAGGCTGACCGACGGCACGACGATGTCGAACTTGTCCTCGCCGAACTCCTTGGCGATGCCGCGCGTCTCGGCCTCGAAGGTGATGAGCACGTCGCCGATCTCGCGCTCGACGAAGGTGGTGGTGGCCGCCCGGCCGCCGGTGTCGAACACCGGCACGTTGTCGAAGATCTTGTCGATGAAGGCGATCACCTTGTCCTCGTCGCCGTCGAAGGCTTCCTTGGCGTAGGCGGTGGCGGCGAGATAGGTGTAGCGCGCATTGCCCGAGGTCTTGGGATTCGGGAAGACGATCTTCACGTCGTCTCGCACGAGGTCGTCCCAGTCCCTGATGTTCTTGGGGTTGCCGGCGCGCACGAGGAAGGCCGGCAGCGAGTAGTAGGGCGAGGCCTGGTTCGGGAACTCGCTCTGCCAGTCGGCGGAGACGAAGCCGCCCTTGACCAGCGCGTCGATGTCCGTGACCTGGTTGAAGGTGACGACGTCGGCCTCAAGCCCCTCGAGGATGGCGCGGGCCTGACGCGACGAGCCGCCATGCGACTGGTCGACCGTCTTGCCGGGGTTCGCGGCCACGAAGGCTTCGTTGACGCTCGCGAACAGCTCGCGCGCGATGTCGTAGGAGGCGTTGAGGATCGTGTCGGGCGACTGGGCCTGCGCGGGACCTGCGAGCAGGCCGGCCAGGGCGGCGCCGATGATGAGGAAGCGCTTCATGGAAAATCTCTCCGGGGACCGATATTTCCAATCTATTGGGCTCCAGCCGGGCATTGGAGAAATGCAAACGCTGTCTTCCCCGCCTTCGGAGAAAAATTCATCTAGAAAGCCCGCGCTTTCCGCACCGCTTCGAGCGCCGCAACGCGGACCCCTCTTTATCCGGCAAAGCGGGAGGATCGACGCCGCCCGCGCGGATGCGGATGCCGCGGCCGGCCGGTGCGGCGGCATCGCGCCTTGAGTTCCCGGGGCATGGCGTTGTACCAACGGCAGCGAGACGAGCCTTTCGCCGGGGCATCTCCGCAGGCCAGCAGATTTCCGAACAGCGCGTGGCGTCGCCGCAGCGCATCATGAAAGGAAGCCGTCCGGATGCTTGAACGGATGAAAGCGCTTTTCGGCAATGTCTGGTTCTGGGCGGTCGTCGCCATCGTCGCCGTCGGCGTCGGGTGGCAGCTCACCCAGCGGCTGGGCGAGGACCCGCTGCCGGCGGGCATCGCCTGGGGCAACGGCCGCATCGAGGCCGTGTCCATCGACATCTCGGCACGCACCGGCGGCAGGATCAGGGACATCGTGGCGCGCGAGGGCGAGGCGGTCGCCGCCGGCCAGGTCCTCGCGCACATGGACACGCAGCAGCTCGAGGCGCAGCTTCGCGAGGCGCGCGCCCAGCTCCAGCGCGGCCGCATCGCCCGCGACGTCGCGGTCAGCGGCGTGACGCAGGCGGAGGCCGAGCATTCGGCAGCGCAGGCCGTCGTCGCCCAGCGGCAGACCGAGCTCAACGCCGCCGAGCGGCGGCTCGCCCGGGGTCGGATCCGGCCCGCACGCCCCGAAGGGCTCGGGCAAAGGACCGGTCTGCGCGAAGAGATGCCCCAAGATTTTCACCGCATCGGCGATGTCGATCTTGTTGTCGTCGTT
>JALHFU010000024.1:2464-27691 GCA_022838525.1 Hyphomicrobiales bacterium | reverse complement strand
TACAAGGCGAAGCTCAAGGCGCTGCGGGGGCTGCCCGACGCGGTCAGGCGCACGCTGGAGCTCTTGCCGGCCGCGACGCATCCGATGGACGTCATGCGCTCGGGCGTCTCGGCGCTGGGCTGCGTGCTGCCGGAGGCGGCGGATCACAACCATGCCGGGGCGCGCGACATCGCCGACCGGCTCCTGGCCTCGCTCGGCTCGATGCTGCTCTACTGGCATCACTTCGCCCATAACGGCCGGCGCATCGAGGTCGAGACCGACGACGACACCATCGGCGGCCACTTCCTGCACCTGCTGCACGGCAGGGCGCCGAAGCCTTCGCACGTCAAGGCGATGCACGTCTCGCTGATCCTCTATGCCGAGCACGAGTTCAACGCCTCGACCTTCACCGCGCGCTCCATCGCCGGCACCGGGTCGGACGTCTATTCGGCGATCACCGGCGCCATCGGCGCGCTGCGCGGGCCGAAGCATGGCGGGGCCAACGAGGTCGCCTTCGAGATCCAGAAGCGCTACGCCGACCCGGACGAGGCGGAGGCCGACATCCGCCGCCGGGTGGAAGCCAGGGAAGTGGTCATCGGCTTCGGCCATCCGGTCTATACGGTCGCCGACCCGCGCAACAAGGTCATCAAGTCCGTGGCGCGGCAGCTTTCCGTCGAGGCCGGCTCGACGAAGATGTTCGACATCGCCGAGCGCATCGAGGCGACCATGGCGGACGCCAGGGAGATGTTCGCCAATCTCGACTGGTTCAGCGCCGTCTCCTACCACATGATGGGCGTGCCGACAGCGATGTTCACGCCGCTCTTCGTCATCTCGCGCAGCTCGGGCTGGGCCGCGCACATCATCGAGCAGCGGCAGGACAACAAGATCATCCGCCCGTCCGCCAACTATGTCGGGCCGGAGAACCTCAAATTCGTGCCGATCGAGCGGCGCGGCCGCGCAAGCGCCGCCAGCAAGGCCGCATAAGGACGGACCATGCCCTATCTCGTTTCTTCCGACCTGCCCGACCGGCCGGCCGGCCGGCGCTTCCGGGCGCTGGTCGAGCGCGGCGGCATCGCCGAGCTTCCCGGCGCGCATAACGGCATGGCCGCCCTGCAGGCAAAGGCCGCCGGCTTCGAGGGGCTCTATCTTTCGGGCGCGGCCATGACCGCGTCGATGGGTCTGCCCGACCTCGGCATCATCACCGTGGATGAGGCCGCCTTCTTCGTCCGCCAGATTTCCCGCGCCTCGGGCCTGCCGGTCCTGGTCGACGGCGACACCGGCTATGGCGAGGCGCTGAACGTCATGCACATGGTGCGCACGTTCGAGGATGCGGGCGCGGGCGCCGTCCACATCGAGGACCAGCTGCTGCCGAAGAAGTGCGGCCATCTGAACGACAAGAAGCTCGCCGACGCCCGCGACATGGCGGCCAAGGTGGCGGCCGCCGCGAGGGCGCGGCGGCATCTCTACATCGTCGCTCGCACCGACGCGGCGGCGAGCGAGGGCATCGACGGCGCGGTGGCGCGGGCGAAGCTCTACATGGAGGCCGGCGCCGACGCGATCTTCCCCGAGGCGCTGACCACGGCGCAGATGTTCCGCGACTTCGCGGCGCGCATGCCGGGCGTGCCGTTGCTGGCCAACATGACCGAGTTCGGCAGGACGCCGTTCTTCACCGCGAAGGAGTTCGAGGCGATGGGCTACCGGATGGTGATCTGGCCGGTCTCGTCGCTGCGCGTCGCCAACAAGGCGCAGGAAAGGCTCTATGCGACGCTGAAACGCGACGGCTCGACCCAGGCGATGCTTGGCGAGATGCAGAGCCGGGCCGAGCTTTACCAGACGATCGGGCTCGCGGACTACGAAGCGCTCGACGCTTCCATCGTCGCGACAGTCCTGCCGCAATAGAAGACGGTGCCAACGACTCCGGGGATGGCAAGAAAACCCTGCTTTTCAAACCCCGTGGGCTCCCTTAAGCTACGCGGCAATCGTGGGTGGCAAGAACCCTCACGGGGAAGATCGCATCATAAACAGGGAGCTGACATGCGAAAACTTCTTCTCACTGCGAGCGTGCTCGCGCTTGGCGCGTTCACGATGCCGGCCTCGGCGGAGACTGTCCGCTGGGCGCGTGCGTCGGATGCGCTGACGCTTGATCCGCACTCGCAGAACCAGGGTGTCACCCACAACTTCAACCACCACATCTACGAGACGCTGCTCAACCGCGACGTCGAGGGCAACCTCATCCCGCGGCTGGCGACCGAGTGGTACGTGAAGGCCGACGATCCGACGGTGTGGGTGTTCAAGCTGCGCGAGGGCGTCAAGTTCCACGGCGGCGAGGACTTCACCGCCGAGGACGTCGTGTTCTCGCTCAACCGGGCGCGCTCGGACAAGTCGAACATGCGCCAGCTGCATGCCGACGTGGCCGACGTCGTCGCCGTCGACGACCTGACCGTCGAAGTGAAGATGAACGGGCCGTCGCCGCTCTATCCGAACAACATCACCAACACCTTCATCATGGACAAGGGCTGGTCCGAAGAGCACGACGTGGTCGAGGTGCAGGACTTCGCCGCCGGCGAGGACAACTACGCCGTCCGCAACGCCAACGGCACCGGCCCCTACGTGCTGCAGTCGCGCGAGGTGGACGTGCGCTCGGTGCTGACCTGGTTCGACGGCCATTGGGCCGAGCAGCCGGCGGTGACCGAGATCGTCTACCTGCCGATCAAGGAAGCGGCCACCCGCGTCGCGGCGCTGCTGTCGGGCGAGGTCGACATCGTGCAGGACGTCCCGGTGCAGGACATCGACCGCCTGAGCAACACGTCCGGCGTCAAGGTCGAGACCGGCCCCGAGAACCGCGTCATCTATTTCGGCTACAAGTTCGGCGATGCGCCGCTCAAGTCGTCGAACGTCACCGACAAGAACCCGTTCAACGACCCGAAGGTGCGCGAGGCGATGGAGCTCGCCATCGACCGCGAGGCCATCAAGCGCGTCGTCATGCGCGGCCAGTCGGTGCCGACCGGCGTCGCCACGCCGCCCTTCGTCAACGGCTGGACGCCCGAGCTCGACGCCTTCCCGGCGCCGGACGTGGCCAAGGCCAAGGAACTCTTGGCCGAGGCCGGCTATCCGGACGGCTTCACCGTCACGCTCGACACGCCGAACGACCGCTACGTCAATGACGAGGCGATCAGCCAGGCCGTGGTCGGCATGCTCGGCCAGATCGGCATCCGGGTGACGCTCGCCTCGCGGCCGGTCGCGCAGCACTCGCCGCTCATCCTCAGCTCGGACACCGACTTCTACCTGCTCGGCTGGGGCGTCCCGACCTTCGATTCGGCCTATATCTTCAACGATCTGGTCCACACCAAGGACGGCAAGTACGGCGCCTACAATGTCGGCCTCTACTCCAACCCCGAGATCGACGCGAAGATCGTCTCGCTCGGCACCGAGGTCGATCTCGACAAGCGCAACGCGACCATCGCCGAGATCTGGAAGGTGGTGAAGGAAGACCGCGTGCTTCTGCCGATCCACAACCAGGTTCTGGCCTATGCGATGAAGGACAACCTCACGCTGGCGGTCCATCCCGAGAACCAGCCGCTGCTGAACGAAGTCACGTTCAACCAGTAACGGCGGAGACCTGAACCGGCTTGCTGCGTGAATTCGGCGCAGCAAGCCGTTTTCGATGGCGTTTCCTTGCGAACCGTGCTTCCGGCTGCATGGCATTGCCATGCGGCCCCGTTTGCATAGAGTGATTTCCGGCCAGGACGTTTCCGCCCTCCCTTTCGGAAGGCGGCATGTCCGGGGTGCGATTTCAGCCGGCTTCCCGCAGGTCCGACGCGGGAAGGATGGCGGTTCGGACCCCGGCCCGGGACAGTGCATCGCGGCGTTTCGCGAGGAAATGCAGAAGAAACAGGTAGGTCGCGCCCGGCATCCCTGAGGATGCCTGCCGATCCGGACGCTTGCGGGCGTTCGCGCCCATGCGGGGAAAAAAGCCATGCTTGCCTTCATCCTGCGACGGCTCGCCCAGTCATTCATCGTGATGCTGGTTGTCGCGCTCATCTCGTTCATGCTGTTCCGCTTCGTCGGCGACCCGGTCGCCAACCTGGTGGGCCAGGAATCGCGCATCTCCGACATCGAGGAGCTGCGCCAGAGGCTCGGCCTCAACGATCCGTTCTACATCCAGTTCGTCCGCTTCATCGGCAATGCGCTGCAGGGCGAGTTCGGCATCTCCTACCGGCTGCAGCAGCCGGTGACCGAGCTCATCGTCAGCCGCCTGCCGGCGACGATCGAGCTCGCCTTCGCCTCGGCGATGATCGCGCTGGTCTTCGGCGTGGTGCTCGGCGTGTTCACGGCGCTGCGGCCGAAGACCTTCGCCACGGGCGTCATCATGACGCTGTCGCTGGTCGGCGTGTCGCTGCCGACCTTCCTGATCGGCATCGGCCTGATCTACGTCTTCGCCGTCGAGCTGCAATGGCTGCCCTCCTTCGGGCGCGGCGGGGTGACCGATCTCGGCTGGTGGCGCACCGGGCTGCTCACGGAGTCCGGCCGACGCTCGCTGATCCTGCCGGCGATCACGCTGTCGCTGTTCCAGCTCACCCTCATCATGCGGCTCGTCAGGGCCGAGATGCTGGAGGTGCTGCGGCAGGACTACATCCGCTTCGCCCGCGCGCGCGGGCTTTCCAAGCGGGCGATCAATTTCGGCCACGCGCTGAAGAACACGATGGTGCCCGTCATCACGATCACCGGCCTTCAGCTCGGCTCGGTCATCGCCTTCTCCATCGTGACGGAAACGGTGTTCCAGTGGCCGGGGGTCGGCTCGCTGTTCATCAACTCCGTCCAGGTGGCCGACGTGCCGGTGATGGCGGCCTACCTGATGTTCATCGCCTTCGTCTTCGTCGTCATCAACCTGATCGTCGACATCCTCTATTACGCCGTCGATCCGCGCCTTCGGGTGCACGGCATCGGCGCGGGGAAATGACCATGTCCTCAGTTCAGACCACACCTCCCGTAACGGCGGTGGCGCCACCGCGCTCCTTCTTCCGCCGCGTCTGGGATTCAGACGTCTTCTTCTCGTTCCGCCGCTCCCCGGTCACCATCGTCGCCGCCGTGGTGACGCTGCTCATGGTCGGCGCGGCGGTGTTCGCGCCGTGGATCGCGCCCTACGATCCGTTCAATCCGGCGAGCCTCAACCTGATGGACGGCTTCACGCCGCCGATGTCGGAATCGATGGCCGGCAACTACTTCGTGCTCGGGTCCGACCATCAGGGCCGCGACGTTCTGTCGACCATCCTCTACGGCAGCCGCGTGTCGCTGTTCGTCGGCGTCTCGGCGACGCTGTTCGCCATCGTGCTGGGCGTGTCGCTCGGACTGACCGCGGGCTATCGCGGCGGCATGACCGACGCGGTGATCATGCGCATCGCCGACATCCAGCTCTCCTTCCCGGCGATCCTGATCGCGCTGCTGATCTTCGGCATCGCGCGCGGCGTCATTCCGCCGAGCCGGCACGAGAGCATGGCGATCTGGGTGCTGATCGTGGCGATCGGCCTGTCGAACTGGGCGCAGTTCGCGCGCACCGTGCGCGGCGCCACCATGGTCGAGCGACAGAAGGACTACGTGTCGGCCGCGCGCATCATGGGCGTGCATCCGCTGCGCATCCTGGTGCGGCACATCCTGCCCAACGTGGTCGGCCCGGTGCTGGTCATCGGCACCATCGGGCTGGCGCTCGCCATCATCGAGGAGGCGACGCTGTCCTTCCTCGGCGTCGGCGTGCCGCCGACCCAGCCGTCGCTCGGAACGCTGATCCGCATCGGCCAGCAGTTCCTGTTCTCCGGCGAGTGGTGGATCCTGTTCTTCCCCGCCGTCACGCTCGTTCTGCTCGCGCTCGCCGTCAACCTGCTCGGCGACTGGCTGCGCGATGCGCTCAACCCGAGGTTGCGCTGATGACGGAGCCGATCATTTCCGTACGCAACCTGGTGGTCGAGTTCCCGCTGCGGCGGGGCCTGTTCACCGCGGTCGACGACGTCTCCTTCGACATCATGCCGGGCGAGATCCTGGGCGTGGTGGGCGAGTCCGGCGCGGGCAAGTCGATGACGGGCGCCGCCATCATCGGCCTGATCGAGCCGCCCGGCCACATCGCCGGCGGCCAGATCTTCCTCAAGGGCAAGCGCATCGACAACCTGCCGCCCGAGGAGATGATGAAGATCCGCGGCCGGCGCATCGGCATGGTCTTCCAGGACCCGCTGACCTCGCTCAACCCGCTCTACACCATCGGCCATCAGCTCGTGGAGACGATCCGCAGGCACCTGCCGCTGTCGCCGGCGCAGGCGCGCAAGCGGGCCATCGACCTGCTCGGCGAGGCCGGCATCCCGGCACCGGCCGACCGGATGGACAGCTACCCGCACCAGTTCTCGGGCGGCATGCGCCAGCGCGTCGTCATCGCGCTGGCGCTGGCGGCCGAGCCGGAGCTGATCATCGCCGACGAGCCGACCTCGGCGCTCGACGTGTCGGTGCAGGCGCAGATCATCAAGGTGCTGAAGGAGCTGTGCGAGAGCCGCGGTGCTGCGGTGATGCTGGTCACGCACGACATGGGCGTGATCGCCGAGACCGCCGACCGCATGATCGTGATGAACAAGGGCAAGATCGTCGAGACCGGCTCGGTCGCCGACATCATCAAGCGCCCGAAGGAGGACTACACGATCCGGCTGATCGACGCGATTCCGTCGATCCGCGACGAGACGCGCCGCCACGTCGTGCCGCCGGCGGCGACGCCGATCATGAAGGTGGAGAAGCTGACGCGCGAGTTCGACCTGTCGCGGTCCTTCCTCGACCGGGTGCTGAGGCGCTCCGGGCGCAAGGTGGTCAAGGCGGTGCAGGACGTGTCGTTCGAGATCCGCAAGGGCTCGACCTACGGGCTGGTCGGCGAGTCCGGCTCCGGCAAGTCGACCTGCGCGCGCATGCTCGTCGGCCTGATCCCGCCGACCTCGGGCAGGGTGCTGCTCGAGGGCGACGACATCTGGGCCGGGCAGGCGGCGACGAGCAAGCGCCGCCAGCGGGTGCAGATGATCTTCCAGGACCCCTATGCCAGCCTCAACCCGCGCTGGCGGGTCGGCGACATCATCGCCGAGCCGATCCGGGCGCTGAAGCTGGCCGAGAGCAAGGGCGAAATCCGCGACCGGGTGGCCGACCTTCTGGAGAAGGTGCGGCTCGATCCGATCTCGATGCGCAAGTTCCCGCACGAGTTCTCGGGCGGCCAGCGCCAGCGCATCGCCATCGCGCGGGCCCTTTCCAGCCAGCCGGAGTTCATCGTCTGCGACGAGCCGACCTCCGCGCTCGACGTGTCGGTGCAGGCGCAGGTGCTCGACCTGATGCGCGCGCTTCAGGACGAATACAACCTCACCTATCTTCTCATCAGCCACAACCTTGCGGTCGTGCGCCAGATGGCCGACGATGTGGGGGTGATGCACAATGGCGTTCTGGTGGAGCAGGGCCCCGTGGACGAAATCTTCGACCATCCGAAGGCGGACTACACGCGCATGCTGCTCGACTCGGTGCCCGACATCTCCAATGTCGAGTAAGGCTCTCGGGTGAGGTGATGGAAAAGATCGAAGCCGGCTGGGTGGACGAGGTCCTGGACTTCTGGTTCGGGGAGCTGACCTACGAGGACTGGTTCTCCGGCGGGAAGGAACTGGACGAGAAGGTCAGCTCGCGCTTCCTGCCGCTCTACGAGCGGCTGAAGGCCGGCTTCGACGAGAAGGCGGTCGGCGACGCGCGCACGGCGCTCGCCGCCGTCATCGTCTTCGACCAGTTCCCGCGCAACATGTTCAGGGGCAGCGCGGCTGCCTTCGTCACGGACGATCTCGCCGCCGGTATCGCCCGGCTCGCCGTCGAGCGCGGCTGGGACCGCGAGGTCGAGCCGGCGGCGCGGCCGTTCTACTACATGCCGTTCATGCACTCCGAAATCCTCGCGGATCAGGAGCGCTGCGTCGATCTCTTCCGCGAGATCGGCGAGGGCGAGGGGCTGAAATACGCCATCGAGCACCGCGACATAGTGGCCCGGTTCGGCCGCTTCCCGCACCGTAACCGCCCGCTGGGGCGGGAAAGCACAAGGGAGGAGATCGAGTTCATGGAGGGGCACGCAGGCTACGGCCAGTCGTGAGGCCGGCGGCGGCGCTTGCGCCGGGCAGGCTGCCGCCGTAGATGAAATCTAGCGAAGACTAACCCCGGAAAGCGGCGCTGCCGGCAACATCGAGGGAGGGATCACCTTGGCCAAGTCAAAAGACAAGACAGCAGACATCGCGCGGCCCTGGCTCGCCAGCTATCCGAGCGTGGTGAAGCCGGAAATCGGCCCGATCGAATATGCCTCGATCGGCGACATGATGGTGAAGTCGTGCGAGACCTTCGGCCCGCGGGCGGCCTTCACCTGCATGGGCAAGACCGTCACCTTCAGGGAGCTGGAGGAGCTTTCCCGCCATTTCGGCGCGTTCCTGCAGGCGCGCGGGCTGAAGAAAGGCGCGCGCGTCGCGCTGATGATGCCGAACGTGCTGCAATATCCGGTGGCGCTGATGGGCGTGCTGCGCGCCGGCTACACCGTCGTCAACGTCAACCCGCTCTACACGCCGCGCGAGCTGGAGCACCAGCTCAAGGACGCCGGCGCCGAGGCGATCGTCATCCTCGAGAACTTCGCGACGACACTGCAGACCGTGCTCCCCAACACGCCGGTGAAGCACGTCGTCGTCGCGGCCATGGGCGACATGCTCGGGCTCAAGGGCCTGATCGTCAACCTGGTGGTGCGGCGGGTGAAGAAGCTCGTGCCCGCCTGGTCGCTGCCCGGCCACGTCAAGTTCAACGACGCGATGAAGGAGGGCCGGGCGAAGACGCTGGCCAAGGTCGACGTCAATCTCGATGACGTGGCGTTCCTGCAGTATACGGGCGGCACCACCGGCGTCTCGAAGGGCGCGATGCTGCTTCATCGCAACGTGCTCGCCAACGTGGCGCAGAACGCGCTGTGGGTGGAAAGCGCCTTCGTCAAGAAGCCGCGCCCGGCGGAGCTGACCTATGTCTGCGCGCTGCCGCTCTACCATATCTACGCGCTGACCGTGAACGCGCTGATGGGCATGCAGCAGGGGGCGCAGAACATCCTGATCCCCAACCCGCGCGACATTCCGGGCTTCGTCAAGGAGCTGGCGAAGTATCCGGTCAACGTCTTCCCTGGCTTGAACACGCTGTTCAACGCGCTCCTGAACAACGAGGACTTCCAGAAGCTCGACTTCAAGCCGCTTCTGCTCACCTTCGGCGGCGGCATGGCGGTGCAGCGCGCCGTGGCCGACCGCTGGCAGAAGCTGACCGGCATCATCATCTCCGAGGGCTACGGCCTGTCGGAAACCTCGCCGGTGGCGACCGCCAACCGCTTCGACGCCGACGCCTTCACCGGCACCATCGGCCTGCCGATCCCGTCGACCGACATCGTCATCCGCGACGAGGACGGCAAGGACCTGCCGCTGGGCGAGGTCGGCGAGATCTGCATCCGCGGGCCGCAGGTGATGGCCGGCTACTGGAACCGGCCCGACGAGACCGCCAAGGTCATGACCGCCGACGGCTTCTTCAAGTCGGGCGACATGGGCTTCATGAACGACGAGGGCTTCGTCAAGATCGTCGACCGCAAGAAGGACATGATCCTCGTCTCGGGCTTCAACGTCTATCCGAACGAGATCGAGGACGTGATCGCCATGCATCCCGGCGTGCTGGAGGTGGCGGCCATCGGCGTGCCGGACGAGAAGTCCGGCGAGGTGCCGAAGGTGTTCGTGGTCAAGAAGGACCCGAACCTGACCGAGAAGGAAATCATCGACTTCTGCAAGGACAAGCTGACCGCCTACAAGCGGCCGAAGCATGTCGAGTTCCGCACCGATCTGCCCAAGACCAATGTCGGCAAGATCCTGCGGCGCGAGTTGCGCTGACCGCTTCGAAGCGGGCATGAATGCGAGGCCCGCCGTTTCGAGAAACGGCGGGCTTCTTCATTCGGGGGAGCTTGGGGCGCTGCTCGTCACGCCGTCTCCGCCGTCTTGCGCTCCGGGGGCGTGGCGGCGGCAGCGTTTTCCGCGTGCTTGCGCCAGGCGAGCGGCGTCGCGCCGTCCTTCCAGCCCTTGAAGGCATTGGTGAAGCTGGTCGGATCGGCGTAGCCGAGCCGGTTCGAGATTTCGGCGATCGACAGCTCCGTCATCGACAGCAGCTCTTCCGCCAGCGCCAGTCGCACCTCGTCCCTGATGGTGGAGAAGGTCGTGCCCTCGCCGTCGAGCCGCCGGCGAAGCGTGCGCGGCGTCATGCACAGATCGCGCGCCACCGTCTCCATGTCCGGCATGCCGGCATTCTCGCGCAGCAGCCTCTCGCGGATTCTGAGCGCAAGGCCGGAGCGGGCGCGCCGCCTGTCGAGGAGCAGGCGGCACTGGTCCTCCGCCGCCTTGCGGGCGATGGCGTTGGCCTGCGGCAGGGGCCGCCTGAGGGCGGCGCTGTTCAGCCGGATCACCGACCTCGCCGCCCCGAAGGACGGCCGCAGGCCGAGCAGCGCCTCGTATCGCCGCTCGTTGCCGGGCGGCGGCAGCGCGAAATCGATGTCCCGCAGGATCGGAAAATCCGGGCAGAGGTCGCGCTGGACGCAGACGAGGGCGGCGACGTCGCGCTCGACGATGAAGCGCCTCAGGTCGGGCGGCACGAAGCGGTCGTCGAGCGTCACGCAGGTCTCGTCGGCGGTCTCGGCGACCTGGAAGTCGGTGAAGGCGAAGGTCAGGTTGAAGTAGCGCAGCGCGATCTCGAGCGCGCCGCGCGCGTCGGGGCTGGCGGCCATGGCGAGGCCGAGCATGCCGAAGGCGGTGAAGTGATAGCGCAGGCCCGCCTCGATCCCCAGCGCCGGCACCGGGCCGAGATGGGTGACGAGATTGCGGATCAGCCTCAGCTCCTGCTCGGGCGCGACGAGGGCTGCGGCATCCTCGAGGTCGCGCTCGCGCACGCCCGTGCCGGCAAGGCAGGCGCGCACGGAAAGGCCATGCGCGGCGCCCAGCTCGGCCATCAGACGCATGCTCGTGATGCTGCGTTCGCAGTCGCGGGCCGACATGGCGCCCCTCCCGGAGGAATGTCCTCGATTATCGGTTTTTTGTCTTCTGCTAATATAGGTGGCGCCCGTGGGGATCGCTAGCTTCTGGCAACGGTCCTGAGACGGAAAGCCGGGGGTGAGGGGGGCTGATCCTCCGGCATCCCCCAGGGCCGCGCGCCGCCGCGGAGCATGTCCGGCCTTCGCTGTTCCGTATTGTGCCGCAGCGGCGACCGCCCATGCCCGGCGAGCCTGAGCGCCGGGCGTGGGCGGGTTCTCCGCGGGGGAGGTGCGGCGACGATGCGCGCGTTGCAGGTATGAGCCTCGGCGCGGAGGATGCCGCGCCGCTCCATGAGGTCGGACATCTCGTCGACGGCGGCGCCGGCCGCTCCCTCCCCACCCCCGAGACGTTGCGCCGGGGCCGGCCGGTCGCTATCTCCTGTCGGTGTGGGTCCTGCCAGCGGGGGCGATGCATGGCCGAAGCGCTGCCCGCCGATCGTTGCACCGGAAGGAAAGTCGTCATGGAGAACACGTCGCCCGCCATCATCGCCGAGCGGTTCGAGGCGCAGCGGCAGGCTTTCCTCAAGGAGCCGTGCCCGACGCCGGAGGCGCGCCTGTCGCGGCTCGACCGGCTGCTGGCGCTGACCGACGCCAACGAGGCGGCGATCGTGCGCGCCATCGACGCCGACTTTTCCGGCCGTGCCTCGCAGGAGACGCGGCTCGCGGAGCTGTTCGTCGTGCGCGCCGGCATCCGCCATGCGAAGTCGCACCTGAAGCGCTGGATGCGCACCCGGAGCGTGCCGACGGGCCTGCATTTCCGGCCGGGCTACAACCGGCTGATGCCGCAGCCGCTCGGCGTCGTCGGCATCGTCTCGCCGTGGAACTACCCGTTCCAGCTCGCGATCGCCCCGGCGCTCGCAGCGCTTGCCGCCGGCAACCGGGTGATGATGAAGCCCTCGGAGCTGACGCCCGCCTTCTCCGCCCTGCTCGACCAGCTCGTCTCCAGGGCGTTCGACCCCGACGAGGTCTGCGTCGTCACCGGCGACGCCGAGACGGGCAAGGCGTTCACGGCGCTGCCGTTCGACCATCTCTTCTTCACCGGCTCGACCGCGGTCGGACGCATCGTCGCGCAGGCGGCGGCCGCCAACCTCACCCCGGTGACGCTGGAGCTCGGCGGCAAGTCGCCGGCGATCCTCGATCCGTCCTGCGACCTCGACCTCTCCATCGGCCGCATCGCCTTCGGCAAGCTGCTCAACGCCGGGCAGACCTGCATCGCGCCGGACTATCTCCTGGTGCCAAAGGGGCAGGCCGACACCGTCGCCGGCAAGTTCTCGGCCGCGGTCGCCAAGATGTATCCGTCGCTGGTGAACAACCCCGACTACACGGCGATCATCAGCCAGCGCCATCGCGCGCGGCTGGTCGAGCTGGTCGACGAGGCCCGCGACGCCGGCGCGCGCGTCATCGAGATCAACCCGGCCAACGAGCGCTTCGAGAGCAACGAGACGCGCAAGCTCGCGCCGACCGTCGTCATCGAGCCGCCGCTCGATACGCGGCTGATGCGCGAGGAGATCTTCGGCCCGGTGCTGCCGATCCTCGAATATGACGGGGTGGACGAGGCGATTTCCCGCGTGCGGGCCGGCGACCATCCGCTGGCGCTCTACTGGTTCGGCCAGGATGCCGCGAACCGCGAGCGCATCCTGCGCGAGACGCTCTCCGGCGGCGTCACCGTCAACGACTGCCTGTGGCATATCGGGCAGGAGGACCAGCCCTTCGGCGGCGTCGGCGCGAGCGGCATGGGCGCCTATCACGGCGAATGGGGCTTCAACACCTTCTCCAAGCTCAAGCCCGTCTTCCATCAGTCGAAGCTGAACGGCATATTCCTGTTCAGGCCGCCCTACGGCCGGACGTTCGAGCGGATTCTGGGGCTGCTCAAGCGCGTCACCTGACGGCTTGCAGCCGGGGGGAGGGGAGATGGAAGCGGCGTTCGATTATGTGATCGTGGGCGGCGGCTCGGCCGGCAGCGTGCTCGCCGGCCGGCTGAGCGAGGACCCGTCTGCGACCGTGTGCCTGCTGGAGGCAGGCGGCGGCGGCGGCAGCGGCTTCGTCAACGTGCCGATCGGCGCGGTGGCGATGCTGCCGACCAGGCTCAACAACTGGGCGTTCGAGACCGTGCCGCAGCCGGGTCTCAACGGCCGCAGGGGCTACCAGCCGCGCGGCCGGATGCTCGGCGGCTCGTCCGGCATCAACGCCATGATCTATGCGCGCGGCCACCCTAGCGACTACGACCACTGGGCGGCGCTCGGCAATCGCGGCTGGTCGTTCGCGGACGTGCTGCCCTATTTCAGGCTCAGCGAGCGCAACGAGCGCTTCGACAACGAGTGGCACGGCCGCGACGGGCCGCTCTTCGTCAGCGACCTGAGGACGCACAACCCGTTCCACGACCGCATCCTCGAAGCCGCACGCCAGACCGGCCTGCCCGTGACCGACGACTTCAACGGCGCCGAGCAGGAGGGCGTCGGCATCTATCAGGTGACGCAGAAGGACGGCGAGCGCTGGAGCGCGGCGCGCGCCTATCTCTTCCCGCATATGGGCAAGCGCGCCAACCTCCATGTCGAGACGCACGCGCAGGTGGCGCGCATCCTCGTCGAGGACGGCCGCGCCGTCGGCGTCGAGGCGATCAAGGGCAAGGAACGGCGCACGGTGCGCGCGCGGCGCGAGGTGGTGCTGTCAGCCGGCGCGCTGCAATCGCCGCAGATCCTGATGCTGTCGGGCATCGGCCCGGCGGCGGAACTGAAGCGGCACGGCATCGCGCCGGTTCTCGACCTGCCGGGCGTCGGCAGGAACCTTCAGGACCATCCGGATTTCATCTTCGGCTACCGCTCGGCGAGCCTCGACACGTTCGGCATCTCGCTCAGCGGCGGCTGGCGCATGCTGCGCGAGACGCTGCGCTACCGCCGCGAGCGGCGCGGCGCGATCACCTCCAACTTCGCCGAGGCCGGCGGCTTTCTGAAGACGCGGCCCGATCTCGACGCGCCCGACATCCAGCTGCATTTCATCGTCTCGATGGTGGACGACCATGCGCGCAGGCTTCACCTCGGGCACGGCTTCTCCTGCCATGTCTGCCTTCTGCGGCCGCGCAGCCGCGGCACGCTGACGCTCGCGAGCGCCGATCCGCTCGCCGCGCCGCTGATCGACCCGGCCTTCCTCATGGACCCGCAGGACGTGGAGGACATGGTCGCCGGCTTCAGGCTGACGCGCCGGCTGATGGAGGCGCCGGCGCTCGCCGCGTGGGTGAGGAAGGACATGGTCACGGCCGAGGTGCGCAGCGACGACGACATCCGCGCCGTGCTGCGCCGCCGCGTCGACACGGTCTATCACCCGGTCGGCACCTGCCGCATGGGCATGGACGCCGATGCCGTGGTGGACCCCGAGCTGCGCGTGCGCGGGATCGAGGGCCTGAGGGTCGTGGACGCCTCGATCATGCCGACGCTGATCGGCGGCAACACCAACGCGCCCGTCATCATGATCGCGGAGAAGGCGGTGGACATGATGCGGGGGACCTCCCGCGTCTGACGGCCTCCCCTCGGCCGCCCCGCCTCGGCGGTGATTTTTTGCGGATTGCGAAATAAATCGATTCCGCGCTATGGTCACCCGCAGCGGCCCCGCGAAGAGGCCGCGCGGGAGGACAGTTATGTATCTCGGGATCGACCTCGGCACGTCGGGCGTCAAGGCCTTGCTGGTCGACGACGGCCAGCGCCCGGTCGCCTTGGCATCGGCGTCGCTGGAGGTTTCGCGCCCGCATGACGGCTGGTCCGAGCAGGACCCGGCCGACTGGATCGCCGCCACCGAGGAGGCGGTCGGCGCGCTAAAACTGTCCCATCCGCAGGAACTCGCCGCCGTGCGCGGCATCGGCCTTTCCGGCCAGATGCACGGCGCGACGCTGCTCGACGCCTCCGGCGCGGTGCTGCGTCCCGCCATCCTGTGGAACGACACGCGCAGCCACGCCGAGGCGGCGGCACTCGATGCCGATCCGCGCTTCCGCGCCGTCACCGGCAACATCGTCTTTCCCGGCTTCACCGCGCCCAAGCTCGCCTGGGTGAAGGCGAACGAGCCCGCCATCTTCGCCCGCGTGGCGAAGGTGCTCCTGCCCAAGGACTATCTGCGCCTGTGGCTGACGGGCGAATACGTGTCCGAAATGTCGGACGCGGCCGGCACGTCGTGGCTCGACACCGGCCGGCGCGCGTGGTCGCCCGACCTGCTCGCCGCGACCGATCTCGGGCCGCAGCACATGCCGGCACTGGTCGAAGGTACCGAGGCTTCCGGCGTGCTGCGCGGCTCGGTCGCCGCGCGCTGGGGCATGGGCGGCCGCGTGGTCGTCGCCGGCGGGGCGGGTGACAATGCGGCCTCGGCCTGCGGCATGGGCGCGGTCAGGCCGGGGCAGGCCTTCGTGTCGCTCGGCACGTCGGGGGTGCTGTTCGCGGCCAGCGATGCCTACCGGCCCAACCCGCAGAGCGCGGTGCACACCTTCTGCCACGCCCTGCCGGGCGCGTGGCATCAGATGGGCGTGATCCTGTCGGCGACGGATTCGCTGAACTGGCTTTCCGGCGTCACCGGCCGCACGGCGGAGGCGCTGACCGCGGAGCTCGGCGATACGCTGGGCGCGCCGTCGGGCGTTTCCTTCCTGCCCTACCTTTCGGGCGAGCGCACGCCGCACAACGACGCCGCCATCCGCGGCGCGTTCGCGGGCCTGTCGCATCTGACCGATCGGGCGGCATTGACGCGAGCCGTACTCGAGGGCGTGGCCTTCGCCTTCCGCGACAGCCTCGAGGCGCTGCGCGAGGCGGGGACGGAGCTTTCCCGCGTCACCGCCATCGGCGGCGGCTCGCGCTCGCGCCTGTGGCTCCAGGCGGTCGCGACGGCGCTCGAAATCCCGGTCGACCTGCCGGCGGCGGGCGATTTCGGCGCCGCCTTCGGCGCGGCGCGCCTCGGCCTGATCGCGGCCGAGAATGTCGATCCGCTCGCCGTCTGCGCGCCGCCCGCGACGGCCGAGTCCATCGCGCCGGTGGCGGCGCTCGTTCCCGCCTATCGCGACGCCTACCGGCGCTACCGCGCCCTCTACCCAGCCATCAAAGGAGCAACATCGTGAGCACCGGCTTTTTCGGCGACATCGGCCCGATCCGCTACGAGGGGCCGGATTCCACCAACCCGCTCGCCTACCGCCATTACGACCCGGACGAGGTCGTGCTCGGCAAGCGGCTGGAGGACCATCTGCGCTTCGCCGTCGCCTACTGGCACTCGTTCAACTGGGAGGGCGGCGACCCGTTCGGCGGCCGCACCTTCGACCGGCCGTGGTTTGGCGACACGATGGAGCTTGCCCGCCGCAAGGCGGACGTCGCCTTCGAGCTTTTCGGGCTCCTCGGCACGCCGTTCTACTGCTTCCACGACGCCGACGTGCGGCCGGAGGGCGACACGCTCGCCGAGAGCATCGCGCGCCTCGACGCCATCGCCGACATCTTCGCGCGCAAGCAGGAGGAGACCGGCGTCAGGCTGCTGTGGGGCACGGCGAACCTGTTCTCCCACCGCCGCTACATGGCGGGCGCGGCGACCAACCCGGACCCCGACGTGTTCGCCTATGCGGCGGCGACGGTGAAGTCCTGCATCGACGTCACCAGGCGGCTCGGCGGCGACAACTACGTGCTGTGGGGCGGGCGCGAGGGCTACGAGACGCTGCTCAACACCGACATGAAGCGCGAGCGCCAGCAGGCCGGCCGCTTCCTGTCGCTGGTGGTCGACTACAAGCACCGCATCGGCTTCAAGGGCGCGATCCTGATCGAGCCGAAGCCGCAGGAGCCGACCAAGCACCAGTACGACTACGACGTCGCCACGGTCTACGGCTTCCTCAAGGATTTCGGGCTGGAGGGTGAGGTCAAGCTCAACATCGAGCAGGGCCACGCCATCCTCGCCGGCCATTCCTTCGAGCACGAGCTGGCGCTGGCCGGCGCGCTCGGCATTCTCGGCTCCATCGACATGAACCGCAACGACTACCAGTCGGGCTGGGACACGGACCAGTTCCCCAACAACGCGCCGGAGGTGGCGCTCGCCTATTACGAGATCCTCAAGGCCGGCGGCTTCACCACCGGCGGCACCAATTTCGACGCCAAGCTCAGGCGCCAGTCGCTCGACCCGGAGGACCTGCTGATCGGCCATATCGGCGGCATCGACACCTGCGCCCGCGGCCTCAAGGCGGCGGCGCGGATGCTTGAGGACAAGGCATTGAGCGACCCGCTCGAGGCCCGCTACGCCGGCTGGCAGACGGCCGAGGCGCAGGCGATGCTCTCGGGCCGGCGGACGCTTGAGGACATCTCGGCGCGCGTGCTTTCCGAAGGCATCGAGCCGCAGCCGCGCTCCGGCCGGCAGGAATATCTGGAGAACGTCGTCAACCGCTACGTGTAGGGCGAGGCGAGTTTCGGTCGAACCGCGGCGGCCGCCGTCATCCCGGCCGACCGAGCTTGCGAGGGAGAGCCGGGACCCAGTGAGCGGCACGGCCGGGTTCAAGGCTTGCGATGCGGTCCTGAGGTGCGCCAGCGCGAGGACCGGGCCGCGCCCGACGATGTTCCGGCCGATGGGTCCCGGCTCGGCGGCCGCTGCGCGGTCTTGGCCGGGATGACGGCATTGCGCTGCGCGCGGCTGCGGGCCGGGATGACGGCATTGCGCTGCGCGCGGCTGCGGGCCGGCGCGCCTGTTTTCGCCTCGCGGCGGAAATTTGAAATCGCATTGCTGGCAATTCGCCGAAAGACGATCCATATATCGCCGATGGACGATATGAAGGTCGATCACGATACGATCCTGAAGGCGCTCGCGCACCCGGTGCGCCGCACCATGCTGGCCTGGCTCAAGGCTCCCGAACAGCACTTCTCCGGTCAGGCGCATCCGCTGGACATGGGCGTGTGCGCGGGCAGCTTCGAGCGCTGCGGCCTGTCGCAGTCGACGATCTCGGCGCATCTCGCCGTGCTCGCCGCCAGCGGCCTCGTCACGACGCGCAAGGTCGGCCCCTATGTCTTCTATGCCCGCGACGAGAGGGCGATCGACGCCTTCCGTTCCTCCCTCA
Source organism: Hyphomicrobiales bacterium (assembly GCA_022838525.1). GTDB lineage: Bacteria > Pseudomonadota > Alphaproteobacteria > Rhizobiales > Rhizobiaceae > Aerobium. The sequence goes on along the minus strand of JALHFU010000024.1, from coordinate 9,542 downwards.
ACGATCTCTAGCAACGGTGAACAGATGACCACGCTTTTCGACCCCATCACCTTCGGCGCCATCGCGGCCCCCAACCGCATCGTCATGGCACCGCTGACGCGCAACCGGTCGCCGGGCGCGGTGCCGGGCGAGCTGGTGGCCGAATACTACGCGCAGCGGGCGTCGGCGGGGCTTCTGATTACCGAAGGCACGGCGATCAGCCATCAGGGGCAGGGCTATGCCGACGTGCCGGGCCTCTACGCGCCCGAGCAGCTTGCCGGCTGGCGGCGCGTGACGGACGGGGTGCACGAGGCGGGCGGGCGCATCGTCACCCAGCTCTGGCATGTCGGGCGCATCTCGCACGAGACGCTGCAGCCCGGCGGCGGCAAGCCGGTGGCGCCCTCGGCGATCCGTGCGAAGTCGAAGACCTATCTCATCAACCCGGACGGCACCGGCGCCTTCGCCGAAACCTCGGAGCCGCGCGCGCTCGACCTCGGCGAGATTCCCGGCATCCTCGACGACTATCGCCGCGCCGCGAAGGCGGCGGTGGAGGAGGCGGGCTTCGACGGCGTCGAGATCCACGCCGCCAACGGCTATCTGGTCGACCAGTTCCTGCGCTCGGGCAGCAACCAGCGCACCGACGCCTATGGCGGCTCGATCGAGAACCGCGCCCGCTTCCTGTTCGAGGTGGTCGATGCGGTCACCGAGGGCGCGGGCGCCGGCCGCGTCGGCATCCGCCTGTCGCCGGTCACGCCGGCCAACGACGCCGCCGATCCGGACCCGCAGCCGCTGTTCGAGCATGTCGCGCGCGGCCTCGCCTCGCGCGGCCTCGCCTTCATCCACGTGATCGAGGGGGCGACGGGCGGCCCGCGCGACTACCGACAGGGCGAGCGCGATTTCGACTATGCCGCCTTCAAGGCCGCCTATCGCGACGCCGGCGGTACCGGTGCGTGGATCGTCAACAACGGCTACGACGCGGCGCTGGCGAAGCAGGCCGTGGAGAGCGGCGCGGCCGATCTCGTCGCCTTCGGCAAGCTCTACATCGCCAATCCCGATCTGGTCGAGCGGCTGAAGAAGGGCCTCCCGCTCAACGAGCCGGACAAGGCGACCTTCTACGGCGGCGGCGCCAAGGGCTATACGGACTATCCGTCCGCGGCGTGATGCGGTCTTTCAGGCAATTCCGGGCGGGAAACCGCTTCGCACTTGTCCTGAATTGCTTCAGTTGAGCGGGATGTCATTGCCGGCCTTCGAGGCCTGATAGGCCCGCGACAGCGCGTCGTAGCGTTCTGAAAGTGCGGCGAAGCGCGCCCGGAAACGGGCGCGCTCGTCCCCGTCGGCAAGCGCTTCGGCCAGCCGGCGCAGCGAATGGCTCTTCCAGTAGGCGTTTTCGGCGGCGTAGCCGCCGGGATCGAGGCGGAACACCTCCTTCAATATCTTCAGGTCGTGCGGGATGGCGAAGGAGTCGCGCGAATCCTCGTGGCTGAAGAGATAGTGGAAATTGTCGAAGCCGGCCCAGGTGATCGCCGACAGGCACAGCGAGCAGGGCTCGTGGGTGGAGACGAAGATGCAGTCCCTCGTGTCCGGCCGGTCGGCCTTCGGCAGCTCGTAGAAGCGCTTCAGCGCGTGCATCTCGCCGTGCCAGAGCGGGTTTTCCAGCTCGTTGTTGGTCTCGGCGATCACCAGCGAAAGATCGCCCTTCCGGAGGATCGCCGCGCCGAACAGCTTGTTGCCTTTCGCCACGCCTTCCGCGGTCTTCGGCACGATGTCGTGCTCGATCACGTCGAACAGGCGGTCGAGGAAACGGGCGTCTTGCTTGGCGTGCGTGGTCATTCGGGCAGCCTCACCTCCCACGGCTCGTCGAAATGGTGCTCGACGAGGTTGTCGCCGTCGCCGCCGCGGTCGACCACGAGGAAATCCTGCGGCGCGCCGATCGGCGTCAGCACCGCATGCCATGTGTTGCGGCGGTAGCTGACGCCCTGTCCCGGCCGGGTGACGAAGGCGTGCGGCGTTCCCGGGCCGTCCGGCCCGTCGGGGCAGACCACGACGAGGAAGGGCGCGGGCGACAGCGGCATGAAGGCCTGGCTGCCGAGCGGATGGCGCTCGACCATGGTCAGCCTCAGCGGGAAGTCATAGGGCGTACCCTTGAAGATCGAGATCAGCACGCGGGCGTTCGGCCCCTCGGCCTCGACCTTGGCCAGATCGTGGTAGCGCTCGCACTTGCCCTGGTTGATCGGGAAATGGTCGTCCCAGTCGGTGTCGATGACGTCGCCGAACGGCGCGAAGGCGGCGCGGCTCAGCGGCTTTGCGGTGACGATCCTCTTCATCTGAAAGCCAGCTTGGCGTGGCGGTTGACGTCCTTGTAGAGCAGGTAGCGGAATCTTCCGGGCCCGCCGGCATAGCAGGCCTGCGGGCAGAAGGCGCGCAGCCACATATAGTCGCCGGCCTCGACCTCGACCCAGTCGCGGTTGAGCTTGTAGACCGCCTTGCCCTCGAGCACGTAGAGGCCGTGCTCCATCACATGCGTCTCCTCGAACGGGATCAGCCCGCCGGGCTCGAAGGTGACGATGGTGACGTGCATGTCGTGACGCAGGTCGGCGGGATCGACGAAGCGGGTCGTCGCCCAGGTGCCGTTCGTGTCGGGCATGGGGACGGGGGCGATGTCGGCCTCGTTGAGGAACAGCGCCTCCGGCACGTCCAGCCCCTCGACGAACTCGTAGGCCTTCCTGATCCAGTGGAAGCGCACGGTCCCGGTGCCCTCGTTCCGCGCGGTCCAGCCGCTGGCGGGCGGCAGGTAGGCGTAGCCGCCGGGCGTCAGCAGGTGCTTCTCGCCGTCGAGCGTGACGGTCAGCTCGCCCTCGACCACGAACAGCACGGCCTCGGCGTCGGCCTCCGGCTCGGGCCGGTCGCTGCCGCCGGCGGGCGCCACCTCCATGACGTATTGCGAGAAGGTCTCGGCGAAGCCCGACAGCGGCCGCGACAGCACCCACAGCCGCGTGCCTTCCCAGAAGGGCAGGCAGGAGGTGACGATGTCGCTCATCACGCCTTTGGGGATCACCGCATAGGCCTCGGTGAAGACCGCGCGGCCGGTGTGGAGCCGGGTCTGCGGGGGCAGGCCCCCCTGCGGCGCGTAGTAGGTGCGGCCGGTCATGGTCTTCGTCCCTCAGGCAGGCAGGATGTCCTTCAACCGCAGGAACGCGATGCGCTCGACCTGCCGGCAGGCGGTCGCGAACTCGGCGGTGCGGTCGTTGTCGATGCGGGCGCGGAAGGCGGCGAGGATGCTCGCCCTGGTGTTGTCCTTGACCGCGATGATGAAGGGAAAGCCGAATTTCTCGACATAGGCGGCGTTGAGCCGGGTGAAGGCGTGCCGCTCCTCGTCGGTCAGCGCGTCGAGGCCGGCCGAGGCCTGCTCGGCGGTCGATTCCGGCGTCAGCCGCTTCGCCTGCGCCAGCTTGCCGGCGAGGTCGGGATGCGCCTTCAGCACGCCGAGGCGCTCGTCCTCGCTCGCCGAGCGGAAGACGCGGCAGAGCGCGTTGTGCAGGCCGCCGGCGCTGTCGTGCGCCGGGCCGAGCTCCAGCGCGAAGGCGCGCTCGGCGATCCACGGCGAGTGCTCGAAGATGCCGCCGAATCTCTGCACGAACTCGTCCTTGCCCATGCGGCTCGGGCGCAGCGCCGGCGCCTCGTAGGGATGGGTTTCGCGCCAGTGCGCCGCGATCTCGCCGCGCGTCGGCAGCCATACCTTGTCGTGGCCCTTCACGTGGTCGATGAAGCGCCGGAGCGCGGCGGCGCGGCCGGGGCGGCCGATGAGCCGGCAGTGGAGCCCGACGCTCATCATCGCCGGCCGACCGGCCTTGCCCTCGGCATGAAGCGTGTCGAAGGCGTCCCTGAGGTAGGCGAAGAACTGGTCGCCGGAGTTGAAGCCCTGCGCCGTGGCGAAGCGCATGTCGTTGGCGTCGAGCGTGTAGGGAATGACGAGCTGCGGCGAAATCGCGTTGCCGTGGCCGTCATGGTCGAGCCAGTAGGGCAGGTCGTCGTCATAGGTGTCGGAGATCCAGTCGAATCCGCCCTCTGCCGCCGCCAGCCGCACCGAGTTGACCGAGGTGCGGCCGAGATACATGCCCGTCGGCCGCTCGCCGACCACCTCGGTGTGCAGGCGGACCGCCTCGATAAGGTCGGCCCTTTCCGTCGCCTCGTCGTGGTCGCGGTAGTCGATCCAGCGCAGGCCGTGGCTGGCGATCTCCCATCCCGCCTCCTTCATCGCCGCCACCTGGTCGGGCGAGCGGGCGAGCGCGGTGGCGACGCCGTAGACGGTGACGGGAACGGCCGCCGCCGTGAACATGCGGTAGAGCCGCCAGAAGCCGGCGCGTGCGCCGTATTCGTAGATCGACTCCATGTTCCAGTGGCGCTTGCCGGGCCACGGGGCGGCGCCGACGATCTCCGACAGGAAGGCTTCGGAGGCGGCGTCGCCGTGGAGGATGCAGTTCTCGCCGCCTTCCTCGTAATTGACCACGAACTGCACGGCGACATGCGCGCCGCCCGGCCATTTCGGGTCCGGCGGGTTCGCCCCGTAGCCGCGCATGTCTCTTGGATACCGCATCCGCTCGCCCATCCTCGTTTCCTCAAGAATAATTCAAAACCGGCCCGCCATTCCCCCTCGAAAGTTTGAAAGTGTTTTGGCGGGTTCCGGCTGGCCTGTGCTTTCCGATGCAATAGAGTATCGTGAATCCGCGCGCTGCATGCCGGTCGCGACCGGAAGGAGAAACGATGGCTGGGACTGCACGGCTTACCACCCATGTGCTCGACACCGCCAGCGGCCGCCCGGCCGAAGGGCTGAAGATCGCGCTCTACCGGGTCGTCGGCAATTCGCACAGGAAGCTCAAGGAAGTCGTCACCAACGCCGACGGCCGCTGCGACGCGCCGCTGCTCGAAGGCGGCGAGTTCAGGACCGGCCAGTACGAACTCGTCTTCTTCGCCGGCGACTATCTGCGTGCCCGGGGCGCTGCGCTGCCGGAACCGCTCTTCCTCGACCAGATCCCGATCCGCTTCGGCATGGGCGAGGAGGCGCACTACCACGTGCCGCTGCTTCTGTCGCCGTTCGGCTACTCGACGTATAGAGGAAGCTAATGGACGGGCCGCGCCGCGAAATCCGTTTCCTGCTCAACGGCGAGGCGGTCGCGCTCGCCGATGTGCGGCCGGACGAGACGCTGCTCGACTGGCTGCGCCTGCGCCGCAACCTGCGCGGCACCAAGGAAGGCTGCGCCGAGGGCGATTGCGGGGCGTGCACGGTTCTGGTCGGCAGGCTCGGCCGTGACGGCCTCGTCTACGAGAGCGTCAATGCCTGCATCCGCTTCCTCGGCTCGCTCGACGGCTGCCATGTCGTCACAATCGAGCACCTGAAGGGCGAGAACGGCGCGCTCCATCCCGTGCAGCAGGCGCTGGTGGATTTCCACGGCTCGCAATGCGGCTTCTGCACGCCGGGCTTCGTCATGTCGCTCTACGCGCTGTGGATGCGCACGCCGCGTCCCTCCGACGCGCGCATCGAGAAGGCATTGCAGGGGAACCTGTGCCGCTGCACCGGCTACGAGGCGATCGTGCGCGCCGCGCGCGCCGTCTCCACCTACGGCGATGCGGAGAACGACCCGCTGGCCGCGGAGCGGGAAGCGGTGACGCGGAAGCTTCTGGCGATGCAGGACGGCCGCCGTGTCGAGGTCGGCGCGGGCAGGGAACAGCTGATCGTGCCGGCCTCGGTCGACGACCTTGCCGCCATTCTCGAAGCGGAGCCGAAGGCGACGGTCGTCGCCGGCTCGACCGATGTCGGGCTGTGGGTGACGAAGCTCATGCGCGACATCGCGCCTGCGGTCTTCATCGGCGGGCTGCGCGAGCTGCAGACGATTTCCGAGGCGGACGGCATCGTCACCATCGGCGCGTGCGTGAGCTATTCCGATGCGCGCGACCGTCTCGCCGCGCGCATCCCGGCGCTGGGGCCGCTGATCGACCGCATCGGCGGCGAGCAGGTGCGCAACATGGGCACCATCGGCGGCAACATCGCCAACGGCTCGCCTATCGGCGACACGCCGCCGCCGCTGATCGCGCTCGGCGCGACGCTCACCCTGCGCAAGGGTAAGCAAAGACGCACCATTCCGCTGGAGCAGTTCTTCGTCGCCTATGGCAGGCAGGACCGGCAGCTGGGCGAATTCGTGGAAGCGGTGCACGTGCCGCTGCCCGCGCCCGGCGCGCATTTTGCCGCCTACAAGATTTCCAAGCGCCGCGACGAGGACATCACCGCGACGCTCGGCGCCTTCCATGTCGAGGTCAGGGACGGGGTCGTGGCCTCGGCCCGCATCGCCTATGGCGGCATGGCCGCGACGCCGAAGCGGGCGACGGCGGTGGAGGCCGCGCTTCTCGGGCGGCCGTGGACGGCCGGGACAGTGGAGGCCGCGCAAGGAGCCTATGCGCTGGACTACCAGCCGATCTCCGACATGCGCGCCTCGGCCGAATACCGCATGCTGGCGGCGAGAAATCTGCTGCTGCGGTTCTATATGGAAAGCATCGGCGCCAAGGCGCCGTTCCGCGTGTCGAGATACGAGATGGCGTGAGGCGCATGAACCGGCTGAGCGCGAACCTCAAGGCGGACAGGATCGCCGGCGGCGTCCACACCGGCCAGCGCCACGATTCCGCGCACAAGCATGTCGCCGGCACCGCCGTCTATATCGACGACATGCCGGAGCCGGCCGGCACACTGCATGCCGGGCTCGGCCTTGCGACGGTGGCGCACGGCATCGTCACGTCGCTCGACCTGTCGGCGGTGCGGAGCGCGCCGGGCGTTGTCGCGGTGCTGACGGCGGACGACGTGCCGGGCGTCAACGACATCTCGCCCTCCAACATGCACGACGACCCGGTGCTGGCCGCCGGCAGGGTCGAGTTCCACGGCCAGCCGATCTTCTGCGTCGTCGCCGAGACGCGCGATCAGGCGCGGCGGGCGGCGAGACTGGCGAGGATCAAGTACGACGAGCTTCCGGCCGTCGTCGACATCGGCGGCCTCGACCCGGAAACCCATCGGCAGGTGACGACGCCGCTGACGCTGCGGCGCGGCGACGCGCAG
>JALHFU010000024.1:0-2440 GCA_022838525.1 Hyphomicrobiales bacterium | reverse complement strand
GCGCGTCAAGGGGCGCATGCTGCTCGGCGGGCAGGACCATTTCTATCTCGAGGGGCAGGTGTCGCTGGCCGTGCCCGGCGAGGACGACGAGGTGATCGTCTACTGCTCGACGCAGGGGCCGAGCGAGACCCAGCACATGATCGCGCATGCGCTCGGCGTGCCCTCGCATGCGGTGACGGTCGAGGTGCGGCGCATGGGCGGCGGCTTCGGCGGCAAGGAGACGCAGGCCAACCAGTGCGCGGCGCTCGCGGCCATCGCGGCGAAGAAGCTCAACCGCGCGGTCAAGCTCCGGCTCGACCGCGACGAGGACATGGTGGCCACCGGCAAGCGCCACGATTTCGCGATCGACTACGATGTCGGCTTCGACGAGGAGGGCCGCATCCTCGCGGTGGATTACACCTTCGCGCTCAGGGCCGGTTTTTCCGCCGACCTCTCCGGGCCGGTCGGCGACCGGGCGCTGTTCCACTGCGACAACGCCTATTACTTCCCGCATGTGCAGGCGAGGTCGGCGCTTTTCCACACCAACACGGTCTCCAACACCGCGTTCCGCGGTTTCGGCGGGCCGCAGGGCATGGTCGGCGCGGAGCGGGTGATCGAGGAGGTGGCGTTCGCGGTGGGCAAGGACCCGCTCGACATCCGCAAGCTCAATTTCTACGACGCGATGGGCGAGGAGGGCGGCCGGAACCTTACGCCCTACCACCAGAAGGTCGAGGACTGCATCGTCCAGCGCATCGTCGCCGAGCTGGAGGCGAGCGCCGACTATGCGCGGCGGCGGCGCGAGATCGCGGCCTTCAACGCCAACAGCCGCTTCGTCAGGCGCGGCCTGGCGCTGACGCCGGTCAAGTTCGGCATCTCCTTCACCAAGACCGAGGCCAACCAGGCCGGCGCGCTGGTCCATGTCTACACCGACGGCTCGGTGCACATGAACCATGGCGGCACCGAGATGGGGCAGGGCCTGCACCTCAAGGTGGCGCAGGTGGTGGCCGAGGAATTCCAGATCGACCTCGACCGGGTGCGGATCACCGCCACCACCACGGCCAAGGTGCCGAACACCTCGCCGACCGCCGCATCCTCGGGCGCGGACCTGAACGGCATGGCGGCGCGCGACGCGGCGCGGCAGATCAAGGACCGGCTCGTCGCCTTCGCGGCCGAGAAGCACGGCGTGCCGCGCGAGCAGGTGGTGTTCCTGCCCAACCGGGTGCGGATCGGCAATCAGGAGATCGCCTTCAACGATCTGGTCCGGGAAGCCTATATGGCGCGGGTCCAGCTTTCGGCCGCGGGCTTCTACAAGACGCCGAAGATCCACTGGGACCGCGCCAAGGGGCGGGGCCATGCTTTCTACTACTTCGCCTATGGCGCGGCGTGCTCGGAAGTGTCGGTGGACACGCTGACCGGCGAATATGTGGTCGAGCGCACCGACATCCTGCACGATACCGGGCGGTCGCTGAACCCGGCCATCGACCTCGGGCAGGTCGAGGGCGGCTTCGTCCAGGGCATGGGCTGGCTCACGACCGAGGAGCTGGTCTGGGACGAGAGGGGCCGCCTGCGCACGCACGCGCCGTCGACCTACAAGATTCCCCTGGCGTCGGACCGGCCGAAGGTCTTCAACGTCGCGCTGACCGACTGGTCGCAGGCCTACGAGCCGACGATCCACCGCTCCAAGGCGGTGGGCGAGCCGCCGCTGCCGCTCGCCATCTCCGTGCTGCATGCGCTGTCGGATGCGGTCGCGAGCGTCGCGGACCACCGCATCTGCCCGCGCCTCGACGCGCCGGCGACGCCCGAGCGCGTGCTGATGGCCATCGAGCGGCTGAAGGCGGAAGCCGCCGGCCGGCGATGAGCGCCGCGCTCGCCCGCCTGCGGGCGTTCCTCGCCGCCGCGTCGGGCGTGGCGCTGGTCGAGGTGCGGGAGGCCAAGGGCTCGACGCCGCGCGAGGCCGGGGCATGGATGCTGGTGTCGCCGGGCGGCATCTTCGGCACCATCGGCGGCGGCCAGCTCGAATTCATGGCCATCGACCGGGCGCGGGAGATGATCGCGGCCGGCACGCCGGCGACGGACCTCATCGACATTCCGCTCGGGCCCGAGATCGGCCAGTGCTGCGGCGGGCGCGTGGTCGTCGACATCGCGCTGGCGGACGAGGCGCTGCGCGCGGCGATCCCGCAGCGCATCGAACGGGAGGAGGCGGCGCGGCCGGCCGCCTTCATCTTCGGCGGCGGCCATGTCGGGCATGCGCTCGCCGATGCGCTGTCGCTGCTGCCTCTCGCCGTCACGGTGGTGGAGACGCGCGCCGACCAGATCAGGGCGCTGCCGGAAGGCGTCGAGGCGCGGGTGATCGCGGTGCCGGAGGCGGTCGTGCGCGAGGCGCCGGCGGGCGCGGCCTTCCTCGTCCTCACCCACGACCATGCGCTCGACTTCCTCATCGTCGCCGAGGCGCTGCGCCGGC
>JALHFU010000204.1:0-5109 GCA_022838525.1 Hyphomicrobiales bacterium | reverse complement strand
GCCGAAAACGCCAGCGCCGCCGCGAGGACGACGGCGGCGACGACAGCCCTCACCGGCGGCCTGCGGCCCGGCGCGTCTCCCGCCGGGTCTCCTCGCCGAACAGGGCGGCGAGCTGCTCGGTCATGGCGCCGGCAAGCTCCTCGGCATCGACGATGGTGACGGCGCGGCGATAGTAGCGCGTGACGTCGTGGCCGATGCCGATGGCGAGCAACTCGACCGGGGAGCGCGTCTCGATCAGCTCGATGACGCCGCGCAGGTGGCGTTCGAGATAGTTGCCGGGGTTGACCGACAGCGTCGAGTCGTCCACCGGCGCGCCGTCGGAGATCATCATCAGGATCTTGCGCTGCTCGGGCCGCCCGATCAGGCGGCTGTGCGCCCACAGGAGCGCCTCGCCGTCGATGTTCTCCTTGAGCAGACCCTCGCGCATCATCAGGCCGAGATTGCGCCGCGCGCGCCGCCACGGCGCGTCGGCCGACTTGTAGACGATGTGGCGCAGATCGTTGAGGCGGCCGGGATTGGCGGGCTTGCCGTCCTTCAGCCATTTCTCGCGCGACTGGCCGCCCTTCCACGCCCGCGTGGTGAAGCCGAGAATCTCGACCGAGACGCCGCAGCGCTCCAGCGTGCGCGCCAGGATGTCGGCGCAGGTGGCGGCGACTGTGATCGGCCGGCCGCGCATCGAGCCGGAATTGTCGATCAGCAGCGTCACCACCGTGTCGCGGAACTGGGTGTCGCGCTCCCACTTGAAGGAGAGCGGCTGCATCGGGTCGATGACCACGCGCACGAGGCGCGCGGTGTCGAGCACGCCCTCCTCGAGGTCGAAGTCCCACGAGCGGTTCTGCTGCGCCATCAGGCGGCGCTGCAGCCGGTTGGCGAGCCGGCCGACGATGCCCTGGAGGTTGGCGAGCTGCTTGTCGAGGAAGGCGCGCAGGCGGTCGAGCTCCTCCTCGTCGCACAGCTCCTCGGCGCCGACGGTCTCGTCGAAGGCGGTCGTGAAGACCTTGTAGTCCATCTCCTTCGACAGGTTGGCGAAGGGGTTGTCCTGCCGCCGCGCCTCGCCGGGGGTCTCGGCGTCGGCGTCCTCGTCCTCGGCATAGTCGTCGGCCGAGGCGTCGGCGGCCTCGCTCTCGCCCGTCTCCTGCTCGTCGGCGGAGGCGTCGGCCTCCTCGGACTGCGACGGCTCGGAGCCCTTGTCGTCCTCGCCGCCGTCCTCGCTGTTCTCCTCGCCCTGCGGCTGGTCGGCCTCGTCGTCCTCGGATTCCTGCTCCTGCTGATCCTCGGCCAGCTCCTCGGCCATGTCCATGGAGACGAGCATGTCGCGCACCACGCGGGCGAAGGCCTGCTGGTCGTCGAGCTTGCCGGCGAGCCCGTCGAGGTCGGGGCCGGCCTTGTCCTCGATCCAGCCGCGCCACAGATTGACGACCTGCTCGCCCGATTTCGGCGCCGTCCGGCCGGTCAGCCGCTCGCGCACCATGAGCGCCACGGCCTCCTCCAGCGGCGCATCGGCGCGGTCGGTGACGGCGGCGAGGTTGGCGCGGGCGTAGCGGTCCTCAAGCATATGGCCGATATTGTCGGCGACGCCGAGCATGGCGCGCGCGCCGATCGCCTCGACGCGGGCCTGCTCGACCGCGTCGAAGATGGCGCGGGCCTGCTGGCCCTCGGGCGCGAGCTTCACGTGCAGGCGCGGATCGTGGCGGGCGCGGCGCAGCGCCATCGAATCGCCCAGCCCGCGCGTGACGGCGACATCCTGCGGCGTCGGCTTCTTCGGCAGCTCGGGCAGGCGCACGCGCTCGGCCGCGATGCCGGGCTTCTCCTTGGAGAAGGCGACCTCCAGCGCGCCGTCGCCGGCGATGGCGCGCACGCACACCGTGACCGCGCGCTTGAACGCGTCGGCATCGCCGCCCTTTGCCGGCCTGTTGCGCGTATTGTCTCCGGAGCCTGCCATGGTCTTCCTGCTGGGCGCCTATTGCGGTGGCTGTTCGATGATCTGCTTTATGTAGCCGACGGCGTCGGGCACCGACAGGGTGAAAGCGCCGGCGCGGTTCTCGTCGAAGGCGGCCCTCCACGTCGCATAGCCCTCGGCGAACGCCGCAGGCACCTGCGTGTTCCCCTCCAGCCCGGTCAGGCTCGATCGCAATGCAGCCTCCTCGAAAGGCATATGGCCGATCGTCTGCAACGGGCCATTCGCGGTCGGGATCGGCGCATCCGTCACCGAGACGGAGACGATGGTCATCTCCTTCAGCCGGTCGATCCTGCCGATGACGACGCGCGACGTCTCGGGAACCGCATCGCGGTACGCCCACACCTGTCCCGGCACGAATTCCTGAGCCATTGCAGAAGCTCCGACATGGGCCGGCGCCGTCCAGATCAGGAACAGCGCGGCCGCGATCCGCACCGGACCGCTACCCCAGCGCGATGTTGGCGGCGCTCTCCGGCAGCTCCTCGCCGAAGGCGCGCTGGTAGAACTCGGCCACGACCGAGCGCTCCAGCTCGTCGCACTTGTTGAGGAAGGTGAGCCGGAAGGCGAAGCCGACATCGGCGAAGATCTCGGCGTTCTCGGCCCACATGATGACCGTGCGCGGGCTCATCACGGTCGACAGGTCGCCATTGACGAAGGCCGAGCGCGTCATGTCGGCGACGCGCACCATCTTGTTGACGATGTCGCGGCCCTTCTCGGTCTGGAAGTGCTTGGCCTTGGCCAGGACGATGTCGACCTCCTTGTCGTGCGGCAGGTAGTTCAGCGTCGTGACGATGGACCAGCGGTCCATCTGCGCCTGGTTGATCTGCTGCGTGCCGTGGTAGAGGCCGGTCGTGTCACCGAGGCCGACCGTGTTGGCGGTGGCGAACAGGCGGAAGGCCGGATGCGGGCGGATGACGCGGCTCTGGTCGAGCAGCGTCAGGCGGCCGGAGGATTCGAGCACGCGCTGAATCACGAACATCACGTCCGGGCGGCCGGCGTCGTACTCGTCGAAGACGAGCGCGATGTTGTGCTGGTAGGCCCAGGGCAGGATGCCGTCGCGGAACTCGGTGACCTGCATGCCTTCCTTGACGACGATGGCGTCCTTGCCGACGAGGTCGATACGGGAAACATGGCTGTCGAGGTTGATGCGCACGCAGGGCCAGTTCAGCCGTGCCGCCACCTGCTCGATATGGGTCGACTTGCCGGTGCCGTGGTAGCCGGAGACCATGACGCGGCGGTTGTAGGCGAAGCCGGAGAGGATCGCGAGCGTGGTCTGGCGGTCGAACAGGTAGTCGGGGTCGATGTCCGGCACGTGCTCGGACGGCGTCGAATAGGCCGGCACCACCATGTTGGTGTCGAAACCGAACGTCTCCTTGACGTTGACGGTCGTGTCGGGGAGGTTGGCGATGTCGCGATCGACCTTGTTCATGCTGTCTCCACACGCGGAAGTCGATCTTCCGCCGGCAATGTCCCAAAAATCCGGAGGCGTATTAGCAGACGCGCCGCCTAACACAAACCCGGCTGCCTAGCATAGGCCCGCCTGCTTGAGCACGCGGTAGGCCTGCAGCACGTCGCGGAAGCGGTCTTCCGAGCCCCGGTCGCCACCATTGGCATCGGGATGGTGGCGCTTGACGAGTTCCTTATAGCGCGCCTTGATGGCTTCGCCAGTCGCGTTCATCTCAAGGCCAAGCGTTTCCATGGCCTTGGCCTCAAGCGTCTTCAGCCGGCGCGGACGCGTCGCGCGGGGGCCGCGCGGCTCGTCGCCGAACATGCCGAAGGGATCGCGCACGCGGTTGTAGTAGCCGGCCGCGCCCGAGCGCTTCTGGGCGAAGTCGGGCGCCGAGCGCGCCTGCCCGTTCGCCCCCATCTTCCAGGTCGGGCGATGGCCGGTCAGCGCCTCCTTCTGGAAGCGGGCGATCTCGGTGTCGGCGAGGCCGGAGAAGTAGTTGAAGTTCTTGTTGTATTCGCGGACGTGATCGAAGCAGAAGCGGAAATACTCGCCCTCGCGCATGCGCCCGACCGGCGCGCGGTGCGTGCCCGCGCCGTCGCAGCCATCCCACTGGCATGCGGGCGCGCCGGTGCGCGACTGCGCCTCCGTGTCGGGGCGAATCCTGATCTTCTCGAAATATTTCGAATAGGGCTTCATCGGATCCTGGGGCGATGCTCGCAGTCGATTATGGGTGCTTCGCGGCGCGATACAAGAATTGACATTTGCGGGATCATCGCCCACCGCCCATGAATCGGGGCATGAATCGGGCGAGCCGGCGCTGCGGCTGCCCGCCCTATATGGTGAAAGGAGACTGCCTTGTCCATCCGCGCGAACATCGAGCAGAAGCTCGCTGCGGCATTTTCGCCGCAGCAGATCGAGGTCATCAACGAGAGCCATCTCCATGCCGGCCATCAGGAGCATTTCGACGGCACGGGCGAGACGCATCTGCGGCTGCGCATCGTCGCCGACGCCTTCTCCGGCATGAGCCGCGTCGAGCGCCACCGCGCCATCAACGCACTGGTGGCCGACGAGCTCGCCGGCGGCGTCCACGCCTTCGCCATCGAGGCCGCCGCGCCCGGCGAGCCGAGGCGGTGGTGAGGGCGGGCACCGGTCGCAACCGAGCCGCGTGCAAGAAGGCGTTCGTTCAGAGGCGGCGCGGAGCCGAATGTCCCTTCGCGTCCAGGTCTTCGGCTATTTCCTCCTCGCTGCGGAAATAGAGCTCGAATGAGCGAGGAATATTCCGCGGCTCCTCATGCGACCGCGCGTGCGCGATGACATACTCGATCGCCGAACGAAAATCCTGCCGGATTTCCTCAACGCCGTCCTTGAACGTTGGGTATGCAGCAACGGCGGTGTATGTCCCAAACAGAAAAGTTCCTATTATCTTATAGCGCGCAATGATGCTTCCATCATATAATTCATCGAATTCCAGATAGAATTCAGAAAATCTGATCGTCCTGCCTTCGTAATTGAAAGAGAAATCTGCACGAATTCTTTTGATATTGTCAGAAATCAAAGCCATGAACTGACGCGCCTTGATTTCGGCGTCGTAGTCTTGAGCGCTGCCATCAAAGACGAGTTGCAGATAGCCGACCAACAGGCTCTCGGGCTCCGGCTCGGGGGCCGCCACCGGTGCGGCGGGCGCGGGGCGCGGGGCCGCGGC
>JALHFU010000023.1:0-25230 GCA_022838525.1 Hyphomicrobiales bacterium | reverse complement strand
GCGAGCAGGAATGCCTGGCGATCGACCCCGACGATCTCTACGGCCGCGACGACATCGACGCCATCGTCATGGCGCTGCCGCCGCAGTTCCATGCCGCGGCCGCCATCCGCGCCGTCGAGGCGGGCAAGGACGTGCTGGTCGAGAAGCCCATCGCGCTCAACGTCGCCGATGCCGAGCGCGCCGTCGCGGCGGCCGAGGCCAATGGCCGCATCTTCATGGTCGGCCACGTGCTGCGCTTCCATCCGGCGTTCGAGCAGCTCAAGCAGCTCATCGACGACGGCGAGCTCGGCACGGTGAAATACATCCACTCGCACCGGCTCGGCCTCGGCAAGTTCCACACCGAGAACGACGCGTTGTGGGACCTCGCGCCGCACGACCTGTCGATGATCCTCGCCATCACCGGGGCCGCGCCAACGGAGATCCGCGGCGAGGGCGCTGCGCTCCTCGACCATCTCAGCGACTTCGCGCATCTGCACATGCGCTTTCCCGGCGGCCTGCGCAGCCACCTCTTCGCCTCGCGGCTCAATCCCTATCGCGAGCGGCGGCTCACCGTCGTCGGCACGCGGGCGATGGCCGTGTTCGACGATGTCGAGCCGTGGGACCGCAAGCTCGCCGTCTACCGCCATGCGGTGTGGCAGGACAGCGGCCACTGGGCGTTCACCACCAACGAGCCGACCTACGTGCCGGTCGCGTCCGGCATGCCGCTGACGCGCGAGCTCGAGCACTTCATCGACTGCATCCGCACGCGCGCGCATCCGCGCACCGACGGCGAGGAGGCGATCCGCGTGCTGCGCATCCTGACGGCGGGCACCGTCACCCACGACTAAAACGTCCCGGCCGCACCCGTGCGGGCGAGGGGACATCTCGCCGGCATTGCGGACGGTATGGAGACGCTTCCGCGCCTTCTGCGAAAAGCCTTCCGGTAGGGAAAGAAAACCGGTTCAGGCGCTGCGCTGCGGCGTCGGCCGGGTGGCCAGCCGTGAAAGCATCGCCTCGGCCTCCGCGCCGCGCTCGGAGCGGCCGATGAAGCCGCCGCCCAGCACCCGCGCCTCGCCGCCGTCGTCGGAATAGAGCACGCAGGCCTGTCCGGGGGCGACGCCGCTCTCGCCGTCGGTCAGCTCGACCCAGCTCGTGCCCGCCTCGTGATGCAGGGTCGCGGGGCGCGGGGGGCGCGAGGAGCGCACGCGGGCGAAGACCTCGATCCCTTCGGGGGGCAGGGCGTCGAGCGGGCCGTCGCCCAGCCAGTTCATGTCGCGCAGGAAGATCCGGCGCGTCTCCAGCGCCTCGCGCGGGCCGACGACGACGCGGGCGCGCTCGGCGTCGAGGTGGACGACGTAGAGCGGCTCGCCCGAGGCGATGCCGATGCCGCGGCGCTGGCCGATGGTGTAGCGCACGATGCCCTCGTGGCGGCCGAGCACCCGGCCGTCGATGTGGACGATCTCGCCCGGCGTCGCGGCCGCCGGCTTCAGCCGGGTGATGATGTCGGAATACTTGCCCTGCGGCACGAAGCAGATGTCCTGGCTGTCCTGCTTGGCGGCGACCGACAGGCCCATGGCCTCGGCCGCCTCGCGCACCTGCGGCTTCGACAGCGACCCGAGCGGGAAGCGCAGGAAGTCGATCTGCTCCTGCGTGGTGGCGAACAGGAAATAGCTCTGGTCGCGGTCGGCGTCGACCGGGCGGTAGAGCGCGCGATGCGCGCCGTTGGGGGCGGAGCGGATGTAGTGGCCGGTGGCCAGCGCATCCGCGCCCAGCTCGCGCGCGGTCTCGAGCAGGTCGGCGAACTTGACGGTCTGGTTGCAGGCGACGCAGGGGATCGGCGTTTCGCCGGCGACGTAGCTTTCCGTGAACGGGTCGATCACAGCCTTGCGGAAGCGCTCCTCGTAGTCGAGCACGTAATGGGGAATGCCCAGCGTCTCGGCGACGCGGCGGGCGTCGTCGATGTCCTGGCCGGCGCAGCAGGAGCCGGCGCGATGCACGGTCGCGCCATGGTCGTAGAGCTGCAGCGTCACGCCGACGACGTCGTAGCCCTCGCTTTTCAGCAGTCCCGCCACGACCGAGGAATCGACGCCGCCGGACATGGCGACGACGACGCGCGTGTCCTGCGGCCGGCCGGGAAGATCGAGGCTGTTCATGGCGAGAGTATCCGCTCGCATAGGCTGTTGCTCCGGCGGCGAAAGCGCCGCTTGCGGATCGTGGCGCCGCCGGCGCTCGCCGCCTCGCTGCGGCCCCGCCATGCGGCCCGGAAAATCCGACGGCCGAATTCCACTTTTCGGCCCGACGCTCTAATGCCCGCCGCTGCAATATAGGTCAAGCACGCGGCATCCGCCATATCGCCGGCAACCGGCCCTGCCAGGGGCGGCGGAAACGCTTCTTAAAATACGATTAAAATGCAGCGGCAAATCCTAACGCCGGATTCAGATTCCTTACCTATGAATTAGAGGCCGCTTAGGCAAATTTTAAAGCCGGGGCGTTAGCATCCCCGTCGATTGGTGCTTTGAGTAGTGTAGAGAGTGCGATGACCGATCTGGTTAGACCGCGGGTAAAGTACGTCATCGGGCCGGACGGCAGCCCGCTAACCATAGCCGATCTGCCGCCGTCCAACACGAGGCGCTGGGTCATCAGGCGCAAGGCCGAGGTGGTCGCCGCGGTGCGCGGCGGGCTGCTGAGCCTCGAGGAGGCCTGCCAGCGCTACAAGCTGACCGTCGAAGAGTTTCTTTCGTGGCAGGCTTCGATCGACGAGTACGGCCTTGCCGGCCTGCGCACCACCCGCATCCAGCAATACCGCCACTAAGACAACGCAACCGGCGACATCCGCGCCTGTGCGCCCGTCCGGCGCGCAGGCGTTCGCGTTTTTGCGTTGCGCCGGCCGTCGTGCCCGAAGCGGGCGGGACGCCTGCCTTCATGAGAAATGGAGATGGACCGGGCCGCGAGACGGGCGCGGCCGGCCGTCAGGGGCTGCCTGCGACGGCAATGACGCCGCCGCTCAGGCGGCGGCGCGGTCCTCGGCTTCCCCGGCCGGCTGCCAGGCGGCGGTGTCGACCGGCGAGTAGCGGGCGGTCCAGCGGCCCGGTTCGGCGGCTGTCGGGGCAGGGCGCTTCAGCAGCGCCTCGAACTCCGCGCGCGGCAGCACGATGCCGCCCAGCGTCTCGACCCAGGGCGACATCACCTGATGGTCGACGGCGGCGAAGCCCCATTCGGCGAGGTGATGGTAGAGCCCGACGATCGCGAGCTTCGACGCGTTGTCGGCGGTGTGGAACATCGACAGCGCGCTGAACACCGGGCCGACGGTCAGCCCGAACAGGCCGCCCTCGAGCGTGCCGTCGGCGGCGCGCAGCTCGACGGAATGGGCGTGGCCCTCGCGATGGAGACGCAGATAGAGCTCCTTGGCGCGCGGCGTGATCCAGGTCAGCGGCGTGCGGCCCGGCCGCGGCGCGGCGCAGGCGTCGAGCACGCGCTCGAAGTCGAGGTCGAAGGTCAGGACGGCGTCGCTCGCGCGCATGGTGCGGCGGAAGCGCTTGGCGATATGGACCCGGTCGAGCATCATCACCGCGCGCTCGGCCGGGGACCACCACTTCATCGGGCCGACATGGGCGTGCGGGTAGAAGCCGCGCTGCGCGGCTTCGAGCACGGTCGGCGTCGAGACGTCCCAGGCGATGCCGGCATAGCCCGCCGGTCGTGCGCGGATGTCGGCGGCGTCGGGCGGCCCCTGCCGCCGCCGCAGCGTGTCGGCGACGATGTGGGCGGCGAGGAAGGGCGCGTCGCCCAGCCGTCCGGGCTTGAGCGGATAGAGCATGCCCAGCACGAACTGGCGCAGCCGCGCCGAAGGCGCGTTGCCGTCGTAGGGGCCGTCATAGGGGGATGCGGTTTCCGGGGGAGAGACGGGGGCGTTCTCTGACAAGGGCGGAACCTTTCGGATCGGGAGGCCTGCGCGAGGCAAGCCGAAAGCGATGCCGCCCGCGAGGCCCATTCCTGCGGGGCGGATGAACGACATACTCCGCCGGCGAGGCGCGCCCGCCGCAACGGAACCTCAGCCGGCGGCGGCGACCCGTCCGCCTTCGCCCTCGCGCCCGCGCCCGTCGCGCGATTCCAGCGCTTCCGCCTTGGCAAGCTCGGCCTCGGCCTCGTCCAGAAGCACCTGCGCGGTCTCGCGCTGCTGCTTCAGGTCCGCCTGCGAGCCGATCAGGTTGTCACGCCGCTGGCGGGCGGCCTTGGCGAAGGTCGGATAGGCGAAATGGTTGATGTCGGTGATGCCGGCCTTCTTCTCCTCGGCCGCGATCTGAAGATCCAGCTCGTTCGCCATGCGCTCGAACTCGGCGATCATCATGTCGAGTTGCATGAGCTGCTTGCGCTTCTCGTTGACCTGAAAACGCTTCAGACGCACCAGGTTCTCTCGTGCCTTCATTACTCGTTACTCCCGATACGCATACGCTTGCGCCCTGCACGGCTGGCGCCAACCCCCCAATTCCGTCCGGAGTGCACTCTATGCCCGGATGGGAAACAATTTCCTAAGCTCCCGCGCCGTTGGTAACCATTCGTTTACGCGCATTGTTAATCATAGCGGCGAGGACTTAAGGCCGGGTAAAGACGCTTTGGGGCGTCGGAGACGGCAAAACGACTCGCAATGAGTCGCTTATGCGATTTCTCTAAACCGTCACATTAACTTTCGGGTTTTGTGATTCACGTTTGGAATCAAAGAGGTGTAGGCAAGAGCTGAATGGATCGAATATCGCTTGCAATGACGAATCATATTTTGTTAACCATTGCATGGCAGCCTTCGATTCAGGCAGTGGCCGCTGCGACGCCGGAAGCTCGCTGAACCCGGACTGGCGGCGGGAAAGGGGACATACATGCGCGTTCTGCTCATCGAAGACGACAGTGCGACCGCACAGAGCATCGAATTGATGCTGAAGTCGGAAAGCTTCAATGTCTACACGACGGACCTCGGCGAGGAGGGCGTCGATCTCGGCAAGCTCTACGACTACGACATCATCCTCCTCGACCTCAACCTGCCCGACATGTCGGGCTACGAGGTGCTGCGGACGCTGCGGCTTTCCAAGGTCAAGACGCCGATCCTGATCCTGTCGGGCATGGCGGGCATCGAGGACAAGGTGCGCGGTCTCGGCTTCGGCGCCGACGACTACATGACCAAGCCCTTCCACAAGGACGAGCTGATCGCGCGCATCCACGCCATCGTGCGCCGCTCCAAGGGCCATGCGCAGTCGGTCATCACCACGGGCGACCTCGTGGTGAACCTCGACGCCAAGACCGTCGAGGTTGGCGGCCAGCGCGTGCACCTGACTGGCAAGGAATACCAGATGCTCGAGCTGCTCTCGCTGCGCAAGGGCACGACGCTGACCAAGGAGATGTTCCTGAACCATCTCTATGGCGGCATGGACGAGCCGGAACTGAAGATCATCGACGTCTTCATCTGCAAGCTGCGCAAGAAGCTCGACACAGCTTCCGGCGGGCAGAACTACATCGAGACGGTGTGGGGCCGCGGCTACGTGCTGCGCGAGCCGGAAGACATCCGCGAAATCGCCTGACAAGCGAATAGGGAATAGTGAGTAGGGAATAGGGGCCGTTGACACCGTCAGCGGCCCGTTCTTCTTTCAACTACTCACTACTCACTACTCACTACTCACTACTCACTACTCACTACTCACTACTCACTACTCACTACTCACTACGCAGCGAGATCCATCTCGCGGAACCGTTCGAGCAACTGCGAGCGGTTGAAGGGCTTCATGATGTAGCCCTTCGCGCCGGCGCGCTTGGCGCGCATGATCGCGCCGACGTCGAATTCCGTCATGCAGATCATGATGTAGGGCTTGAACTGCGGGTCGAGGCCGGAAAGCTGGCGGATGAGGTCGTGGGCGGGCATGTCGGCGAGGCGCGCGTCCACCACGATGATGTCCGGAATCTCGCTCGCGCACATCGACAGCGCGTCGCTGCCGGTGGCGGCCTCCACGACGATCATGTCGGACCCGCTCAGGATGCGGCTTGCAACCTTGCGGATCACGCTCGAGCCATCGACGATCATGCAGCGTTTCATCATCCACCCCCTTGGCCGGCCGTCGGCGCGGGGCCGGACGGCAGGTAGGGAAAAGCTAGCCCAAGACAGTAAAGATCGGCGTAACCGGATGGCTGAATATTCGGTAAATCCCCGCGTGTGTGGGGGGCGGGCGGCCGCTCACTCGGCCGTCAGCACGATCTCCTCGGCGCCGGCGCGGATGGAGATGGTCATGCCCGCCTCGCGCGCCAGAAGCAGCGTGTAATAGGGCTGGACCGCGTGCGCGTCGATCGGCTCGTCGGACTTGACGCCCGAGTGCAGCTCGAGGAAGCGCGCCGGCACCCGCATCATCGGCCCGCTCGCGGTGAGCGTGAAGCGCGGCTTCGTTTCGAGATCGGCGAGATCGACCGTGATCTTGCCGCCGCGCGGGATCGCGGCATTGGCGACGAGGATGAGGTTGAGCAGCAGCTTGACCTTGTTCTTGGGCAGCAGCGCGCGGGCGCCGCGCCATTCGAAGGAGGGCTTCTCGTTGGCGAGGAACGCGCTCGCCACGGCCTCGGCGTCGCCGGTGTCGATCTGCATGCCGGCCGAGCCCGCGGCCCCGAAGGCGATACGGGCGAACTGCAGCCGCGCCGAGGCGTTGCGCGCGCTGGTGCGGATGAGGCGCATGGCGTCCTCGTCGGCGCCGCCCTCGTCGAGAAGCTCCAGCCCGTTGTTGATCGCGCCCACCGGCGAGATGATGTCGTGGCAGACCCGGCTGCACAGCAGCGCCGCAAGGTCCGGTGCGGAAAGGGTCAGGACATCGCTCATGAAAGGCATCCCTCGTCGTGCGGATCGCTCTCGCCGCCCCGCCAATTCCGGCACCGGCGAATCATTCTTTTCAGGGTGGCGTATTGGTTACACAGCCCGGCTCCGCCCACAAGAAAGGCCGCCGGTGCGCGACCGGGCAATGGTTAATGATTGGATAAGGTTTGCGTCATAGTTTGGCTGGGATCGGTGGGGACAAGACGAACGGCAGGCCGCCGGACGCCATGGGCGTCGCGGCCTGGCCGATAGGGAGAATGCAAGCCATGTCGAGCAGGCTGTTTCCTCTTCATCTCGTGCGCATCGCCGCTGCGGCGGTTCTGGCCGTCGTCATGGCGGCATCCTTCGCGGATAGGGCGCGGGCCGATGCCGGCCAGGCCTTCACCGCGCAGGAGATCGTCGATTCCGGCCACCAGTTCTTCGGCGCGACCTCTGGCGGGCTGGGCAGCCTCGTCGAGACCATCTTCGCCTCCTACGGCATGCCGAACGGCTACATCCTCGGCGAGGAGGGGTCGGGCGCGCTGGTCGGCGGGCTGACCTACGGCGAGGGCACGCTCTACACCAAGAATGTCGGCGACCACCGGGTCTACTGGCAGGGGCCGTCGCTCGGCTGGGACTTCGGCGGGCAGGGCTCGCGGACCATGATCCTGGTCTACAACCTGGACAGCATCCCCTCGCTCTACCGGCGCTATGCCGGCGTCGCCGGCTCGGCCTATGTCGTGGCCGGCCTCGGCTTCACCGTGCTGAAGAACGGCAACGTGCTTCTGGTGCCGGTCCGCACCGGCGTCGGGGCGCGGCTGGGCGTCAATATCGGCTATCTGAAGCTGACATCGAGCCCGACCTGGAACCCGTTCTGAGCGGCTGCCGCGATTTTCCCCGTCCGGGGACGCTCGCGGCACTGGATTCGCGGCGTCGCGGCGTGGCACATAGGCGCGGTGACTGCCGCGCCCGCACCGGCGCGCGGCGAAGCGAGGCGGGCAAAGGGCCGTGATCCAGGCGACGCTTATCTTCATCCTCGGTTTCCTGAGCGCCGTCTTCCTGGCGGTCCTCGTCGCGCCGGCCATCTGGCGCCGCGCCGTGGCGCTGACGCGCCGGCGCATCGAGGCCGCGCTGCCGCTGACCATGAACGAGATCCGTGCCGACAAGGACGCGGTGCGCGCCGAATACGCCATGGCGACGCGCAAGCTCGAGGTCACGGTCAGGTCCCTCAGGGAGCAGATCGCGGCGCAGTCGGTCGAGGTCGACCGCATCCGCGACGACGAGCGGCGCATCATGCGCGAGCGCGACGAGAAGGCTGAGGAGATCGCCGCGCTCCGAAGGCAGGAGGCCGACCTGCGTGCCGCGCTGCAAAAGGGCGAGGAGGAGATCGCGCGCCTTGCCGGGCTGATCGCCGAGCGCGACAGGCTGATCGGCGAGCGCGACCGCGAGATCGAGAAGCTCGGCGCGATGTACGACGAGGCGAGCTTCAACGCATCGAGCCGCCAGATCGATCTGGTGGCGCAGGAATCGAAGATCGAGAAGCTGGAAGAGGAGGCGTCGGCCCTGCGCGAGCAGCACGAGGCGGCGCAGGCGGAGCTGCGACAGATGACCGCGCAGGCGGCCGAGCTCGACCAGAGCGTACGCGCCGAGAAGCGCAGGATCGTGGCGCTGGAGCGCAAGCTGGAGAAGCTGACGGCGACGCTTTCCGACCGCGAGGAAAAGCTCGACCGCCGCGAGCGCGACCTCGAACGGCTGCGCGCTAAGCTCGGGCAGGCGAGCGATTCCGGGCGCGAGACCGCCGCGAAGCTGGCGGCCGAGCAGGACAGGGCCGTGCGGCTGCGCGAGGAACTCGCGGTTCAGGCGCGCGAGCTGAAGGCGCTGCGCGCCGTGCAGGAGAGGAAGCTGCACGCCGCCAACGGCGAAGGCGGCGGCGATGCGATCGAGAGCGCACTGCTACGAGAGCGCATCAACGACCTCGCCGCCGAGATGGTGAGCCTGACGGCGTGGCTCGAAGGCCCGGATTCCGAGATCGACAGGCTGCTCGCCGCCGCCCCGGCCGCGGGCGGCACCGGCGACGGCGCGCCGAGCCTCGCCGAACGCATCCGCACCTTGCAGAAAGCGGCCGGCCGCGGCTGAACCCTATCTTGCGCGCCACAGGCGATGCAGCGCGATCGCTCCGGCGGTCGCGACGTTGAGGCTGTCGAATTCCGCCGACATGGCGATACGGGCGGTGCGCATGCGCGCCATGGTGGCGGCGGGCAGGCCCGGGCCCTCGGCGCCGAGCCAGAGCGCGGTGCGGCCGCTGCGGGAGAGATCGGCGACATCCTCGGTCCCGGCGGGCGACAGCGCGATCTGCGCGAAGCCGTGGCGTTCGAGAACGTCGAACAGCGCCGCCTCGTCGGGCAGCGTCGCGAACGGCACCTTGAGCGCCGCGCCGACCGAGACGCGGATCGCCTTGCGGTAGAGCGGGTCGCAGCACGTGGCGTCGAGGAGGACGGCGTCGGCCTCGAAAGCGGCGGCGTTGCGGAAGATCGCGCCAACATTGTCGTGGTTGGAGATGCCGCTGAGCGCCACCACCAGCGCGTCGCCGGGCAGGCCGGCAAGCAGCGCGCCGGCGTCCTCGTCGGGGCGCCGCCGGCCGAGCGCCAGCACGCCGCGGTGGATGTGGAAGCCGGCGATTTCGTCCATCACCGGCTGCGCGGCGACAAAGACCGGCATTCCGGGAGGGGCGAGCGCCAGCGTGTCCCGCATGCCCTCGAGCCTGCGGTCGAGGATGAGGGCCGCTTCCGGCACGAAGCGCCGCGCCGAGAACAGCACGTTCAGCACTACCTTGCCCTCGGCGACGAAGCGGTTCTCGCGCCCGACGAGGTCGCGCTCGCGGATGGCGCGGAAGCCGGCGATGCGCGGATCGCCGGCGTCCTCGATGCGGATCGGGTCGGCCGCCGCGGTCATCTGCCCGCGGCGCCGCTAGGCTTCCACCGCGCCAGCAGCGCCGAGTTGGTGACGACCGAGACCGAGGAGAACGCCATGGCCGCCCCGGCGAAGGCCGGCGACAGCACGCCGAAGGCGGCGAGCGGAATGCCGATGACGTTGTAGACGAAGGCCCAGCCGAGATTGTGCGCGATGGTGCGCCGCGTCCGGCGCGCGATGTCGAGCGCGGCCGGAACCAGCCTGAGGTCCGTGCGCATCAGCGTGATCGCCGCCGCCTCGCGCGCCACGTCGGCGCCCGAGGACATGGCGATGCCGAGCCGGGCGGCGGCCAGCGCCGGCCCGTCGTTGAGGCCGTCGCCGACGAAGGCGACGCCCTTCCCGCCCAGCTCCGCGGCGAGCGTCCTCACCGCCTCGACCTTCTCCTCCGGCAGGAGGCCGGCGCGGATGTCGGCGATGCCGAGCGCGCCGCCGATGGCGGCCGCCGCCGCCTCGTTGTCGCCGGTCAGCATCACCGGCGACAGGCCGCGCCGCTTGAGCTCGGCGACCGCCTCGGCCGCTTCCGGCCGTGCCGTGTCGGCGAAGCGCACCGCGCCCGAAAGCCGGCCGTCGATCAGGATGAAGGCGACGGTGCCGGCCTCGCCGAGGCGGGCGAGCATGGCGTCGATCTCGGCCGCGCCGACGCCCGCCTCCTCGGCGAGCCGGCGGTTGCCGACCGCGACCTGCCGGCCGTCCACCGCGCCCGAAAGACCCTTGCCGCGGACGGCGCGGACATCGGCGGCGGCAGGGAGCGGCGCGCCCGCGGCCGTCGCCTTCTCCACCAGCGCCCTTGCCAGCGGGTGCTCGCTATGCGCCTCGACCGCGGCGGCGAGCGCGAGCGTTGCGTCGTCGCCTTGCGCCGCCACCACCTCGGGCTTGCCGACGGTGAGCGTGCCGGTCTTGTCGAAGGCGACGGCGCCCACGTCCTCGGCGCGCTCCAGCGTCTCGATGTCACGGATGAGGATGCCGGCCTTGGCCGCTGCGCCCGTTCCGGCCACCAGCGCGGTAGGCGTGGCGAGGCCGAGCGCGCAGGGGCAGGCGATGACCAGCACGGCCACGGCCGCGACCATGCCGCCGGTCGCGTCGCCCACCACCAGCCACCAGACGAGGAAGGTGACGGCCGCGACGACGAGGATGACCGGCACGAACACGGCCGAGATGCGGTCCACGAGGCGCTGGATCGGCGCCTGCCCGGTCTGCGCCTCCTCGACCAGCCGCGCCATGCGCGCAAGCCGCGTGTCGGCGCCGACGGCGGAGACCTCGACCTCGAGCGCGGCCTCGCCGTTGACGGTGCCTGTGATGACGGCGTCGCCCGGCTCCTTGTCCACGGGCAGGCTCTCGCCGGTGACGAGCGATTCGTCGACGGCGGAATGGCCCTTCGCGACCGTGCCGTCGCAGGGCATGCGGCCGCCGGGGCGCACCAGCACCCTGTCGCCGGGCTTGAGTGCCTCGGCCGGCACGGTGCGGGTGGCGCCGTCCGCGCCGACGAGCTCGGCCTCGCGCGGCTGGAGCCTGTGGAGGGCCGCCAGCGCCGCCGAGGTGCCGCGCCTGGCCCGCGCTTCGAGATACTTGCCGAGCATGATGAGGGTGAGCACCACCGCCGCGGCCTCGAAATAGAGATGGGCGTGGGCATCGCCGCCGATGACGAGCGCCAGCGAATAGACATAGGCGACCGAGGTGCCGAGCGACACCAGCACCGCCATGTTGGCGCCGCCGCCGCGCACGGCCGCGAAGGCCTCGCGCAGGAAGCGCGTGCCCGAGACGAGCATGACGCCGGTGGCGAGCAGCGCCTGCGTCCACGGGCCGATCCACGCATGGCCGGTGCCGAGCATCATCGGCAGGGTGCCGATCACCAGGGGGATGCTGAGCGCGGCCGAGACGACGAAGCGCAGCAGGGTGTCGCGTTCCTCCTGCCGGCGTTCCTCGTCGCGCCTTTCGTCGGCGGCGCGGCGTCCGGCCTCGTCGGAAGCGCGCAGGCGCGCGCCGTAGCCGGCCTTCTCGACGGCAGCGACCAGCGCCAGCGGCGCGACGGCCTCGTCGGTCTCGACCGAGGCGCGCTCCAGCGCGAGGTTGACCTCGGCGCGGCGCACGCCTGCGGTGCGCGAAAGCACTTTCTCCACCCGCGCGGAACAGGCCGCGCAGGTCATGCCCGTGATGTCGAGCGCAACCGTGGTCATGATGTCGCCTGTCCCGATCCGATTCGCCTCAGGCTTCGACGCGCGCGTCGTAGCCCGCGCCCTCGACCGCGTCGGCGAGCGCCTGCGCCGCGACGCCGTCCTCGGCGGTGACGGTGGCCCGGCCCGCGGCCAGGTCGACGGCCGCGTGCCTGACGCCGGGCTGGGCGGCGAGCAGCCGCTCCACCGAGGCCTTGCAGCCGCCGCAGGTCATGCCTTCGATTTTCAGTACGATGTCCATGTGCCGGACTCCCTCTCTTCGATCGGGCGTCAGATAGGGGTTCCAGTCACTGGAAGGTCAAGGGTGCGCGTCCGGCAAAAAGCCGCACCCCCTGCCGGCCGCTCGAGCATTTCCGCTTTTCCGCCGAAACGCCCTGTCCTCGTATCGTTGCGCAGCTCCGGCCGAAAAGTGTCCCACGCTTTTTCCCGAATCGCTCTAGGCGGTCGCCAGCGCCGGCGCTCCGAACATTTCGTCGAGGGTGAGCAGGATGCGGTGCACGTTGGGCGACGAGCAGGAATAGAAGATCATCTGCCGCTCGCGCCGCGTCTCGACCAGCCCCATACTGCGGAGCTTGGCCAGATGCTGCGACAGGGCCGATTGGCTCAGATCCACCTTCTCGGCGATCTCGCCTACGGAGAGTTCACCGTAGAGGAGGTGGCACATGATCGCCAGGCGTTTCCCATTGCCGATCGCTGACAGAAATTCCGCCACCATGTCGGCATTGTCGACAAGCTGCTTAGAAACCATTTCATCCCCATAGCCGCATCTTTCATCAAGCGTACGGGGGTACAAACGCCTGATGGACCTCGCAGGTTGCATTCGGGCCGCTTCCCGGCCTGCATGCAACCTAACGTAGTCCAAACTTCCCTAATCACAAGAGTTTCAAGGGAAATTTTGGCATTGGGGATATCCGGGGTCAGTCTGGACCAATCGTTGCCTTCGCCTGGCGCGCCTCGATGGCCATGGCGACCAGGGTTTTGTGCATATCCGGCGCGTCGGTGAGCGGTTCCCTGAAGAAGATGCGCAGCACCTTGTCGCCTGCGGCAAGGTCGAATCCGTCGGCGTCGATGCCGGTCATGACCCAGCCTTCGCCGCCCTTGGCCTTGCCGAACACGGCGGCATAGTTGGCGACGGCGTCGGCGTGGTCCTCGTTCATGTGCTCGATGGCGCTGCGCTCGGCCGCCGCGATGGCGTCGAGCCTGTCGCCGGCGGTCAGCAGGTTTTCCCGCGTCAGGGCGTAGGCCTTGCCGAAGCCGCCGTTGAGGCTCGCGCCCTGCGGCTCGAGGCGGTAGAAGGCGAAATCGCCGAGCCCGGCATAGAGCTTCGCCTTCGGGTTGTGCGACAGGAAGCGCCATTCGATGCGGGCATGGCGGGGGTCGTCCCTGGCGATCTTCTCGGCGACGCAGGCGATGGTGATGCGGGCATGCGCCATGGCGTCGCCCTTGCCGGGATCGCCCAGCAGCAGCGAGCAGCGCGGGTCGGCGGCGATGCCGCCGGTGTGGGCGGCAAGCGCGGAGACGAGGATGATCGGCGCTCCGTCGTGATCGCTCGCCACCGCGACGCGGCTGGCGAGCGGCGCGCCGGTCGCCGGATCGATGACGGCGATGGCGCCGTGGCGCGCGGTGCGAATCAGCGTGCGGGCGAGCCGGATCGCCTGGTCGTCGGTCTCGCGCAGAACGTCCTTGGTCTTCTCCGCCATCCGGCCGGCTCCATCCGATAAGTTGACCCGAAGGGTCTGCTTATTGGCCGACAATCCCGTCCTTGGCAAGACGCTCCGCCTCGCCGGCGTCGATGCCGAAGCCGGCGAGCGTCGCCCGGGCGTCGCGCTCGGCCTGTCCGGCGAGCCGTCCCTGCGTGCGCGAGAAGCGCGGCGCGGGCGAGGGGCGCAGCATTCCCCCCTCCGTGGCGAAGGTGCCGCGCGCCCGGTTGTGCGGATGCCGCGGCGCCTCGGTCATGGCCAGCACGGGCGCGACGCAGGCGTCGGTATTCTCGAACAGCGCCGCCCATTCGTCGCGCGGGCGCTCGGCGATGCGGGCGGCGATCGCCTCGCGCATCGCCGGCCAGCGCGACTGGTCGTACTGCGCGGCGGCGAATTCGTCCGCGAGCGGCAGCAGCCGGCAGAACTCGGCGAAGAACTGCGGCTCGAGGCAGGCGACCGCGACATGGCGGCCGTCGGCGCATTCGTAGGTGTCGTAGAAGGGCGCGCCGGAATCGAGCAGGTTCGCGCCGCGTTCCTCGCGCCACAGGCCGGCGGCGAGAAAGCCGAAGATGGGCGCGGCGAGCATCGAGGCGCCGTCGACCATCGCGGCGTCGACCACCTGCCCCTTGCCGGAGCGGGTTTTCTCGACCAGCGCCGAAAGCACGCCGACGATGAGGAACATCGCCCCGCCGCCATAGTCGGCGACGAGGTTGAGCGGCGGCACGGGCTTGCCGCCCTTCGGCCCGATGGTGCCGAGCATGCCGGTCAGCGCGAGATAGGTCAGGTCGTGGCCGGCGCGGTCGGCGAGCGGGCCGTCCTGGCCGAAGCCGGTCATGCGGCCGTAGACGAGGCCGGGGTTGCGCGCGAGCGCCGCGTCGGGGCCGAGGCCGAGCCGCTCCATGACGCCGGGGCGGAAGCCTTCGAGCAGGATGTCGGCCTTCTCGATCAGTTGCAGCAGGAGGGCGGTGCCCTCCGGGCGCTTCAGGTCGACGCGCAGGATCTCGCGGCCGTGACGGTCGAGATCGAACTGGGGCGGCAGGTTGAGGAAGGCCTGCTCCTTCGCCAGCCGCTCGACGCGCACGATGCGGGCGCCGAGCTCGGACAGGATCAGGCCGGCGAGCGGCACCGGGCCGAGCCCGGCCATCTCGACGACGGTCAGCCCGGCGAGCGGGCCCGGCTTGAGTGCTGTGCTGCCAGCCATGGTCGGCCTTCCTCCCTGCCTCAGTCGGCGCCGGACCGGCCCTGCGGCCGGCCCGTCCGTCGCGGCGTCGTCCTCAGCGCGGCGCCATGCGGATGGCGCCGTCGAGGCGGATCACCTCGCCGTTCAGCATCTGGTTCTCGACGATGTGGCAGGCGAGCGCGCCGTATTCGGCCGGGTCGCCCAGACGCGACGGGAACGGAACCTGCAGCCCCAGCGACTTCTGCGCGTCCTCGGGCAGGCCGGCCAGCATCGGCGTGCGGAAGATGCCGGGCGCGATGGTCATGACGCGGATGCCCGAGCGGGCGAGGTCGCGCGCCACCGGCAGGGTCATGCCGACGATGCCGCCCTTGGACGAGGAATAGGCGGCCTGGCCGATCTGGCCGTCATAGGCGGCGACGGAGGCGGTGTTGACGATCACGCCGCGCTCGTCGCCCGCCAGCGGCTCCAGCGCCTCGGCGCGCACGGCGAACAGCCGGATCATGTTGAAGGAGCCGACGAGGTTGACGTCGATGACCTTGCGATAGAGGTCGAGCGGGTGGGCGCCGTCCTTGCCCGTGGTCTTCATGGCGATGGCGACGCCGGCGCAGTTGACGAGGATGCGCGCGTCGCCGAGCTTCTGCGCCACCTCGGCGAAGGCGGCCTCGCCGCTCTCGCCGCTCGACACGTCGCACTTGACCGCGATGCCGCCGATCTCGGCCGCCACAGCCTGCGCCCGGTCGATGCCGATGTCGAACAGCGCGACCTTCGCGCCCTTCGCCGCCAGCGCCCGCGCCGTGGCCTCGCCGAGGCCGGAGCCGCCGCCGGTGACGATCGCGACCTGTCCAGATGGGTTCATGGGAATTCCTCCGCCGAAATTGTTATGAAAAAGAACAATATATCCTATCTTATCGGCGAGCCGGGCGGGCGCGCAAGGTGGGGAAGGGCGTTGCCCACCTGCGATTTCTTGCCTCGTCCCCGGAGACCTTTTCATAGCCCCTCTTGCGGAAACACCGGTCGGGCGCGACGCGAGATTTTCCGTGGCCCTGCACTGGACGGTGGCCGAACGGGGCATAGGTTAGGGTCTATTTCACGAGGAGGCCCCCCATGACCCAGATCCCGATCGCGCCCGACCCGAAGCTCGACCTCGTGCTCGAACGCGAGATCGACGTGCCCGTCGAGGCCGTGTGGAAGGCGTGGACGACGCCGTCGCACCTGCGCGAGTGGTTCGTGCCGAAGCCGTGGTCGATCACCGCCTGCGAGATGGACGTGCGGCCGGGCGGGGTCTTCAGCACGACGATGCGTTCGCCCGAGGGCGAGGAGTTCCCCAATCTCGGCTGCTTTCTCGAGGTGGTGCCGAACCAGCGGCTGGTCTTCACCGACACGCTGCTGCCCGGATACCGGCCGTCGCCGAAGCCGTTCTTCACCGCGATGCTGGAGCTTTCGCCGAGCGGGGAGGGCACGCATTACAAGGCGATCGCCATCCACGGCAACGAGGAGACGCGCAAGAACCACGAGGAGATGGGGTTCCACGAGGGCTGGGGCATCGTCGTCGACCAGATGGTCGCCCACATCAAGGAGCACGGCGCCTGAATCGCGCCGCCGCAGGCCGGAGCCGGGCGGCTACCGCCTGAGCACGGCGCCGAGCACGTCGGTGACGCCGATGGCGCCGACGAAGCGCGAGGACTCGTCGAACAGCGCCACCGGCGCGGTGCGCGACTGGTGCATGGCCTGCATCACCGCCTTGAGCGAGGTGCTGGGCTTCGCCCAGTAGATGCTGCTGGCCGAGTC
Organism: Hyphomicrobiales bacterium; assembly: GCA_022838525.1. Classification (GTDB taxonomy): domain Bacteria; phylum Pseudomonadota; class Alphaproteobacteria; order Rhizobiales; family Rhizobiaceae; genus Aerobium. The sequence goes on along the minus strand of JALHFU010000023.1, from coordinate 8,628 downwards.
CGGGATCGGCTGGAACGGGTCGCACGACACCCAGTCGGCCGGCTTGTCGTCGCGCATCGCCGCCGTCACCAGCCCGTTGGCGTCGAGGCGGAAGCGCGAGGTCTTGCGCCGGTCGAGCCAGACCCAGCCGTCGCCCGCATCCTCGAGGTCGCGGCGGTCGCGCATGACGTTCCATGCCGTCAGCACCGACAGCGGGTTCACGTTGGCGATGAAGTCGCGGACATAGTCGTTGGCCGGGTTGAGGACGATGTCCTCCGGCGCGCCGGTCTGCACGATCCGGCCGCCCTCCATGATGGTGATGCGGTTGCCGATCTTCAGCGCTTCCTCGAGGTCGTGGCTGACGAAGACGATGGTCTTCCTCAGCCGCGCCTGAAGCTCCAGCAGCTCGTCCTGCAGCTTGGTGCGGATCAGCGGGTCGAGCGCCGAGAACGGCTCGTCCATCAGGAGGATCGGCGCCTCGGTGGCGAAGGCGCGCGCCAGGCCGACGCGCTGCTGCATGCCGCCCGAAAGCTCGTGGGCGTACTTTCCCGCCCATTCCGTGAGGCCGACCAGCGCGAGCTGCTTGCCCACCCGCTCCCTGCGCTCGGCGAGCGGCACGCCGGCCAGTTCCAGCCCGAAGCCGACATTCTCCTCCACCGTGCGCCACGGCAGCAGCGCGAACTGCTGGAACACCATGGCCACGCTCTCGCGGCGGATGCGGCGCAATTCGGCGGCCGGGCAGGAGACGACGTCGGTGGAGCGGCCGCGGTCGTGGACGATGACCTCGCCGCGCGTCACCTCGTTCAGCCCGTTGACGGCGCGCAAGAGCGTCGACTTGCCCGAGCCCGACAGGCCCATCAGCACCGAGATCTCGCCCTGCTCGACGGTGAGGCTGGCGCCGGCGCAGCCGAGCACCGCGCCGGTCCTCTCCAGGATTTCGGCGCGGCTCGCGCCGGCGTCGATCATCGCCAGCGCCTTCGCCTTCTCGTCGCCGAAGACGATGTCGACGTTCCTGAACTCGACGGCGGCGCTCATTTGCGCTCCTCCCCGCCGATGCGCGCCATGCGGTCGAGGATGATGGCGAGGATGACGATGGCGAGCCCGGCTTCGAGGCCGAGCGGGATGTTGACCGAGTTCAGGGCCCGCACCACCGGCCGGCCGAGGCCGTTGGCGCCGATCAGCGCCGCGATCACCACCATCGACAGCGACAGCATGATGCACTGGGTCAGCCCGGCCATGATGGTCGGCAGCGCCGAGGGCAGCTCGACCTTCCACAGGAGCTGCCGCTTCGTCGCGCCGAAGGAGGCGCCGGCTTCGAGCAGCGGCTTCGGCACCGAGGTGATGCCGAGATAGGTGAGCCGGATCGGCGCGGGCGAGGCGAAGATGACGGTGACGATCAGGCCCGGCGCGATGCCGAGGCCGAACAGGATCAGCACCGGGATGAGATAGACGAAGGTCGGCAGCGTCTGCATCAGGTCGAGGATCGGCTGGAGGACGCGGTAGACGCGCTCGTTGTGCGCGGCCCAGATGCCGATCGGCACGCCGATGGCCATCGAGCAGGCGGTGGCGGCCACCACCAGCACCAGCGTCTCGACCGTCTCCTTCCACAGGCCCTGGTTGATGATGAACAGGAAGCCGAGGACGACGCCCGCGGCAAGCGTCCACGACCGCTTGAGGACGAAGGCGAGCGCTGCGATCAGCAGCACGACGACAATGGGCGGCAGCCACAGCAGGCCCGCGACGAGGCCGTTGAGGACGGCGGAGAGCCAGGCGGCGAGCGTGTCGAAGAACAGCGCGAAGTTGGTCGTCAGGAAATCGAAGAACTCGCGGCCCCAGCGACCGACGGGAATCTTCCACCCGGCGATCCATTGCGAGATCGGGTCCATCGGCCGTCCCCCTTAAAAGGCTGCCTGCATCGGGGGAAAGGGGGCATGCCTGCCATGACTGCGCTGCCCCTCATCCCCCTGCCGGGACCTTCTCCCCGCGAGCGGGGAGAAGAAGCATGGCCGCGACCGCTCCGCTTCTTCCTTCTCCCCGTTCACGGGGAGAAGGTGGCCCCAAGGGCCGGATGAGGGGCGGCGCGACGTTGTCGTCGTCACAGACCGAGCGCCGCCTTGACCGCCTCGGCACCGTCGCCGCCGTCGAAGGTCGTCACCCCGTCGAGCCATGGGGCGAGCGCGTCCGGGTTGGCCTTGAGCCACTCGGTCGCGGCGGCGTTCGGCTCCTTGCCGTCGTCGAGGATCGCGCCCATGATCTCGTTCTCCATCTGCAGCGAGAAGACGAGGTTGGTCAGGAACTTGCCGAGGTTCGGGCACTCCTCGACGTAGCCCTTGCGCACGTTGGTGTGGACGGTGGCGCCGCCGTAGTCCGGGCCGAACACGTCGTCGCCGCCGGCGAGATACTCCATCTCGATGTTGGCGTTCATCGGGTGCGGCTCCCAGCCGAGGAAGACCATGTGCTGCTGCGAGCGCGCCCCGCGCATCACCGCCGACAGCATGCCGGCCTCGGAGCTTTCCACCAGCTCGAAGCCGGAAAGGCCGAACTGGTCGGCCTCGATCATGTCGAGGATCAGGCGGTTGCCGTCGTTGCCCGGCTCGATGCCGTAGATCTTGCCGTCGAGCTGGTCGCGGAACTGGGCGATGTCCTGGAAGGTCTTCAGGCCGGCGTCGAAGGTGTATTTCGGCACCGCCAGCGTATATTTGGCGCCGGTCAGGTTGGTGGTGATGGTCTCGACCGAGCCGTCCTCGCGGTAGGGGGCGATGTCGGCCTCCATGGTCGGCATCCAGTTGCCGAGGAAGACGTCGATGTCGCCGCTCTTGAGCGAGGCGTAGGTGACGGGCACCGAAAGCACCTGCACTTCCGGCTGGTAGCCCAGCGCCGACAGGATCACCGAGGCGGTGGCGGTGGTGGAGGTGATGTCGGTCCAGCCGACATCGGAGAAGGTGACCGTGCGGCAGCTCTCGGCCTCCGCGGCGGCTGCGGCGGTGACGCCGAGCGCGGCCGAGAGCGCGAGCGCTGTCGAAATCGATGCGATGCGTGACATGAAAGGTCTCCCATTTGAAGCGGCGGCCATTTTTGTTCTTGAGCCAAACATCATTTGTCCGCCGATTCAACCCGAAGGGGCGTGGCGGATGACGCCGTGCACTTGTCTTTTGACGACACGGGCTGTCGTTTTCAATGGATGCTGGCATCGCCGCCGCCGCGGCGCGCTTCGGCCGCCCTTCGCCGATCCCGTCTTTCAATCGCAACCGGCCGTCCATATATTGCGATCCGCCCCTGAAACCTTCGCGGAACCGGAGAAAGTGCGCATGGCCACGCTGCAGAATTTCGACGCCGAGATCGCCCGCACCAAACGCGTGGTCGAGGACATGCGCTCCAGGATCGAGCAGTCCGGCGTGGTGCTGGAGAAGTTCGCCCAGACCGACGCCAAGATCGGCGCCGCCGACTTCGACATCGAGAACGCGCGCATCCAGGACGTCATCAACCAGCAGAAGGTGATGGAAGGCAACATCGCCGACCTGATCATCGGGCTGGAAGACGCCACCAACGTCTTCGGCGCCGAGTTCGAGAGCATGAAGAGCTACACGACGTGGGAGAGCTTCGTCGGCATCTTCTCCAGGCAGCGCCAGCAGCGCATGCGCACCGAGCGCGTGCGCAACATGTCGCTCGCGGGCAACCTGCAGGAGCTGCTGGCCAAGTCCGACACCATCGTCGGTATCCTGAAGGAGCAGAAGAACGTCCTCGACCAGCGCTACAAGACGTCGGAGACCAGCCTTTCGCAGGTCATCGAGCGGCGCAAGCGCACCATCGAGGAGCTGACCGCGACGCAGAAGCGCATCGAGGAGCTGAACCCGCTGCTCCTCGACATCGAGAACCGCATCGCCGCCTCGACCAGCCAGACCGAGCGCACCGAGCTCGAGGGCGAGCGCTCGAAGCTCGCGACCGAATACAACGAACGTCAGGCCAAGGAGCAGGAGTTGCTGGCCGAGAGCCAGACGCTCGAGCGCTACACCTCGATGTTCCAGACCTTCGTCGATTCGCTCAACAACCAGATCGCGGCGCAGAACACGCTGATCAACAAGCTCACCATCGACACCGAGCAGCGCATCGTCCTCTACAAGGCGCTGGAGGACTCGCTGAAGACCGCCGCCCAGCAGGAGGTCGCCCACCGCATCAACACGCTGGGCAGCCAGGTCGACAACACGGCCGAGGAGACCATGGCCGGCATCGGCGCCGCCGCCCAGCGCCATATCGGCGACCTGCTGGAGCTGCACGAGAAGAATATGGTGACCACCGCCGACATCCAGCGCCGCAAGAAGCTCGCCGACGACGCCTTCGCCCGCCGCTTCGAGGAGGTGCTGAAGAAGCACAACGCCGCGGACTACGTGAAGCAGTAGGCCCGCCCGCAAGCCGGGGTTTTCACGCATGGCTCCCGCCAACAATGCCGCCGCGCGCTATTTCGGCGCCATCTCCGCCGCGCTCGGCGGCCTCGACGTCTTCCTGCGCGACGACCGCTCGCCGCTCTACCGCCACGACCTCGTCGCCCGGGTGATGTCGGAGTACATCGTGCGGCTGGAGCACTCGTTCTCCTGCTGGAGGAACCGGCTCGGCTTCATGGAATCGTTCCGCATCAGCCGGGCCGAAAGCGGCTACCCCGTGTTCCAGAACGTGCTGGAGCTGGAGAACGACCGCCGCACGGCCGAGAAGCGGCTGGCCGAGATTCCCGAGCCCGACCTGCTGCGCGCCGAGATGGCCGACTTCATCCTGCGCCGCCGCGCCATGCCCGAGGCGCTGCGCCGCTCGATGGCCGAACGGCTCTATCTGGAAGACGTGTCGTCGGGCCTGACCTTCGCGCCCTTCGTGCTGCCGAAGACGATCCGCGTCTCGGTCAACCCCAAGACCATGCGGCCGATCTGCGTCGTCCATTGGGGCGCGTTCGACGGCTCGGCCAACCTGCCGCTGGTCTACATGGCGACGATCGAGGATTCGTCCGAGAACGTCGTGAAGACGCTGGTGACGAAGGACGGCAAGCTCAACGAGAAGGTCAAGGTGCCGCTGCCCGTCGAGGGGCTTCTGAACCCCGACCTCGCGCATCGCTTCGACGATTTCTGCGAGAAGAACTCGGCCTATTCGCTGTCGCCGGCCACCATCGCCGGCAATCTCGACAAGGATTTCGAGACGCTGCACCCCAAGCAGCTCCGCCGCGTCGTGCTGGGACCCTTCTACTCGGCCGGCATCACCGAGCACAATTCCACCGTGGCCGAGGTCCTGTCCAAGGTCCGGCGCGAGGAGAATGCGTGGCTCCTCACCTGGACCGTGCAGGAAGTCTTTTCCAAGGCCGAGCAGCCGGCGCGCAAGGGCCTGTTCTCGCGTCAGCCGGCGCGCGAGGAGTTCTACATCAACACCGACGATCTGGAGGCGGCGCGGCAGGGCGTGTCGTCCTACGAGCGCCACGCGCTGATCCCGCACGAGGCCTATCAGGCGCTCTACGCCGCCGGCGAGGCGCAGAAGATCTTCGGCGGCTATCAGGTGCACATCATCTCCAACGGCCAGGTCATCAGCGATGTTTAGGAGAGGCGACAAATGGACACCGGCCTGACCGCGATTGCCGAAGCCGACATCGAGAAGCACCGCGCGCTGGCGCAGAGCTTCATCACCCGCATCGTGGTGCTGGAAGACGGCTCCGGCCGTTCCCAGACCGAGCTTGCCGGCACCGGGCGACGCTTCGTCTCCACGGTCTCGACCGGCGCGGTGCGCCGCACCCGCGAGGTCGAGCTGGCCAGGACCGTGCAGGCCGTGCGCCCCGACGACCAGCTCCTCACCATCGCCCAGCACACGCTGCTCTACCGCGCCCGCCGCGGGCTGGCCGTCGCCATGGCCGTCGCCGACGTGTTCGCCCGCTCGACGGCGCTCGAGGACCTTCAGGCGAAGAACGCCCGCTCGCCGCTCGAAGGCGAGGACGTCGCCCATTACAAGCGGCTGCTTTCGGCCGCCGCCTATGTCGCCGCCTTCACCTTCGCCTCCTACCTGCTGCAAACCGTCGAGAGCGACGCCGAGGCGCCGAGCGACGTGCATGAGCCGGACTATGTGTTCGACACCCAGCAGGACGCGCTGAAAAGCCTGATCGCCGGGCTCGACGCGGCGCTTGCCGGCGCGAAGGACGACGCCGACCTTGCGCCCCGCGCCCGCGCCTTCGCCACCGCGGCGATCGAGGGGCTGCTGTCGCGCAAGGGCCGCTTCGACGCGCTGGGCGCGTTCGAGAACGCGCACCTGCGCGTCGAGCGCGACGATTTCACCCTCGACGGCTTCGACGTCGCGCCGGGCCGGAAAGTCAAGCCGCTGGTGATGCAATTCCGCAAGCCGGAAGAGGTGGTCGGCAACCACATCGCCAAGTACCAGTCGCTCAAGCTCGCCAAGATGCTGATGGCCTACGATTTCGACCGTCAGCTCAATCCGTTCGTCGAGCTCGGCGGCTTCCTCTTCACCTTCATCGGCGACGGCGCGCCCGGCACCGGCAAGACGACGCTGATCCAGATGATCGCCGGCATCGTCAACGACTATGCGCAGGTGGCGGGCGTTCCCTTCCACTACGAGAATTTCGGCGTCGACCAGATCTCGTCCTATCAGGGCAAGTCGGGCCAGAACTGCCGCCAGTTCATCAACAACGTGCTCAACCCGCGCGCCATCGGCTTCGGCACCATCGACGACATCGACCAGGTCGCCGCTCGCCGCTCCGACGACCGCGCCTCGGCCGGCCAGCAGGAGATCACCGGCGTGCTGATGGACGCCTTCGCGGGTGCCGCCACCGTGGTGCGCGGCAACTGCTCGTTCGGCATGTTCTCCAACTATCCCGAGAACGTCGACGACGCGCTTCGCCAGCGCGCCGGCGCGCGGTGGCTGGTCGACGGGCCGCAGACCCGCGACGACTATATCGACATCTTCGTGCTCCTCGCCGGCAAGAACCACAAGATCCCGCTCGGCGAGCATCATCTCTACGCCGCGCAGGAAATCCAGCGCGCGGTGCAGAACGCCTATGAGGAGCATTCGAAGCCGCAGGAGGAGGGGTTGAAGCGCGTCTACGACCGCTTCATGGACGAGCGCGGCGAGCCGAAGACGCTGGCCGACATCGGCGACTATCTCCACCGCATCAAGGAGGCCGAGCCGCGCTTCACCGGCCGCGCGATCAAGAACGTCACCGATGCGATCAAGATGCGCGCCATGGACATCGAGCTGCCCGACGAATGGTTCGAGACGCGCGACGCCTTCATGGGCAAGTCCTACGACGAGAAGAAGGCGATGATCGCCGAGCTGCGCCGTCCGTTCACGCTTGCCATGGTGATGCAGGAGATCAACCGCTACGCCGATTCCGAATTCCGCTATTCCGACAAGTCCGACGACGCGGCCGTCTCCAAGCTGGTGCGCGACGCCCGCCTGCGCGAGCGCGCCGTGGCCGAGATCGAGGCGCTGAAGTCGAAAGGGCAGTGGAACGCTTGATGGACCTTCTGCGCGACAACGAGCTGATCTACGGCCGGCTGCTGCCGATCGAGGAGCCGCACCTGATCGAGCGCTACAACAAGGCGCTCCGGGCCTTCGGCCTGCCGCCGACGACGCGCGAGAAGATTTCCATCGACCGCACCGGCTTCTCGCCCGAGATCGCGGAAGACCTCGGCGACATCCACTATCTCGACCCGAACCAGATCAACCGCCGCTTCATCATCCTGACCCCGCAGCAGGTGTCGCTGCCGGTGGTGCACACGGCGTTCTCCAACACCTCGCAGCTCCTCTACGAGTTCCTGACGGCCAATGCCCGCATCATCAACGCGCTCACCATCAAGGACGTGATCTACGGCGAGATCGAGGATTCGGTCGCCAAGGTGGACGACATCGAGGACCTGCTCTCCATCAACCAGGTCGAGTTCAAGGTGCTGTCGGCCGAGGACGTCACCGGCAAGGCGACCGAGCTCGCCACGCTGATCGACCGGCTGAAGCAGGAGCCCGATTTCTGGCGCGACACCGCCGCGCTGGAGCACATGGTGGAACTGGCGAAGGTCACGGGCGACATCCGCGAGAACGCGCTCGTCCCCGAGCAGGTCATCTTTCGCCACAACGCCTACTGGACCAGCCATTTCGGCGGGCTCTACGTCTTCGTCGATCCGGGCATGACCACCGTCATCAGCGACCCGTCGGCGCCGGGCTTCCGCCGCTCGCGGCCGTGGCAGGTCAGCTACCTGTCGCTGCGCGACGCCGAGCGCGTCTACGACTTTCTCGTGTCGACCGGCCGCATCGAGCTGCCGCGCGCGTCGTGGATCGAGGCGTCGAACTATCTCGAGCACCGCGCCGAGATGGTCGTGCGCGGGCTGATCCGCAAGGCGGAGCCCGGGCGCGATCTCGGCCGGCTCGACCGCGTGTGGCTGCAGACGTGGATTCACAACCACGCCGACCTGATCGGGCGCGACGGCGTCTTCCCCTTCCTCAACGCCGCCAAGCGCGAGATCGCCCAGCTCGGCCAGATGCGGATGCAGGACGTGGCGCCGCAGAACCGCTTCCTCGTCGTCCGCGCCAAGCCCGACCATCCCGACGCGTGGCTCACCAACCGGCTGATCTCGGATTTCGTGCCCGACGACTTCGTCTCGCGCTACGTCTTTAACA
>JALHFU010000203.1:0-5170 GCA_022838525.1 Hyphomicrobiales bacterium | reverse complement strand
CAGGAAAGCGAGATGCTGCAACGCATCCTCGCCGATTTCCGCCTCAGGAGCGGCCGCGATCCCGCATCCGCCCCGTCCTCCGCCTACGAGGAACCGCAACGCCTCACGGCCTGACGGGACGGATTCCGACCGGTCGCCTCAGAGGCGCGAGACCGATGGTCAAAGGCGACGTCCGGAAGGATTTCTGGACGTCGCGGGAAACATCCGACGGAACGCCTGTTCTTCCGTGCACAACAGAATGTCGACCGGCGAGTTGACACCTGCGCGGCCGTCTATGGGTCCAGCGGAAACTGCCTTCCCCTGCCTGCCCAGCCCTCTATCCCGGCCTCGATCGCCCGTCACTCGAAGAGCCAGATCGTTGGCTGGTTGCCCGCTATCCCGACCCCTCTCCCTAGGCGAGGAGAGCAGAGCACCGGTGTCACGGCCAATCCACCTTACGGCGAGAAGGCCCGGCAGGGGATGAAGGGCAACGCATATGATAACCGTCGCCTACTGCGGCACCATAGGCGACCTATCTCTTTGTTTTCACAATGGAATTTTCTAGAAAAGCAATCTCGCCTTTCGGCCCGGCACTTCACGAGCCGAGGCGGCGGCAGAGCTCGTCGAGCTGTTCCAGCGTGCGGTAGGCGATCTTCAGCTCGCCGCCCTTCGGCCCATGCGCGATCGTCACCTTGAGGCCGGTGGCGTCGGACAGCGCCTTTTCCAGCGCCAGCGTGTCGGCGTCCTTCGGCGCCGGCGCCGACCTTTTGCTGCCATCCGCCGTCCCGCGCGCCGGCTCCTGCGCCAGCGCTTCCGCCTGGCGCACCGACAGGCCCTCCTCGACGATGCGCCGCGCCAGCGCCGCCGGGTCCTCGGCGGTGACCAGCGTGCGTGCGTGGCCGGCCGACAGCGAGCCGTCGACCAGCATGTCGCGGATGGAATCGGGCAGCTTCAAGAGCCGCAGCGTGTTGGCGACATGGCTGCGGCTCTTGCCGATGACCTGGCCGAGATCGGCCTGCGTATAATTGTGCTCGTCGATGAGCTGCTGGTAGCCGAGCGCCTCCTCCACCGGATTGAGGTCGGCGCGCTGGACGTTCTCGATGATGGCGAGCTCGAGCGCCACTCGGTCGTCGACCTCGCGGATGATGACGGGAATCTCCGTCAGCCCGGCCCGCTGCGCCGCGCGCCAGCGCCGCTCGCCGGCAATGATCTCGTAGCGGCCGTTGCCGGCGGAGCGCACCACCACCGGCTGCACGATGCCGTGCTCGCGGATCGACTGGGCGAGATCGGCAAGCTCGGCTTCGGGGAAATTGCGGCGCGGATTGCGCGGGTTCGGCCCGACGAACTCGATCGGCACCCGGCTGTCGGCGCCGACCCGGGGCGCGGAAGCCGCCTGCGCCGGCTTGTCCATCTCACCGATCAGCGCGGCGAGACCGCGTCCGAGGCGCTTTCTGGAAGGATCGTCGCTCATGAGGTCATCCGCATCGTTTCGTCTTCGTATCGAACCGCCCGCCGCAAGGCTTGGCCGCTCATTTCAACGCAGCCTCGAAACCGCCGGACCCATCGTCCGCGTTTCCGGGGCAAGCCTGCACGCCTATGCCGCCCGCAGCCTGCGCTCGCGCCGGATCACCTCCGAGGCGAGCTGCAGATAAGCCTGGCTGCCGGTGCATTTGAGGTCGTAGAGGATCGCCGGCTTGCCGTAGGACGGCGCTTCCGACACGCGCACGTTGCGCGGTATCACCGTTTCGTAGACGGCGTCGCCCATATGCGCCCGCACGTCCTCGACCACCTGATTGGCGAGATTGTTGCGGCCGTCGAACATGGTCAGCACGATGCCCTGGATCGTCAGATCCGGATTGATCGAGTTGCGCACCTGCTCGACCGTCTGCAGAAGCTGGCTCAGGCCTTCGAGCGCGAAAAACTCGCACTGCAGCGGCACCAGGACCGAATCCGCCGCCGCCATCGAGTTCAGCGTCAGGAGATTGAGCGAGGGCGGGCAGTCGATCAGCACATAGGTGAAGTCGACGCCCTCGCCGGGAGAACGGCGCAACGCGTTGCGCAGCCGCAGCACCCGGTCGGGCGCCGAGGCGATCTCCATCTCGATGCCGAGCAGATCGAGGGTCGAGGGGATGATCGAAAGCCCCGGAACCGCCGTCGGCATCGCCGCCTGCGCCACGCCGGCCGTCCCCATCAGGAGGTCGTAGGACGACACCGTGCGGTCCTGCCGGTCGATGCCGAGGCCGGTGCTGGCGTTGCCCTGCGGATCGAGATCGACGATCAGCACCCGCTCGCCGATGGCGGCGAGCGCCGTCGCGAGGTTGATCGCGGTGGTAGTCTTGCCGACGCCGCCCTTCTGGTTGGCGATGGTGATGATGCGGGGTCGCGGGGTCATGAGCCGGTCTGCCGAAGCGATCTGTCGATACCGCCCGCCGGAGCCTTTCGCGCCACCCCCGACAGTTCGAGGATGCGCCCCGCCGGGTCAATCTTGCTTGCGTGTTCTATCAGATCGAATCGCCACGCGTCACGGCTTTCGGCGACCTCGGCCGCGTAATCCCGGCCTTTGTGGAAAAGTCCGGTCGCTCCCGCCGACAGCCAGGGCGCCGCAAGCGCCAGAAGCCGTGGCAGCGGCGCCAGCGCGCGCGCCGTGACGATCTCGGGCATGCGCACGCGCCCGAAAGCCTCCTCGATGCGGCAGACATGCACGGTCGCAGGCGCTTCGAGTGTTCCCAGCACCGCGCGCAGGAAGGCCGCCTTCTTGTTGTTGCTCTCGACCAGCTCGATGCACCCGCCCGGCCGCTCGCGCAGCAGGATCGCCAGCACCGCGCCGGGAAAGCCGCCGCCGGAGCCGAGATCGAGCCACGCAGTCGCCTCGGGTTTCAGGCCGAACAGCTGCGCACTGTCGAGAATATGGCGCTGCCACAAGGCCTCCAGCGTCGACGGCGCGGCGAGATTGATCCGGGCGGACCATTTGCGGAACTCCGCCTCGAACGCCTCCAGACGTTCCAGCGTTTCACGTGAAACCGTTCCGGCGACGTCACGAATCTCTGCAAGCCGGTCGCTCATGCCGCACCGCGCTGCCGCTTCTCCAGCTCCTGGATCATCGACAGGATGATCGCCAGCGCCGCCGGCGTCATCCCGTCGATCCGCTGCGCATCCGCAAGCGAGCGCGGACGGCGAGCCGCGAGCTTCTGCTTCAGCTCGTTGGACAGACCGGGCACGGTCGCAAAATCGAGCTCGCCGGGGATGAGCCGCAATTCCTCGCGCTTGAGCACCGCGACGTCGGCGCGTTGCCGGTCGAGATAGACCGCGTAGCGCGCTTCGGTCTCGAGCCGTTCGGCGACAGCTTCCGGGATCATGGCCAACTGTGGCCAGATCGCGGTGAGACGCGCGAGATCGACGTCGGGATAGGCAAGAAGATCGTAGGCCGAGCGGCGCTGGCCATCGCGGTTGAGGTTGAGGCCGAAGCGCGCCGCCTCGTTCGGCGTCAGCGACAGCGCCTGTGCGGTCTCCCGGGCGACAGCAAGGGCGGCCTCCCGCTCCCTGAAACGAGCGATGCGCGCAGGCCCGGCAATGCCGAGGTCGATCGCCAACGGGGTCAGTCGCTCGTCCGCATTGTCCGCCCGCAGCGACAGCCTGAATTCGGCCCGCGAGGTGAACATGCGATAGGGCTCGCTGACGCCACGGCTGACGAGATCGTCGATCATCACCCCGATATACGCATCGCCGCGGCCGAGGATCACCGGCTCCAACCCGCCCGCCTTACGCGCCGCATTCAAGCCGGCGACCACGCCCTGTGCCGCCGCCTCCTCGTAGCCGGTGGTGCCGTTGATCTGGCCGGCGAGGAACAGGCCCGGCATGCGCCACGTCTCGAGCGACGGATGGAGCTCGCGCGGATCGACATGGTCGTACTCGATGGCATAGCCAGGCTGGAGGATACGCGCCTTCTCCAGCCCGGGGATCGACGCGATCAGCGCTTCCTGCGCGTCGCGCGGCAGCGACGTCGATATGCCGTTGGGATAGACGGTGTCGTCGTCCAGCCCTTCGGGCTCGAGGAAGATCTGGTGGCCTTCGCGGTCGCCGAACTTGACGATCTTGTCCTCGATCGACGGGCAATAGCGCGGCCCGATCCCCTCGATGGCGCCCGAATACATCGCCGAGCGGCCGAGATTGGCGCGGATCACCTCATGCGAGCGTGGCGTGGTGCGGGTCACGCCGCAGGCGATCTGCGGATTCTCGATCCGGTCGGTCAGCAGCGAGAATGGCACCGGCCGCTCGTCGGCCTCCTGCCTTTCGAGCGACTCCCAGTCGATCATGCGGCCGTCGAGGCGCGGCGGCGTGCCGGTCTTGAGACGGCCGAGCGCAAAGCCGAACCGTGCCATGGTCGCGGAAAGACCGATGGAAGCGGCTTCGTTCATCCGGCCGGCCGGAAAACGCTCCGCGCCGATATGGATCAGGCCGCGCAGGAACGTCCCCGTCGTCAACACCACCGCGCCGCAGGCCAGTTCGCGCCCGTCGCTAAGGATCACGCCGGCCACGCGGCCGTCGGCGACGGAAAGGTCGAAGACCTCGCCCTCGATGACGTCGAGGTCGGACTGCTCCGCAATCGCCGCCTGCATCGCCTGACGATAGAGCTTGCGATCGGCCTGGGTGCGCGGACCGCGCACGGCCGGTCCCTTGCGCCGGTTCAGCAGGCGGAACTGGATACCGGCCGCATCCGCGCCGCGGCCCATCAGCCCGTCCAGCGCGTCGATCTCGCGGACGAGATGTCCCTTGCCGAGCCCGCCGATGGCCGGATTGCACGACATTACGCCGATGGCTTCGCGCTTCATCGTCACCAGCGCCGTGCGCGCGCCGGCGCGCGCCGACGCGGACGCCGCCTCGCAGCCGGCATGGCCGCCGCCGATGACGATCACGTCGTAGTTTCGGGTCATGGAGCTCGGTTCGGTTTCACTGGCGCAGAGATGTCGTCGCGGGCGAGTCGAGTCAAGCCTGTTTCACGTGAAACGGATGGCTGCATGGCTCACCGGTGTTTCACGTGAGTCACGTCTCGTCCCGTGTCTCCAATGTTTCACGTGAGTCACTTGCCGATACAGAACTGGGAGAAGATCACGTCGAGCAGGTCCTCGACGTCGATGGCCCCGATGATCCGGCCGAGGCTCTCGCTCGCCAGCCGCAGATCCTCGGCCCGCAG
>JALHFU010000022.1:0-47479 GCA_022838525.1 Hyphomicrobiales bacterium | reverse complement strand
CCCACAATCTCGCCCCACAATCTCGAAGGAGAAGCGCGATGAACGATTTTCAGGACAAGGTTGCGATCGTCACCGGCGCGGGGTCGGGCATCGGCGCGGCCATCGCCCGGGAGCTCGCCGAGCGCGGCGCGATCGTGATCGCCGCCGATCTCGACCTGCCGGCCGCGCAGGAGGTGGCCGGCGAGATCCGCGCCGACGGCGGCCACGCCCATGCCGTCGAGGTCGACGTCGCCGACGCGGAAGCGGCCGAGCGGCTGGTGGCCTTCGCGGTCGAGACCGGCGGCGGCCTGCATCTGGCCGTCAACAATGCCGGCATCGGCGGGCCGAACGAAAACGTCGCCGACTATCCGCTCGACGGTTGGAAGCAGGTGATCGACGTCAACCTCAACGGCGTCTTCTACGGCATGAAGTACCAGATCGCGGCGATGCTGAACTCGGGCGGCGGCGCGATCGTCAACATCTCCTCGATCCTCGGCTCGGTCGGCTGGTCGGGCGCCTCGGCCTATGTCACGGCCAAGCACGGCCTGGTCGGGCTGACGAAGACGGCGGCCATCGAGTACGCACAGCAGGGCATCCGGGTGAACGCGGTCGGCCCGGCCTTCATCGACACGCCGCTCCTGTCGAAGAACCTCGACGAGGAGACGCTGGGCCAGCTCGCCGGCCTGCACCCGGTCGGCCGGCTCGGCACGTCGGAGGAGGTGTCGGCACTGACCTGCTTCCTGCTGTCCGACCGGGCGAGCTTCATCACCGGCAGCTACCATCTGGTCGACGGCGGCTATACGTCGCGGTGACGCCGGGCGCGGGGCGGGCGGCCGCGCCCTGCCCCGCCTTGCCCACGGCCCGCCCTTCAGTGCGAGAGGAGCGTCGGCAGGCGCGGCTTCGCCAGCATGTGGCGGGTGGCGCCGCCGAGGAAGAAGTCGCGGATGCGCGAATGGCCGAACGCGCCCATGACCAGAAGGTCGGCGCCCTCGGCCGCATCGTCCAGCACCTCGGCCACCGCGCGGCGGCCGCGCTCGATCTCGTGGAGCGTCGCGTGCACGCCGTTGCGCGCCAGATGCGCGATCAGCTCCGCGCCGGAGGCGCTGGTCGGCGCCTGCTTGTCGGCGAGCACGGTGAGGATGCGCACGTCCTTCGCCTGACGCAGGAGCGGCAGCGCATCCGCGAGCGCCCGCGCGGCGGCGCGGCCGAAATCCCACGCGAGCACGACGCGCCCGAGGCGGAAGCTCTCGCCGCCGTCCTCCGGCAGCAGCAGGACCGGGCGGCCCGATTCGAAGATCAGGGCCTGGAGCATGTCGGCATGGATCTCGTCGTCGCCGATGAACGGCGCGATGGTGAGGCCGCGCAGGCGCGCATGCTCCACCACCGGGTCGAACGTGCCGTCGGGCACGGTGGCGATCTGCCCGTCATGCGACAGGCCGGCGCGGCGCGCCTCGTCCTCGAACGCCGCCAGCTCCGCGCGGGCGGCCTCGCGCGCTTCCGCGCGGCGGGCGTCGAGCTGGCGCTCGAGCTCGGTGCCGTAGGGGCGGAAGGAGATCGGCAGCGGGATCGAGGGCTCCACGACCAGGCCGCTGACATGCGCCTCCATCAGCCTCGCCGCCTCCAGCGCCCGGCGCAGCGTCGCGCGCCCGGCCACCCGGGGCAGGGTCGGGAGGGGCAGAAGAATGTCCTTGAACATGGTTCGTCCTCGCTGTTGCAGTCCGGATATGCCGTCGCGCGGCATTCCGTTTCATAGCCGCCGGCGGGCGCGCGGTCCCTGATGCCGATCAAACTCCGTTCCGGATCGCCGAACGGCCGAACAGACGCGAGGAGAGCGGCCTGCCCGCCTCCGGGGATCGGATTGTCGCGAAAGCCCCCTCCACGTCGCGGCGCCCTAGGCGCGCAACGGCAGGACCCTGTCCGGCGGGCGGTGCCCGTCGAAGAAGGTGCGGATGTTGATGATGACCTTCTCGCCCATGTCGATGCGGCCCTCGATGGTGGCCGAGCCCATGTGCGGCAGGATGACGACCTTGCCCTGCGCCGCGAGCTTGACGAGCTTGGGATTGACCGCCGGCTCGTGTTCGAACACGTCGAGGCCGGCACCGGCCAGCTTGCCGCCTTCCAGCATGCGGACGAGGGCGTCCTCGTCGATGATGTCGCCGCGCGCGGTGTTGACGAGGTAGGTGGTCGGCTGCATCAGCGCCAGCCGCCGCGCCGACAGCAGGTGGAAGGTGGCCGGCGTCGAGGGGCAGTTGACGGAGATGATGTCCATGCGGGCAAGCATCTGGGCGAGGCTCTCCCACCACGTCGCCTCCAGCTCGTCCTCGGTGGCGGGCGCGACGCGCCGGCGGTTGTGGTAGTGGATGGACAGGCCGAACGCCTTGGCCCGGCGCGCCACCGCGGTGCCGATGCGGCCCATGCCGACGATGCCGAGCCGTTTGCCCCAGATGCGGCGGCCGAGCATCCATGTCGGCGACCAGCCCTCCCACTTGCCCTTGCCGGTCAGGAGGGCCGCGCCCTCGGTCAGCCGGCGTGGCACGGCCAGCATCAACGCCATGGTCATGTCGGCCGTGTCCTCGGTCAGCACGTTGGGCGTGTTGGTGACGACGATGCCCCTGGCCGTGGCGGCGGCGATGTCGATCTTGTCGACGCCGTTGCCGAAATTGGCGATCAGCTTGAGGTTCGGCCCGGCCTGGGCGATCAGCGCCTCGTCGATGCGGTCGGTGACGGTCGGCACCAGCACGTCGGCCTCGCGCACGGCCGCGACCAGCTCGGGCTGGGTCATGGGCCGGTCCTCGACGTTGAGCCGCGCATCGAAGAGCTCGCGCATGCGGGTCTCGATGACGTCCGGCAGCTTGCGCGTGATCACGACGAGAGGCTTTTTCCTGCCGGCCATTGCTTCCTCGAATCCGGGTCCTGTTGAGACCTCTTTAACCAAGAACGGCGACACTTGGAAACGGCGTCGGCCGGCTCGGGCTTCCATCCTGTGTATCAAGCCACCCCGCCGATGACAAAGGAAAAGGCCCCGGCCGCACGCGCTGCCGGGTCGCAGGCAAACGGACCTTATGGGTTGGGAAAGATGTCTTCTCGCACAGCGATTTCTGCCGTGCTCGGGGTCGTGCTGGCCATGCTCGTACCGGCTTCCGGCCCCGCCATCGCGCAAACGGCCTCGGTCGGTCCCAGCGGCCTGCCGCTGCCGCGTTTCGTCAGCCTGAAATCAGGCAAGGTGAACCTGCGCATCGGCCCGGGCCTGAACTATCCGGTGGACTGGCTCTACCTCAGGGCCGGGGTGCCGATGGAGATCATCCAAGAATACGACAACTGGCGCCGCGTGCGCGACGCCGACGGCGCGGAAGGCTGGATCAACCAGTCGCTGCTGTCGGGCCGGCGCACCGCCATCGCCGCGCCGTGGCAGCGCGGCAAGGAGACCGAGCTCCTGTTGCGCGCCGGGCCCGACACCACCTCGCGCATCGTCGCGCGGCTGGAGCCCGGCGTCGTCGGCACCATCCGCGCCTGCAACGGCCAGTGGTGCGAGATGGAGTTCGACGGCCACCGGGGCTGGCTCAGCCAGACGCAGATCTGGGGCGCCTATCCGGGCGAGACCTACAAGGATTGAGGCCCTCCGGACCGGCGGGCCGTGCACCTTCCCGGCAGGGCAACAGTATATGGCCGGCCCTCCGCCCCCCGCATCATCCGGGCCGGCCGAGCTTACGAGGGAGAGCCGGGACCCGTTGAGCGGCGCGGCCGGGTTGAAGGCTTGCGAGACGATCCTGAAGTGCGCCAATGCGAGGACCGGGCCGTGCCCGACGATTCTCCGGCCAATGGGTCCCGGCTCTGCGGGCGCTTCGCGCCCTTGGCCGGGATGACGTCGGGCGCCTCCTTGCGGCGTGGCACGCTTCCCCGACCCGCGGTCTCAGCGGATGACGAGCACCGGGATGGTGGTGTGCGTCACCACCTCGGAGGTCTGGCTGCCGAGGATGAGGCGCCTGGCGCCGCGGCGGCCGTGCGAGGACATGACGATGAGATCGCAGTGGAGGAGCTTGGCCGAGCGGACGATGGCCTCGGCCGGATACTCGTCGATCTCGTGCATCAGCTCGATCTCGACGCCGTGCTCGGCGGCGCGCTTCTCGATCTCGGCGAAGCGCTCCTTCATGGTGTCGTCGATGGCCTGATCGTAGCGCGCGGCCGGGTCGCGCACGCCCGCCGCGATGGCGGCCTGGGCGGCCCGGGCCTGAAGCGGCTCCGTCACGGTCAGCACCGTCACCTTGGCGCCGAGCGGCTCGGCGAGCGCCAAGCCGTGCTCGACGCCCTTGGCGGCGAGTTCGGACCCGTCGGTGGCAATCAGGATATGTTTGTACATTGCATGCTCTCCCGCTGAAACAACGACATTTGTTCAGCAAGACAGCATGAAATCAAGCGTCCCGACTTGAGCTAGGACAAAGGCCGCCGGAATAAGAATGTCCGGCGAACCCCGGGGCAGGATCGGCAAGGAAACCGGCAGCGCCGAGCTGCCGGTTCCGCAGGGTTCCACCGGGCGTTCCGGGGCTCAGGCGGCGTCGTCCACCGGGCCTTCCGCCTCCCCGGCCGGCAGGTCGCCGCGCGGCGGCCTGCGGCGGCGCTCGGCGGCCTTGTCCTGGACGATGCGCACCCGCTTGACGCGGCGCGGATCGGCATCGAGCACGTGGAACTCGAAGCCCGGAACCGCCTGCACCACCTCGCCCCGTGCGGGCACGCGGCCGAGCGTGTTGAAGATCATGCCGCCGATGGTGTCGACGTCCTCGGCATGCTCGCCGGCGGCGAAGGCCTCGCCGATCGCCTCGGCGACGTCCTCGATCTCGGCCTTGGCGTCGACCACGAACACGCCGTCGCCCGTCCTGGTGATGAGCGCCTCGTCGTCGTCGTGCTCGTCCTCGATGTCGCCGACGACCATCTCGACGATGTCCTCGAGCGAGACCAAGCCGTCGGTGCCGCCATATTCGTCGATCACCAGCGCCATCTGCAGGCGCTCGGCCTGCATGCGCGCCATCAGGTCGGAGGCGAGCATGGACGGCGGCACGAACAGGATCGGCCGCACGACGCCCAGGTCGCCCACCGGCTTGGCGAGGTCGACATTGGCGAGGTCGAGCGGGCCGGCGCCCGGCGCGGGCTTCCTGGCGCCGCGGCCGCGCTTCTGCTTGGCGGCGCGAGTGATGTAGCCGACGATGTCGCGGATGTGGACCATGCCGCGCGGATCGTCGAGCGTCTCGTGATAGACCGGCATGCGCGAGCGGCCGCTCTCCTCGAACAGCATCAGAAGGTCGCCGAGCCTCGTCGACAGGTCGATCGCCTCGATGTCGGCGCGCGGCACCATCACGTCCTCGACGCGCAGCTCGCGCAGGCGCAGGATGTTGTTGAGCATGGCGCGCTCGCCGGCCGAGAATTCCGGCGTTTCCGCCGTCTGGTCCGACAGGGCATCGGCCAGATCCTCGCGCAGCGACGAGCCGTTGCGCGGCCGCAGCCGTGCCCTCAGGCGGTCGAAGAATGTGGGTCGGGCGCCGGATCGTCCGGCGGGCGTACTTTGGGGCTCGCCCGATTGGCCAGATGACTGGCCGGAGCCCTTTTCGCCGTCTTGCTCGGCAAGCGCGGCTGTCTGTGCGTTCTCGTTCATCGCTTCCAGGTCGTTGAACCCTTTTTGTTAGCGGTACGGATCGGGAATGGCAAGCCTCGCAAGCGCGGCGCGCTCCAGCCCCTCCATGATCGCGGCGTCCTCCTCGTCCTCGTGGTCGTGGCCGAGGAGATGGAGGAGCCCATGCACGATCAGGTGAGTCAGATGGTGATCGAAAGGCTTTTCTTCCAGGGTCGCCTCCGCGCCCACCGTCTCGAAGGCGAGCACGACGTCGCCCAGCATGGGCGGGACCGGATCGCCCGGCGCGACCTCGAAGGCCGGGAAGGACAGCACATTGGTCGGCTTGTCCTTGCCGCGCCAGTCGCGGTTCAGCACCCTGACATGCGCGTCGTCGGTGAAGAGCAGCGACAGCTCGGTCTCGTCCGGCGCGTCCCGCCCCAGCGCGGCGAACACCGCTGCGGCGGCGCGTTCGGCCACGGCGCGCAACGCGGCCTCGCCGGCCCAGCCGCCGGCCTCGATGGCGATGTCGATCTGCATCAGGACGCGTCGCTTTCCCTGCGCGCCGGATTGCCCGGATGGCGGTCGCCCGAATGACGGTCGTAGGCCTTGACGATCTCGGCCACCAGCGGATGGCGCACCACGTCGACGTCGCCGAAGCGCACGGTGACGATGCCCGGCACGCCGTCGAGCACCTGCAGCGCCTCGACCAGGCCGGAGCGGGTGTTGGGCGGCAGGTCGATCTGCGAGGGATCGCCGGTGACGATCATGCGTCCGCCCTCGCCGAGGCGGGTCAGGAACATCTTCATCTGCATCGGCGTGGTGTTCTGCGCCTCGTCGAGGATGATCGCGGCGTTGCGCAGCGTGCGGCCGCGCATGAAGGCGAGCGGCGCGATCTCGATCACCTCGGCGGCCATGGCCCGCTCGACCTTGTCGGCCGGGATCATGTCGTAGAGCGCGTCGTAGAGCGGCCGCAGATACGGATCGACCTTCTCCTTCATGTCGCCGGGCAGGAAGCCGAGCCGCTCGCCGGCCTCGACGGCCGGGCGCGACAAGACGATGCGCTCGACCGCGCCGCGCTCGAGCAGCTGGGCTGCGTGCGCCACGGCGAGATAGGTCTTGCCGGTGCCGGCCGGGCCGATGCCGAAGACGAGCTCGGCGCGCTCCAGCGCGCGCATATAGGCGTCCTGGTTGGCCGAGCGGGCGTAGATGGTGCGCTTGCGCGTCGAGATCTGCGCCGCGGCCATCTTGCCCTTGCGCTCCATGGTCGGGAGGGTGAGCTGGTCGTCGGCGGCCACCGCCATGCGGATGGCGCCGTCCACCTCGGACTGCGACAGCTCGTGGCCCTTCTGCAGCAGGTCGTAGAGATAGTCGAGAGCGCGCCGCGCCTGCTCGGCCGCCGTCGGGTCGCCCTTGATCGAGAGCTGGTTGCCCTTGGAGCGGATGTCGACGCCGAGCTTGCGCTCGAGGCGGGCCAGGTTCTCGTCGAACTGGCCGTAGAGCGCGCTCGCATGCTTGTTGTTGTCGAAGGTCAGGACGATGTGCGCCATGTCCGAGGCCCCGGAAGGGGCGGCTTTCAGGTCCGTGGTGGCGCTCAAGCGTCTCTCCTCTTCAGGGCTCCACTCCGATCATGCCGGCTCGGAGAAGAGGCTGTTGGGACCGGCCTTCGTGATTCGCACGCTGACAATGTCGCCGATTTCGCCGGCCTTTTCATCAACGATTACCGGCTGCAGCCACGGCGAGCGGCCGACGCGCTGGCCGGCGTGGCGGCCGGGCTTCTCGACCAGAACATCCATCGTGGAGCCGACCCGGCTCGCCGCGAAGGCGGCCTGCTGCTCGCCGAGCAATGCCTGCAACCGCTGCAACCTCTCGTCCTTGACCGCTTCCTCGACCTGCAACGGCAGATCGGCGCCCGGCGTTCCCGGGCGCGGCGAATATTTGAACGAGAAGGCCTGCGCGTAGGCGACCTCGCGCACGATCCGCATCGTCGCCTCGAAATCCTCGTCCGTCTCGCCGGGGAAGCCGACGATGAAGTCGCCCGACATGGCGATGTCGGGGCGGGCGGCGCGGATGCGGTCGATCAGGCGCAGATAGTCGTCGGCCGTGTGGCGGCGGTTCATGGCCTTGAGGATGCGGTCGGAGCCGGCCTGCACCGGCAGGTGCAGATAGGGCATGAGCGCGTCGAGGTCGCGATGGGCGGCGATCAGCTCGTCGTCCATGTCGCGCGGGTGGCTGGTGGTGTAGCGCAGCCGGGCGATGCCCGGAATCTCGGCCAGCCGGCAGAGGAGCCGTCCCAACCCCCACTCGGAACCGTCAGGCCCCTCGCCGTGCCAGGCGTTGACGTTCTGGCCGAGCAGCGTCACCTCGCGCACGCCGGCCTCGGCCAGGCGCTCGGCCTCGGCGACGATCTGCGCCACGGAACGCGAGGTCTCCGAGCCGCGCGTATAGGGCACGACGCAGAAGGTGCAGAACTTGTCGCAGCCTTCCTGAACGGTCAGGAAGGCGGTGACGCCGCGGCTCCTGACCGCCGCCTTGCGCAGCTCGGGCAGGCGCTCGAACTTGTCCTCGATGGCGTATTCGGTCTCGACCACCTTCTGGCCGGCGCGTGCCTTCCTGACGGCGTCCGGCAGGCGGTGATAGGTCTGCGGGCCGATCACCAGATCGACCACCGGCGCGCGGCGGATGATCTCGTCGCCCTCGGCCTGCGCCACGCAGCCGGCGACGCCGACGATGGTCTCGCGGCCTTCGGCGCCGCGCTCGGCCTTCAGCCGGCGGATGCGGCCGAGCTCGGAATAGACCTTCTCGGCCGCCTTCTCGCGGATGTGGCAGGTGTTGAGGAGCACGAGGTCGGCATCCTCGATCGCCTCGGTCGGGCGGTAGCCTTCCGCGGCCAGCGCATCGGCCATGCGCTGCGAATCGTAGACGTTCATCTGGCAGCCATAGGTCTTGACGAAGACCTTCTTCGGCTGGGCAGGAGCGGCGGGCGCGGCGGCCGGCTCGTCGCGGGCGATCGTGTCGTTCAGTTCCATGACGATCCTCTAGCGCCTTTCCCCGGCAAATGACAGATGCTTGTCGCCGCGCGATGGGCTAAAGCCGGTGGCATGACTCCTCCTTCGGCCCCGCATTCCGACCTGTTTCTCGGCATCGACACCGGCGGCACCTACACCGACGCGGTGCTGTGGGCGCAGGATCGCGGGCCGAAGGGCGAGGTGGTCGCCAAGGCCAAGGCGCTGACCACCCGCCATGACCTCGCCGTGGGCATCGCCGGCGCGGCCGGCGCGGTGCTGGAGAAGGCACGCGTGGAGCCGTCCTCGGTGGCGCTGGTGTCGATGTCGACGACGCTCGCCACCAACGCGCTGGTCGAGGGACAGGGCGGCCGCGTCTGCCTCGTCATGATCGGCTTTGCCGACGCCGACCTCGACCGCGACGGCCTGCGTGCGGCGCTCGGCGGCGATCCGGTGGTCTTCCTGCCCGGCGGCCACGACGTCCACGGCAACGCCGCCCGCCTCGACCTGTCGCCGCTCGCCGACGCACTGCCGGCACTGGCGCCGACGGTGTCGGGCTTCGCGGTCTGCGCCTATTTCGCGGTGCGCAACCCCGAGCACGAGCTGGCCGCGACCGAACTGATAAGGCGGCAGACCGGCCTGCCGGTGACGGCGAGCCACGAGCTTTCCGCCAGGCTCGGCGGGCCGCGCCGGGCGCTGACCACGCTGCTCAACGCGCGGCTGATCGCCATGATAGACCGGCTGGTGGCGGCGACGGAAGGCTTCCTCGCCGAGCGGAAAATCGCCGCGCCGCTGATGGTGGTGCGCGGCGACGGGGCGCTGGTCTCGGCCGCGTTCGCGCGGCTCAGACCCATCGAGACGATCCTGTCCGGCCCGGCGGCGAGCCTCGTCGGCGCGCGGCACCTGACCGGCCTCGGCTCGGCAATCGTCTCCGACATCGGCGGCACCACCACCGACGTCGCCGTGCTGGAGGACGGCCGCCCGCGCCTCGACCCGGAGGGCGCGACGGTCGGCGGCTTCCGCACCATGGTCGAGGCGGTGGCGATGCGCACCTTCGGGCTCGGCGGCGATTCCGAGATCAGGCTGGAGGACGGCGGGCTCGCGCCGCGCCTTGTCCTCGGCCCGCGCCGGCTGGTGCCGCTGTCGCTCGCCGCCCACACCCATGGCGGCGTCGTGATCGAGGCACTGGAGCGGCAGGCGCGCGCGCCGAACCCCGGCCGGCTCGACGGCCGCTTCGCCATGCGCACCGGCGTGCCGGACAGGCTGGCGGCCGGCCTCTCGCCGGTGGAAGAAAGGCTCTACGCCGCCGTCACGCGAGCGCCGCAGCCGCTCGACCGGCTGCTTTCCTCCACCGTGCAGGCGGTGACGCTCGACCGGCTGGTGGCGCGCGGGCTGGTGCATCTTTGCGGCTTCACCCCGTCCGACGCCGCCCATGTGCGCGGCCTTCAGGCCAACTGGAACGCCGAGGCCGCACGGCTGGGCGCGGTGCTCTTCGCCCGCCGCCGCGTCGGCAGCGGCAACCCGATCGCGCCGGATGCCGAGGCGATCTGCCACCGCGTGCTCGCCGCCGTCACCCGCCGCTCCGCCGAGGCGATCCTGGAGACGGCGCTGGTCGAGGACGGCCTCGACGGCGCGCCGACCGTCGCCCACCGGCTGGTGCAGCGAGCGCTCGACGGCGAGGAGGGCATCACGCGGCTGTCGGTGGCGCTCGACCGGCCGGTAATCGGCCTCGGCGCCTCCGCGCCGCTGCACTACGCATCGCTCTCCGGCCTCGTCGGCAATGCCTGCGTGGTGCCGGAGGACACCGACGTCGCCAACGCGCTCGGCGCGGTGGTCGGGCAGGTGCGCGTCTCGGTGCCGGTGCAGGTCTCGCAACCGCAGCCGGGGCTCTACCGCGTCTCGTCTCCGGACGGCATAGCCGACTTCGGGAGCGAGGAGGAGGCGCTGGCCGAGGCCGAGCGGCTGGCACGGCTGCATGCGGCGCGCAAGGCCGGGGAAGCCGGCGCCGCCGAGGCGGAAATCGCGGTCGTCCGTGACATCCGCGCAGCAACGATCGAGGGCGACCGCGCCTTCGTCGAGGCCTTCGTGACGGCGACCGCGAGCGGGCGGCCGCGCATCGCCCGATGATCGCCCGCTGATCGCCCGCTGATCGATTGACCCGGCGCGCGCAACATGGTGAAAGCGCCCCTGATAGCGCGTTCTTGACTGCAACTTCCGACCCTGACGAACGGGAGCATCCTCGATGACGGACCATGTCGACATCCACGGCCTGAAGGTCGCCCGCGAACTGCATGACTTCGTGAACGACGAGGCCTTGCCGGGCACGGGCGTGGAGAAAGACGCCTTCTGGGCCGGGCTGTCGGCCATCGCCCACGATCTCGCGCCGAAGAACCGGGCGCTGCTCGCGAAGCGCGACGCGCTGCAGGCGAAGATCGACGACTGGCACCGTGCCAACGGCGCGCCGTCCGACCTCGCCGTCTACGAGGCGTTCCTGCGCGAGATCGGCTACCTGCTGCCCGAAGGTCCGGCCTTCTCCGTCACCACGCAGAACGTCGATCCCGAGATCGCCCGTGTCGCCGGGCCGCAGCTCGTGGTGCCGGTGATGAACGCGCGCTATGCGCTGAACGCCGCCAACGCGCGCTGGGGCTCGCTCTACGACGCGCTCTACGGCACCGACGCCATTCCCGAGGAGGGCGGCGCGGAGAAGGGCAAGGGCTACAACCCGGTGCGCGGCGACAAGGTGATCGCCTGGGCCAGGCGCTTCCTCGACGACAGCGTGCCGCTCGACCGCGCGAGCTGGGCCGACGTCACCGGCTTCGACATCGCCATGGGCCGGCTCGCCGTGACGCTGGAGAACGGCGAGATCACCGGCCCGCTCGACGGGGCGCAGCTTGCCGGCTATCGCGGCGAGCCGTCTTCGCCCTCGGCGATCCTGCTCAGGAAGAACGGCCTGCATGTCGAGATCGTCATCGACCGCAGCCACCCGATCGGCAGGACCGACAAGGCCGGCATCGCCGACGTGGTGCTGGAAGCGGCGCTGACCACCATCCAGGACTGCGAGGATTCGGTCGCCGCCGTCGACGCCGAGGACAAGGTCACGGTCTACCGCAACTGGCTCGGCCTGATGAAGGGCGACCTGGAAGAGAAGATCGAGAAGGACGGCAAGACCTTCACCCGCACGCTCAACCCCGACCGCGACTATACCGGCGCGGACGGCGCGACGCTGACGCTTCCCGGCCGCTCGCTGATGCTGGTGAGGAACGTCGGTCATCTCATGACCAACCCGGCCATCCTGCTGAAGGACGGCTCGGAGATTCCCGAGGGCATCCTCGACGCCGCGGTGACGGCGCTGATCGCGCTGCACGACATCGGCCCGAACGGCCGGCGCGCCAACTCCCGCGCCGGCTCGATGTATGTCGTGAAGCCCAAGATGCACGGGCCGGAGGAAGTGGCCTTCGCGGTCGAGCTGTTCTCCCGCGTCGAGACCCTGCTCGGCATGAAGCCCGACACCATGAAGATGGGCATCATGGACGAGGAGCGCCGCACCACGGTCAACCTCAAGGAGGCGATCCGCGCCGCGGCCTCGCGCGTGGTGTTCATCAACACCGGCTTCCTCGACCGCACCGGCGACGAGATCCACACCTCGATGGAAGCCGGCCCGATGATCCGCAAGGGCGACATGAAGCAGGCGGCGTGGATCTCGGCCTACGAGCAGTGGAACGTCGATATCGGGCTGGAATGCGGGCTTTCCGGCCACGCGCAGATCGGCAAGGGCATGTGGGCGATGCCCGACCTGATGGCGGCGATGCTGGAGCAGAAGATCGCCCACCCCAAGGCCGGCGCCAACACCGCCTGGGTGCCCTCGCCCACGGCGGCGACGCTGCACGCCACGCACTATCACCGCGTCGACGTCCACGCCGTGCAGGAGGGCTTCCGGAGCCGGCCGCGTGCAAAGCTTTCCGACATCCTGTCCGTGCCGGTCGCGGTGCGGCCCAACTGGTCGGACGAGGACAAGCGCCAGGAAATCCGCAACAATGCGCAGGGAATCCTCGGCTATGTCGTGCGCTGGATCGACCAGGGCGTCGGCTGCTCCAAGGTGCCGGATATCAATGATGTCGGCCTGATGGAGGACCGCGCCACGCTGCGCATCTCCTCGCAGCACCTCGCCAACTGGCTGCACCACGGCGTCGTCACCAAGGACGAGGTGCTCGAGGTGATGAAGGAGATGGCCGCCGTGGTCGACCGGCAGAACGAGGGCGACCCGCTCTACCGGCCGATGGCCGCCGACTTCGACGGCTCCGTCGCCTTCCAGGCCGCGCTCGACCTCGTCTTCAAGGGGCGCGAGCAGCCTTCCGGCTATACCGAGCCGGTGCTTCACGCCCGCCGGCTGGAGCTGAAGGCCCGCGACAGGGCGAAGTGACGGAGAGGTCCGCGACCCGCGTGCGCCTGCTGGCGATCGACACCGCCGCCGATCTGTGCGCCGCCTGCGTCCGGGACACGGACGGCGGCGAGCGCGGCCGCTCGGTGCTCGATCTCGGCAAGGGCCATGCCGAGCACCTGATGGGCGTGATCGAAGCCGCGCTGCGCGAGGCCGGCTGTGGCTTCGCTGATCTCGACGCCGTCGCCGTCTCGGTCGGGCCGGGCTCGTTCACCGGCGTGCGCGTCGGCGTGGCCGCCGCGCGCGGGCTGGCGCTGGCGCTCGGCATCCCCGCCGTCGGCGTCTCGACGCTGGAGGCGCTGGCGCGCGAGGCCCGCGACGCCAGCCCCGGAAGGCCGGTGGTGGCGCGGATCGAGGCGGGGCGCGGACAGGTCTATTTAGCCGGCTTTTCGGCTGCCGGCGAAGCGACCTTCGGCCCCGTCGCGCTCGATGCCGCGGCAGCGGAAGACGTCATCGACAAGGCCGGGGAGGATGCCGTGCTCGCAACGGGAAAGACCGCCGACATCGCGACCTATGCGCGGATCGGCGCGGAACGGCTGGCAAGCGGCGTCGCGATCGGGCGGCCGAAGCCGCTCTATCTGCGCGAGGCCGACGCCAGGCCGCAGGATGCCTTCGCCCTGCCGCGGAAGGCCGGCGCATGAAAATCCCGTTCTTCTCCCGCGCCACCGAGTTCGCCGTCGAGCGGCTGACCGAGGACGATGCGCGGCTCCTGCCGGCGATCCATCGCGAGGATTTCATGCGCCCGTGGTCGGGCGGCGAGTTCGAGGCGCTGCTGTCGCAGGAGCCGGTGTTCGGCTTCGGCGCATGGCGGGTCGGCCACCGCGCGGAGCCGCCGGCCGGCTTCGTGCTGGCGCGGCTCGCCGCCGGCGAGGGCGAGATCCTGACGCTGGCGGTGGCGCGCGCCTGGCGCCGGCACGGGCTCGGCCGCGAGCTGATGGAGGCGGTGCTGCGTCATCTCCACGGCGAGCGCGCGGAGGCGCTGTTCCTCGAGGTCGACGAGACCAACCAGCCGGCGATCGCGCTCTACCGCAGGCTGGGCTTCGAGGAGGTCGCCCGCCGGCCGGCCTATTACGACCGGCCCGGCGAGGCGAAGTCGGCCGCGCTTGTCATGCGCCGCGATCTTCGATAGCCGGGAAACGGGGCAAGGCGGGGAGAACGGGCGCGCGACATGATCGGGACCGTGCGGACGGTGGTTGCCTTATCGGTGTTCGCCGCGGCCACGCCGCCGCTGATGCTGTGGCAGGCGCTGGCGCTGCGCACCGGCATGCTGGACGAGCGCCGCGCGCCGCGCCTGTGGCACCGCCTCGTCGTGCGCCTGCTCGGGCTGCGCGTCCATGTCCACGGCAGCCCGGCCGAGGGCCGGCCGCTGCTGATCGCCGCCAACCATGTCTCGTGGACTGACATCATGGCGCTCGGCGCCACCGCCGACGTGCATTTCATCGCCAAGGCCGAGGTGGCGGGCTGGCCGCTGTTCGGCCGGCTGGCGAAGCTGCAGCGCACCGTGTTCATCGACCGCACCCGGCCGCGCAACGCCGGCGAGCAGGCCGGCGCCATCGCCGCGCGGCTGGCGAACGGCGAGCCGATGGTGCTGTTCCCCGAGGGCACGACCTCGGACGGCAACGCGCCGCTGCCGTTCAAGTCGACCCTGTTCGCCGCCGCGCAGATGGCGCTGGGCGAGGCGGGCGGCGCGACCGTGCAGCCGGTGGCCATCGTCTACACGCGGCTGCACGGCATGCCGATGGGCCGCCGCTACCGCAGCCGGGCGTCGTGGATCGGCGACCAGTCGCTGGTGCCGCATCTGATCGAGCTGCTGCGCGAGGGCGGCATCGACGTCGAGCTGCATTTCGGCGAACCGGTCGCCTTCGGCCCCGGCGCGGACCGCAAGCAGGTCGCCCGCGAGGCGGAGCGCCGGGTGCGCGAGATGATGGCGGCGGCGCTGCGAGGGAGTTCGTAAAGCGCTCACGGCCGCGCGCTCGCTTCGCCCGCTAGGCTGCGCGGGCGCGCCGGGCAACCGGCGGGCGGCAGTCGCCGCCTCGGCCTGGGGCCGTTGGCGCCCACGGCCGGACGCTCGCCTGTTCGCTGGTCTGCGGCCGTTCTCGCTCACGCGTCGCATCGCTCGCCTGCGGCTCGCCGGCGCTCCGCGGGGGGCGGGCCTCTCGGCTCGTCTCACCCGGTCGGGCTCGCGGCCGTTCCGCCGCTCACGCCTCGGTGTCGAGCCAGATCGTCACCGGCCCGTCATTGACGAGCGCCACCTGCATGTCGGCGCCGAAGATGCCGTTGGCGACGGCAACGCCGTGCGCGGCGACCTGACCGGAAAAATGCTCGTAGAGGCGGCGGCCGTCGTCGGGCGCGGCGGCGGTGGAGAAGCCGGGCCGGTTGCCCTTGGTCTCGGCGGCGAGCGTGAACTGGCTGACGACGAGCGCCGCCCCGCCGGCGTCGAGCAGCGAGCGGTTCATGCGGCCGGCCTCGTCCTTGAAGATGCGCAGGTTGACGACCTTGCGCGCCAGCCATTCCGACTGCTTCTCGCCGTCGCCCTGCATGGCGCAGACCAGCACCAGCAGCCCCTGCCCGATCTCGCCGGTGATCGTGCCGTCGACGGTGACGGAGGCAGAGGAAACACGTTGGACGAGCGCGCGCATGAAGACCTTAGAAAGACAAGTTTGACATCCACCGCAATAGCAGATTGCGGCGCAGTGCGAAGCGGTTTGTATCAGAGTGATATGCTTCAGCGGGTTGTCATCCTCTGAACACCCCCTCATCCTATTGGGCGAACCGGAGGCACCGGCTGCCTTCCGCGCAACGGTGTATCGAGACATATCTCAGGCGAAGACGTGACGGGGAATTATGGTAAGGAAAAAAGAGAGTGGATATGCTGCCGACAGATGGTGACAGGCGGGATGGCACTAACCCTCCCTTCTCCCGGAGAAGGGAGGGTTGCTTCATCAGCACTTTATGGCCGCGCTAGCAGAGACCGCCTTATCTGAATCGCGCAAAAAGAGCAGGATATTCTTCAGGCGGAACCTCCATAACTTGGGTTCCTTGCCGGGAAAAATACATCTTTTCATAAAGTGATGGTTGGTCCTGGCCTATAACTTCAAATACAAAAACAGTTTTATCGTAATACCTAACACATTTAAGATGCGAATTAATATCCGATTTAAGTGGTTCCGAAAGTTTAGATCTTCTTATCAAATCTGTGATATATTGAAAAAGTTGATCAATATTCTTGCCCATAAACGCCGCTTCATGATCGACTCCGGTAACATGAAAGCCACCATACGGAATAGGATTGGATTTGAACATTTCTTCCACCCTAAGCCCGGTTTCTGCGGTGTCTGCAACACCTACTATTACGTACCCCTTATGGCCCTTTCCGATATTAGCAATTGCTGCACATGTGATAAGGATATTTTCAAATGAGTTCTCATCAAATGTTGGTTTTTCAGAAAGAGATAGAAATCCTTGCTTAAAATCATAAGCAGATTGCTCAGTTTTCGAGCCCATTAGGATATTTTGCAATCTGGTAACCCAGTGAACTTTTGCAGGATCCGGATTCTTATCTTCCTCAAAGTAGTTCTGAATCATCCCTACAACGGCATTTACTGCTGCTGCCCTGTTTTCGGCTCCCCATCTGCCGCCCTCTTGAATGACAATGTGCTTTCCAGCATCTTTCAAACGAACTATCGCTCCAGATCTATCAGCAAGAATCATTCCTCTCCGTACAATCAGCTCATGCATTGCCAAGAACACCGCCTGAAAGTATCTCGGTACGGGGTTCCCCGAATTTCCCTCGGGAAATAGGAGGTGTGCGAAGGATAATCCTGCCTGCTCAAGTAGCAAGACCAAAGAGTCATGAACTCGTTGATAATCTAGATCGACTAAGTCTGGGTTCCTTTTTCGAATCGCCTGATCCATGGCTTGGAAGCGTTCCAGCTGGACACCTTCCAGAGGGACAGAAGCGCCAAAATAGTCATCTAGGAGTTCGGTTCTGGAGGCTACCGGAACCTCTGAAACCATGTACGCAACGAGATCTGCAACCAACTCCTCGTCGCGGCTCTGCCGGAGATTGTCTTTCGTTAGAATTCCATTCTTCACCCAAAAAACATCATCCGCATTAATTCCATAAGGTAGCTCTTTATTTGTTATACTTATCTCCTTCGTTGCATTTAGAAGAAGAATATTCGTACCTGAAGAATCACCACGTACTCGAGACGCTATGATCCTGATGCAATCCGAAAATGCATTAGTGGCACCTGCTACACGTAACTCTTGCCGGGACAGCTGCCTTCCTCCCGAATTAATCCTCCTGAATACCTCGTCTACAGATTCTCCCACGGCGAATTCATAAATGGAAAGCGGCACGGGATATGCCGCTATGGCCAAACATTCCTCGCGCGACATTCTCGGCATCTTTTGTACAATTACGCCGCGATCTAAGAGATCTTTAGTAGTCGCAAAAGTATTTAGATCAAAATAAGTCTCTCTTACTGGAAAATCATTACTGATGAACGACGTTATTGCGTTCATCCGCTGCATCCCATCAATAATTTCTAGAGACCCGTCCCGCCTTCCTGCAGGTTCAGCTAAAAGAATAATAGGCACTGGGAACCCATTAATTATTGAATCAATAAAATTCTGCTTCTCCTCTATCGTCCATATTAGTTTTCTTTGATATCTTCTATTAACAATATATTTCTCATCAATATAATTTATAAATATTCTCTCTACTTGCTCTCCACGCACCACCAATTCTTGCTGCGTCCCGGCCATCTCAATCTCCAATTTGGGTGCATAGAATTATTTTAGACGCGCCGCACTCCCTAAACAAAGTCTTTCGGGTAGCAGAGCTTCCTCACTAACTTGCCCATTTTCGGCTTGCCCATTTTTACGCTGGCGGCGTCAAGACCGCTTCGCTCTGTAAACAGGCTTGTCAGTTATCCCCCATCTTCAGCGCCTCGATGAAGGCCGCCTGCGGGATTTCGACCTTGCCGAACTGGCGCATGCGCTTCTTGCCTTCCTTCTGCTTCTCCAGAAGCTTGCGCTTGCGGGTGACGTCGCCGCCGTAGCACTTGGCGGTCACGTCCTTGCGCAGGGCCGAGATGGTCTCGCGGGCGATGACCTTGCCGCCGATCGCCGCCTGGATCGGAATCTTGAACATGTGCTTGGGGATCAGGTCCTTGAGCTTCTCGCACATGGCGCGGCCGCGCTTCTCGGCCGCGAAGCGGTGGACGAGCATGGAGAGCGCGTCGACCGGCTCCTCGTTGACGAGGATCGACATCTTGACCAGATCGCCCTCGCGGTAGTCGCTCAGCTGGTAGTCGAACGAGGCGTAGCCCTTGGAGATCGACTTCAGCCGGTCGTAGAAGTCGAACACCACCTCGTTCAGCGGCAGGTCGTAGGTGGCCATGGCGCGCTTGCCGACATAGCTGAGGTCGACCTGCACGCCGCGCCGCTCCTGGCACAGCTTGAGGATGGCGCCGAGATAGTCGTCGGGGGTGAGGATTGTGGCGCGAATCCACGGCTCCTCGATATGGTCGATCCTGACCACGTCGGGCATGTCGGCCGGGTTGTGCAGCTCGCGCATCGTGCCGTCGGTCATATAGAGATGGTAGACCACCGACGGCGCGGTCGCGATCAGGTCGAGGTCGAACTCGCGCTCCAGCCGCTCCTGGATGATCTCCAGATGAAGCAGGCCGAGGAAGCCGCAGCGGAAGCCGAAGCCGAGCGCGGCCGAGGTCTCCATCTCGAAGGAGAACGAGGCGTCGTTGAGCCTGAGCTTGCCCATGGCGGCACGCAGGTCCTCGAAGTCGGCGGCATCGACCGGGAAGAGGCCGCAGAACACCACCGGCTGTGCCGGCTTGAAGCCGGGCAGCGGCGTCTGCGTCGGGCGGCGGTCGTCGGTGATGGTGTCGCCGACGCGGGTGTCGGCCACCTCCTTGATCGAGGCGGTGATGAAGCCGAGCTCGCCGGGCGCGAGCTCCTCGACCATCACCATCTTGGGCGTGAGCACGCCGACGCGGTCGACATGGTACTTCGCACCGGTGCCGATCATGCGGATCTGCTGGCCCTTCCTCAGCACGCCGTCGACGATGCGCACGAGCACGATGACGCCGAGATAGGCGTCGTACCAGCTGTCGACCAGCATCGCCTTCAGCGGCGCGTCGGCGTCGCCCTCCTTAGGCGGCGGCAGGCGGTGG
Source organism: Hyphomicrobiales bacterium (assembly GCA_022838525.1). GTDB lineage: Bacteria > Pseudomonadota > Alphaproteobacteria > Rhizobiales > Rhizobiaceae > Aerobium. The sequence continues at coordinate 28,261 of JALHFU010000022.1, read as the reverse complement.
ACGATGGCTTCCAGCACCTCCCCGATGCCGAGGCCGGTCTTGGCCGAGATCATCACCGCGTCGGAGGCGTCGAGGCCGATCACCTCCTCGACCTGCTCCTTGACGCGCTCGGGCTCGGCGGCCGGCAAGTCGATCTTGTTCAGCACCACGACGATCTCGTGGTCGGCGTCGATGGCCTGATAGACGTTGGCGAGCGTCTGCGCCTCGACGCCCTGCGAGGCATCGACCACCAGCAGCGAGCCCTCGCAGGCGCGCAGCGAGCGCGACACCTCATAGGCGAAATCGACATGTCCTGGCGTGTCGATGAGGTTCAGGACATAATGCTCGCCGTTCTTCGCGTCGTATTCGAGGCGGACGGTGTTGGCCTTGATGGTGATGCCGCGCTCGCGCTCGATGTCCATGGCGTCGAGCACCTGGTCCTTCATCTCGCGCTCCTCCAGCGACCCGGTCATCTGGATGAGCCGGTCGGCGAGAGTGGACTTCCCGTGGTCGATATGGGCGACGATGGAGAAGTTGCGGATGTGGGAAAGCGGGGTTCTGGTCATGGCGAGCCGCTATAAAGCATTCGGGCGAAAAACGGAAAGGGAGTTTGCTGGCCGCCCGATCCGCCCCGCAGAAGCGTCAAAACGTCGCGAACCCCACATTTGCAGGCCATGCGGCGCCACGGGAGGGGTCGTCGTGATCTATCGCAACACCCCGCCCCGGCCGTTTGGCTAGAATGCAAACAATTCGCACAGCCACGATGGAGAGAACCATGAAATCGAAGCTAGCGTACGCGGTCAGTGCGGCCGTCCTGCTTGCATTCCCCGCCTTTGCCCAGGATGCGGCCCCGATCAACGACGACGAGCTGCGGTCCGACGCGACGGCCCTGTTCGAGCCGATCCCGACGGTACAGCCCGCGCCCGCCAACAACCCGATCACCCGCGAGAAGGTCGAGCTCGGCAAGATGCTGTTCTTCGAGCCGCGCCTGTCGTCCAGCCACCTGTTCAGCTGCAACACCTGCCACAATCTCGGCATCGGCGGCGTCGACGGGCTGGAGACCTCGGTCGGCCACGGCTGGCAGACGGGTCCGCGCAACGCGCCCACCGTCTTCAACGCCTTCTTCAACGTCGCCCAGTTCTGGGACGGCCGCGCGGAAGACCTGAAGGAGCAGGCCAAGGGCCCGATCCAGGCGGCGGTCGAGATGAACGCGACGCCCGACCGGGTGATGTCCGTCCTCAACAGCATGCCCGAGTACCAGCAGCGCTTCGCGGTCGCCTTCCCCGGCGAGGCCGAGCCGGTGAGCTTCGACAACGTCGCCAAGGCGATCGAGGTGTTCGAGGCGACGCTGATCACGCCCGGAGCCCGCTTCGACCAGTTCCTCGAGGGCAACAACGCGGTGCTCGACGAGACCGAGAAGCGCGGCCTGAGGCTGTTCATGGATAGCGGCTGCGCCTCGTGCCACAACGGCGTCAACGTCGGCGGCGGCGACTACTACGCCTTCGGCGTGGTCGCACGGCCCGGTGCCGACATCCTGCCGCCGGACGACAAGGGCCGCTTCGCGGTGACCGAAACGGCGACCGACGAATACGTCTTCCGCGCGCCGTCGCTGCGCAACGTCGCGCTGACCGCGCCCTACTTCCACAGCGGCGGGGTGTGGGACCTGAAGCAGGCCGTCGGCATCATGGCCACCGCGCAGCTCGGCGCGGAGCTCGAGGAAGAAGAGGTCGATGCGATCGTCGCCTTCCTGCACACGCTGACCGGCGAACAGCCCGACGTCAGCTATCCGATCCTGCCGCCCAACTCGTCCGCGACGCCGCGGCCGGAACTGATGGTTGCGCCCGCCCAGTAAGGCAGCAACAGGGGACAAGCGGTCGCCGGCGAGGCGGCCGCCTGTGAGGGGGCACCTCGAGGGGGGAAGCATCGCTTCCCCCTTTTTTCGTGCCGCCGTTTTCTGCCCTCCTTACCTCCATTTTTCATGCCCCCGAAACCGGATCACGCTTTGCGACGTCCTCTTCCGATCAGTTGATCTGGCGCAAGGTTTCCTGCCGCGCCAGCAGGCATTGTCCGCTGCGAGAGGGGCCGAGATGACGATCACAGGGGTGAGGGATTGCGCATGGGCGTAGTGGAAAAGGCCTTCCTTGTCAGGTCCGGTCAGGGCGGCGATTGCGGCCGCCGCACGAAGCTCCATTCGCCGCGCGAGCTGGTGTTCCGCGAGCACGACACCGCGCAGCGCGTCTATGTCGTGGACGAGGGGCTGGTCATGCTCTACCACGTGTTCTGCGACGGACGCCGGCACATCGTCGATCTCGTCGGGCCGGGCGAGCTGTGCGCGTGGGAGAGCGGCACGGTCCACGGCTGCACCGCCGAGACGCTGACCTTCTGCACCATCACCAGCTACGACGTGACGCGGGTGGACGAATCGCCCGCGCTGCAGCGCGACCTGTCGCGGCGGCTGCGCGCGTCGCTGCGCCGCGTCCAGGGCCACACCGCGATGCTCGGCCGCAAGACGGCGCTGGAGCGGGTGGCGAGCCTGATCGAGCGGCTGTCGGAAATCTGCGATCCCGACGGCGACGAGGTCTATCTGCCGCTGACGCGGCGCGAGATCGCCGACCATCTCGGCATCACGCAGGAGACGGCGAGCCGCTCGTTCAGCGAGCTGAAGCGGCGCTGCATCATCTGCCACATGTCGCCGAACGAGATCCGGATCGAGAACCCGGCCGCGCTCGCCCGGCTCGCCGGCTCGCGCATGGGCGGCCTGCACAGCCCGCCCGCGCGCATGGCCGAGCTTGCCGCCGAGCTGTGACGCGCCCCTCGCCGGCAAGCCTTCGTTAACCGCCGCTTACACTTGCCATGCGGCGTTAATCCCGCGCTGAGCATTGCGGCATAGCCTTCCCGGCCACGAAGCAGGGGGAAGCACGATGCTGCGCATGGTCACGCTCGCCGGTCTCGCCGCCGCGGCATTCGCCGCGGTGCCGCTTCTGATGGGCGACGGCGAGCCGCGGCCGGACAGCGCGGCCGTCAGGAGCGAGGCCGTGGAGCGCGCGCCGGCCCCTGCCCCGGTGCGGCAGGCCGCGGCGCCCTCCGGCCGCAAGGTGCGCATCGCCGCCGATGCCGCCGGCCATTTCCGGACCGAGTTCAAACTCAACGGCCGCACCGTGCCGGCGATGATCGACACCGGCGCGACGGTGGTGGCGATCAACCGCAGCACGGCGCGGCGCATCGGCCTCTCCGTGGCCGAAGCCGACTTTACCGGCGTGGCAGAGACCGCCAACGGCCGGGTGCGCGTCGCGCCGGCGACCATCGACAGGATGGCGGTCGGCCGCATCGAGCTGCGCGACGTGCCGGCCCTCGTCCTCGACGACAAGGCGCTGTCGAACACGCTGGTCGGCATGAGCTTCCTGTCGCGGCTCAGACGCTACTCGGTCGAGGGCGGCGCGCTGGCGCTGGAGCAGTAGCCGCATTTCGCCGGCGCGGATTCCGCCTCGGCCGGCAACGTCCGGCGGCGTCAGTCCTCGATCAGCTTCAGGAACGCGGCCCGGCCGGGCGGCGTGAAGCGGACGGCGCGGCTGCCGGGAAGCCGGCGCACCCAGCCGCGGGCGACGATGTGGTCGAACATCGCCGCGCCGAGGCTGCCGGCCAGATGCGAGCGCCGCACGCTCCAGTCGAGGCAGGCCCGGCACAGCGGGCGGCGCGACCGCTCAGCCTGCGGCACCGCGATGCCGCTTTCGGCGAACCATGCCCTGCCCGACGGCGCGAGGTCGAGCCCGCCCTCGGCCTCGCGGAGATGGCCGCGGCGCACGAGGCTGTCGTAGAAGGCGACGGCCAGCGTGCCGGCGAGATGATCGTAGCAGACGCGCGCCTCGCGCATGTCGGCGTCGCGCGGCCCGGGGCGGGTGCGCACCGGCCCGGTCATCGCCGCGACGCCCATGATCGCCTCCAGCATGGCCGCGACCTGCGGGCCGGCGAGCGCGTAGTAGCGGTGGCGGCCCTGGCTCGCGACGCGGACGAGGCCGCCCTCGGCGAGGCGCGCCAGATGCGAGCTGGCCGTGGGCAGGCCGACGCCGGCCTCGTGCGCGAGCTCGCTCGCGGTGAGCGCCGCGCCGCCGACCAGCGCCGACAGCATGTTGGCGCGCGCCGGATCGCCGACGAGCGCGGCGACGCGGGAGAGCTCCGGGCCTTCCTTCATGGCGATCCTCCTGCATTCATAGTTCGATGGTAATCGAAGCATCGTTGCGGCGCAATCGCTAGGCTGGCAGGGCATCGAAAGGAGGCCGCAATGCCGCACGACGACTTCGCCATCCGCATGCCCGCCGTCCGGGCGCGCCGACCGGCCCTGCGCGTCGCATGGGCGCTGCTGCGCCGCTGGTGCGCCCGCCGCCGGCAGCGCTACGATCTCGGCGAGCTCGACGACCGGCTGCTCGGCGACATCGGCCTGACGCGGGAAGAGGCCGAGGCGGAGCGGCGCAAGCCGTTCTGGCGCTAGGCGCGGGCGACAGGAACGGGTCGGGAAAGGGAGGTGCCATGATCGCGGTGATCTTCGAGGTCGAGCCGGCCGAGGGCCGCAGGGACGCCTATCTCGGGCTGGCGGCGGAGCTGCGTCCGCTGCTCGACGGCATCGACGGGTTCATCTCCATCGAGCGCTTCCAGAGCCTCGCCGACCCCGGCCGCGTGCTGTCGCTGTCGTTCTGGCGCGACGAGGAGGCGGTGAGGGCGTGGCGCAACACGCCGGAGCACCGGCAGGCGCAGCGGGCCGGCCGCGGCGGCATCTTCGACCGCTACCGCCTGCGCATCGCGCATGTGGTGCGCGACTACGGCCTTAACGAGCAACGCGAGGAGGCGCCGGAAGACAGCCGCCGCGCGCACGGCGCCTGACGCTTTGCCAATCCGTCCCGGTCTTGATAGCGTGCCGCCGCCAGCACCGGAGCCGCGATGACGGACGCAACGGACACGCTTCTCGACCGCATCGGCCGCATGCTCGCGCGCCGGCTGCAGAGCGAGTCCTCGGGCTACGAGCCCTACACGCCGTCGGACCCCGACACGCTGCGCCGGACGCTGGAGCCGGGCGACATCCTGCTGGTCGAGGGCAACCAGAAGATCTCGGCCGCCATCAAGTACCTGACGCAGTCGACCTGGTCGCATGCGGCGCTCTATGTCGGGGACCGGCTGCCCGAGCCGGAGGACGGCGGCGAGAGGCCGCGCCTCGTCGAGGTCAATCTCGGCGAGGGCTGCGTGGCGGTGCCGCTGTCGAAGTACCGCACCTACAACACCCGCATCTGCCGCGCCTCGGGCCTGACGCCCGAGGATCGCCGCCATGTCGTCGACTTCATGATCGGGCGTCTCGGCCTGAAATACGACATGAAGAACATCCTCGACATGGCGCGCTACTTCCTGCCGACGCCGCCGGTGCCGGTGCGCTGGCGGCGGCGCATGATCGCCTTCGGCTCGGGCGATCCGACGCGGGCGATCTGCTCGTCGCTGATTGCCGAAGCCTATGGCGAGATCGGCTATCCGATCCTGCCCGAGATCACCCGGGCGCCGGGCCGCGCCTCGGCGCAGTCGAGCTACTCGCGCGCCGAGATCATGCACATCCGCCACCACTCGCTCTACACGCCGCGCGACTTCGACCTGTCGCCCTACTTCCAGATCGTCAAGCCGACGCTGGTCTACGGCTTCGACTACAAGACCGTGGTGTGGGCGGAGAAGGACCGCGGCGCGCCGGACGGGGCGGCCGGACCGGCCGCCCCCGCGCCGCAGGCCGAGCGGATCAGCAGCGGCCCGCGCCGATGACGCGGTAGTCGGCGGCCCGCGCCTCGCAGGCATTGCCGAAGGTGCGCACGTCGCGGCCGCGCCGCGCGCAGACCGGGGCGTATTCGCGGGTGCACGCGCGCGGCGGGCGGTCGGGGCCCGGGCGGTTGCCGCGCCGGCACTCGCCGGCATGAATGACCCGGTAGCCGTCGGCGCGCGCCGTGCAGGCGTTGGGGAAGGACTGGCGGTCGCCGCGGCGCTCGCCGCAGACCGGGGCGTATTCGTAGGTGCAGGCCGTGGGGCCGCCGGGGCGCGGCGGCGGCGGGCGGTAGCCCGGCCCGTCGTCGACCACCGTACAGCCGGCCAGCACGACCGCCGTGACGGCGAGGCCGGCAGCAATCTTCGCGAATGAGAACCTCCTTGGTCCCGTCCTGCCTGACAACGTCCCCGCGCCGCATTCGATCCCGGATCGGCGGCATTTGGCAAGCCGTTACGCGGCGCAAACGGAACCGCCGCCCTGCCGGCGCATTATCCGGCATCGCCAAGGGGGACCATCAAGGGGACCGAGGGGGAGCAATCATGGCCGCGACAGACGACACAACCGGCAGGACGACGGAGGGAGAGGAGCCGGGCGGCCGCGGGTTCATCCTCACCGGCATCTTCATCATCCTCGCGATCTATGCGCTCTATTTCGGCCGTGAGTTCTTCATGCCGGTGGTGCTCGCCTTCCTGTTCGCGCTGACCCTGACGCCGATCGTGCGCTTCCTGCGCAAGCGCGGCGTGCCCTCCGCCCTGTCCGCCACGCTTCTCGTCGTGGTCTCGGCAGCGGCGGTCGGCCTCGGCGGCTACCTGCTTTCCGGCCCGGTGATGCAGCTCATCAACGACGCGCCGCAGATCGGCCGCACGCTCACCGAGCGCGTCGAGGAGCTGCGCGGGCCGTTCGACCGGCTGATGCAGATCTCGGCGCAGATCGACAACGTCACCGACACGGTCAACGAGGCCGGCGTGATGAAGGTGTCGGTGCAGCAGCCCGGCATCCTGTCGCAGGCGGCGGGCACCATGCTTTCCATCGGCACCAACGCGGCGATCGTGCTGGTGCTGTCGCTGTTCCTGCTCGCCTCCGGCACGCTGTTCTACGAGAAGATCGTGCAGTCCTTCGCCACGATGAGCGAGAAGAAGCGGGCGCTCAGGATCGTCTACGACGTCGAGCGCGAGGTGTCGCGCTACCTGCTGACGGTGGCGGCGATCAACGCCGCGCTCGGCACGGTGATCGGCCTCGGCCTGTGGGCCATCGGCATGCCGACGCCGTTCCTGTGGGGCGTGATGGCGGCGCTGCTCAATTTCCTGCCCTATATCGGCGCGCTGACCACCATCGTCATCGTGGCGGTGATCTCGGTCGTCAGCTTCGACAGCATGAGCTATGCGATGATCGCGCCCGCCTTCGTCATCGCCTGCAACGTGCTCGAGGGCCAGATCATCACGCCGCTGATCGTCGGCCGGCGGCTGGAGCTCAACGCGGTGGCGATCTTCATCGCCGTCGCCTTCTGGTCGTGGCTGTGGGGCTTCATCGGCGCGCTGATCGCCGTGCCGCTGCTCGTGGTCGTCAAGGTGTTCTGCGACCATTTCGAGGAGCTGCAGTCCTTCGGCAACTTCCTCGCCGCGCAGCAGAGCGAGAACGGCGACGAGGAGGAGGACGAGGCGCCGGCCCGCTCGCCGGTCGCGCCTTGACCCGGATCGTTTCACCCTTTCATGGAAACGGTGAAACGATCTATCTCTTTGTTTTTCCGCAATTCCGGGCGGAAAACCGCTTCGCACTTTTCCTGAATCGCTTTATTTCAACGCCCGCACCAGCGCGGCATCGGGGAAGCAGGTGGCGGGGCGGCCGGCCTTCTGCTGCCATTCGCCGATCGAGCGGCGGGTGCGGAAGCCGGGCAGGCCGTCGGCGCCGCCGACGTCGTAGCCCAGCTTCTCCAGCCCGCGCTGCATGGCGGCGATGTCGGAGCGGAAGAGCCTGTCGACCTTGCCCCAGCCGCCGGCGAAGCGGCGGTCGCCATAGGCGATGCGGTCGCCGGCATGGCCGACGAACAGCGCATAGAGATCGCTCTCGTTATATTTCTTGAGCACGTAGAAATTGGGCGTGACGATGAAGGCGGGGCCGTTGCGGCCGGCGGGCATCAGGAGATAGCCCTCCTGGCGCGCCTCGTGCTCGGGGAAGGGCCGGCCGTTGACGCGGGCGATGCCCATCGCCGCCCAGTCGGAAATCCTTCGCCCGCGATCCGGCCCTTCGAGCGCGCAGGAGACGCCGTCGGGCACCGCGACCTCGAAGCCCCAGTCGCGGCCCTTCACCCAGCCGTAATGGGCGAGATAGTTGGCGATGGAGGCGAGCGTGTCGGCCTCCGAGCCCCAGATGTCGGCGCGGCCGTCGCCGTCGCCGTCGACGGCGTGGGCGAGGTAGGAAGTCGGCAGGAACTGCGGCTGGCCGAGAGCGCCGGCCCAGGACGACTTCATGGCGGCGAGGGAGACGCGGCGGCGCTCGACCATCTCCAGCGCGGCCAGCACCTCCTTGCGGAACATCTCCTTGCGGGTGGCGAGGAACGCCTTGGTGCCGAGCACCTCGAAGGCGTTGTGCGGAATCCTGGCGGCGCCGAAGCCCGATTCGCGGCCCCAGATGGCGAGCACGATGCCGGCCGGCACGCCGGTGCGGCGCTCGACGGCGTCGAGGACGGGCTTCAGCCGCGCCGCGCGGCTGCGCCCGCCGGCGGCGACGCCCGCGACGGTGTTGCTTGAGGTTGGGCGAGACGCCGGCGAAGGCGGCGTTGAAGGTCTCGGCCGAGATGCCGCGGCCGCGCGCCTCGGGCCACAGGTCGTTCCTGAGCCAGTCGCGGAACTGCGCCTCGACGGTCTGGGCGGCGGCGGGAACGAGCGCGGCGAGGGAAAAGAGGAGTGCGCAGGCAAGGCGTCTCATCGGATGGCGTCCTGTCGGTGGGCGTCCTGTCGGTGGGCGTCTCATGAGCGTCCTCCCTGCGCGAGAAATACGTCAGAAAGCCGTCCGCGACCGGAGCGCGGCCGCAAGCGTTCCCTCGTCGAGATAGTCGAGCTCGCCGCCGACCGGCACGCCGTGGGCGAGCCGCGTCACCCTGACGTCGAGGCCGGCGAGCTGGTCGGTGATGTAGTGCGCCGTGGTCTGGCCCTCGACCGTGGCGTTGACGGCGAGGATCACCTCCGTGACGCCGCCTTCGGCGACGCGCGAGACCAGCGAGCGGATATTGAGATCGTCCGGGCCGACGCCGTCGAGCGGCGACAGCGTGCCGCCGAGCACGTGGTAGCGGGCGCTGATGGCGCCGGCGCGCTCCAGCGCCCACAGGTCGGACACATCCTCGACCACGATGATGGTCGCGCCGTCGCGGCGCGGATCGGTGCACACGGTGCAGGGATCGCTGGTGTCGACATTGCCGCAGCGGGAGCAGACGCGCACCTTCTCCACCGCCTCGCCCATGGCGGCGGCGAGCGGAGCGAGCAACTGCTCCTTCTTCTTGATGAGATGCAGCGCCGCCCGGCGCGCCGAACGCGGCCCGAGCCCCGGCACCTTGGCCAGAAGCTGGATCAGGCGCTCGATCTCGGGGCCGGCGATTCGCTTGGACGACATGGGGATTTATAGAGTGAGTAGGGAATAGTGAGTAGCGAATAGAGGGCGGGGCTGTCGTGCCCACTACTCACTACTCTCTATCCCTCTCTTTTCAGATCGGCAGCTTGAAGCCGGGCGGGATGGGCAGGCCGGCGGTCAGCTCGCGGGTCTTTTCCTGCATCGCGGCCTCGACCTTGGTCTTGGCGTCGTTGTGGGCGGCGAGGATCAGGTCTTCCAGCACCTCGACGTCGTCCTCCTTGAAGAGCGACGGGTCGATCTTCAGCGACCGCATCTCGAACTTGCCGGAGAGGGTGACGGTGACGAGGCCGCCGCCGGCCTGGCCGGTCGCCTCCATGGCGGCGATCTCTTCCTGCAGGGCCTGGAACTTCGCCTGCATTTCCTTGGCCTTGCTCATCATGCCGAGAAGGTCTTTCATCGGGGGTCTCCCAGAGTTCGTCTAGAATTGAGTTCGTCTAGAATTCGTCGTCGTCTTCGGCGAGGCCCGCGTCGGGTTCGGGCGGGCTCTCCGCGTCGTCGGTTTCCGTTGCCTCGGGCGCATCGGGGATGCGCACGTCGATGATCTTCGCGCCGGGAAAGCGCGACAGGATCGCCGCCACCGCCGGGTCGCTGCGCGCATCCATGAGCGCGCTCTCGCGGCGCGCCTCCTCCAGCTCGCCGAGCGTCGGGCCGCCCTCCTCGCGCGACAGCGACACGACCCAGCGCCGACCAGTCCAGTCCTGAAGGCGGGTGGAGAGGTCGTTGAGGAGGGTGCCCGGTGAGCGCGACGTCGAGATGGCCGTTCTCCACCCGCACCGGGCGCACATAGCGCTTCAAGAGCACCTTGAAGGCGAGGTCGCGATGCGCGTCGGCGAGCGCGGCGATGTCGGCGAGCGAGGCGACGCGCGGGCCGGGCCTCTCCTCCTCCGCGGGGGCCGGCGCGGGCTCGAAGGCCGGCCGCGCATCGGCCGCGGGCTGGGAGGCGACGAGCCGCATGGTCTGGCCGCCGCCGGAAGGTTGCGTGGACAGGGGCTGAGAGGACAAGGGCTGCGTGGACAGGGGCTGCGAGGGCATCTGCCCCTGCGCCACGGCCTGCACGCCCGGCCCCGACGGGCCGTTGACGCCGCCGGCGGGCCGCGCGCCGTTGCCATTCCCGGGCGCGGCGGGCGTTCCCGTCTCCAGCGCCTTCAGCGCCTCGTCGAGCGTCGGCAGGCTGGCGGCGTGCGCGATGCGGATCAGCACCATCTCGGCGGCGTTGACCGGGCGGCTGGCGCTCTGGACCTCGGAAATGCCCTTCAAGAGCATCTGCCAGGTGCGCGACAGCACCCGCACCGGGAGCTTCTGCGAGAAGTCGAGCCCGCGCGTGCGCTCGTCCTGCGACAGCGAGGCGTCGTCGGCCGCGGCCGGCAGGAAGCGCATGCGGGTGACGAGATGGTTGAACTCGGCCAGCTCGGTCAGCACCGTGGCCGGATCGGCGCCGGCATCGTACTGGGCGCGGAAATCGGTGAGCGCGGCGGCGACGTCGCCCCGCATCAGCACCTCGAACAGGTCGATGGTGCGGGCGCGGTCGACGAGGCCGAGCATGTCGCGCACGGTCCCGGCGGTCACCTGGCCCGAGGAATGGGCGATGGCCTGGTCGAAGATCGACTGCGCGTCGCGCATCGAGCCCTCGGCGGCGCGGGCGATCATGGCCAGCGCCTCGTCCTCGGCCTCGACGCCCTCCAGCCCGCCGATATGCGCCAGATGCTGCTTGATGAGCGCGGCGTCGATGCGGCGCAGGTCGAAGCGCTGGCAGCGCGACAGGATGGTGATCGGCACCTTCCTGATCTCGGTGGTGGCGAAGATGAACTTCACATGCGGCGGCGGCTCCTCCAGCGTCTTCAGCAGGCCGTTGAAGGCCTGGTTGGACAGCATGTGGACCTCGTCGATGATGTAGACCTTGTAGCGGGCCGAGACCGGCGCGTAGCGCACCTGCTCGATGATGTCGCGGATGTCGTCGATGCCGGTGTGGGAGGCGGCGTCCATCTCGATGACGTCGACATGGCGACCCTCCATGATCGCCTCGCAGTGGAGGCCGGGCACGGACAGGTCGACCGAGGGGCGGTCGACCGAATCGGTCTTGTAGTTGAGGGCGCGGGCGAGGATGCGCGCCGTCGTCGTCTTGCCGACGCCGCGCACGCCGGTCAGCATCCACGCCTGGGCGATGCGGCCGGTGGAGAACGCGTTGGTCAGCGTGCGCACCATCGGCTCCTGGCCGATCAGGCCGGAGAAGTCGCGCGGGCGGTATTTTCGCGCCAGCACGCGGTAGGCGCCGGCCTTGGTCCCGTCTTTGTGGTCGTCTGCCATGGGCTAGAGGCCGAACTCCCTGCGGCGGCGTGCCGATGAAACGAGTTTCGCCGCCGGAGGCCGGCCACGTCAACCGCCCATGTCACCCACACGGCGCGGCGGTGGCGCAATCGACGGAGAGGAAAAGGTGGGAGGCTGGCACGATGACCCGTGCCGTGGCTCGTTAGGGCTGCTTCCTTCCGGACCTGACCCGGTTGGCGAGTGGCGCGTCCACCACCAACCTCCCGCGACCCATATCGGCAATTCCGCAGCCGATTGCAAGGCCGGTGGAAGCGATTCGATCCGGGGCCGGCGCAACCCGGCGCACGATTCGCTTGCAGGCCGGCGCGCGCGCATCTAGCTTTCTTGCGAACCGAGGGAGAGAGGATGCACGCTTCGACGGGAGGTTTCGTGCTCGATCCGCGCATCGAGCGCGACAGCGCACCGCTGATGTGGCTCGGGCTGTGCGAGCTGCGGCTGATGGACGACAGCCGCTGGCCCTGGCTCATCCTCGTGCCGCACCGGCCGGGCGCGGTCGAGATCCACGACCTGACGCCGCTCGACCAGGCGATGCTGAGCTTCGAGACCTCGCTCGTGGCGCAGGCGCTGAAGCGCGTCACCTCCTGCGGCAAGATCAACGTCGCGTCGCTCGGCAACGTGGTGCCGCAGCTTCACGTCCACGTCATCGGCCGCAGCGAGGGCGATCCCGGCTGGCCCGGCCCGGTCTGGGACTTCGGCATCCGCGAGCCCTACCGGCGCGAGGATTTGCACAAGCTCGTCTCAACGATAAGATCGGCCCTCTCGCCATAAGCCCCCGGCAGCATATCATGACCTTTCCGCTTTTCCTCGCGCCCGAGCGCGAGCCGAGCCAGTTCGTCGGCTTCGCCGGCAACCGCATCGACCGCCAGTCGGAGAACCGCAGCGACGACGCGCTCGAGACGGCGCTCGCCGACCCGCGCACCCGCATCATGCAGACGCGCGGCGGCCGCCTCTACCTCAAGCTCGGCTCCCGGCCCGACGGCGGCACGTTCGATCCCTATTTCACGCTCGCGGAGGCGCGGGCGATGGGCGCCAAGCTCGACCACGCGGTGCTGCTCGGCATGGCCGCGCAAGGGCCGGTCGTCGCCGCGCCGGGAGCGCTGGAGCCGGAGGCGCTGCCCGAGGGCATCAAGGCCATCGACCACCGCTCGGTCTATGTGCAGGGCCTGATCGGCGCAGAGGCGCTGGGCGAGCTGGCGCAGGGCGCGGCCCTGCTCGCCTGGCACCACGGCCACCGCTTCTGCGGCCGCTGCGGGGCTAAGACGCGGATGCGCATCGGCGGCTACAAGCGGACGTGCACGGGCTGCGGCGCCGAGCATTTCCCGCGCACCGACCCGGTCGCGATCATGCTGGCCGTGCGCGAGGACAGCTGCCTGCTCGGGCGCGGGCCGCATTTCGGGCCCGGCATGTATTCCTGCCTTGCCGGCTTCATCGAGCCGGGCGAGACCATCGAGGCCGCGGTGCGGCGCGAGACGCTGGAGGAATCGGGCATCCGGCTCGGCCGCGTCCTCTACCACGCCAGCCAGCCATGGCCGTTTCCCCACACGCTGATGATCGGCTGCTTCGGCGAGGCGCTGAACGGGGACATCGCCTTCGACGGCCGCGAGCTGGAGGATTGCCGCTGGTTCGCCCGCGACGAGGTGCGGGCGATGGTCGAGGGCCGCCACCCGGACGGCCTCGGCATCCCGCCGGCCGGCGCCATCGCCAGCCACCTGATCCGCTTCTGGGCCGAAGCCGCGGCGTGACGCCGGGCGCCCGACCCCTCCCCACGGAAACGCCATGCACAACCGCTACGCCAGGCTCGCCGCGCGGGTCTACGATCTCGACAAGCCGGTCGGCCGCTCGTTCGGCGACATCGAATATTACCGCCAGCGCCTCGAAGGCTGCGGCGGGCCGGTGCTGGAGCCGGCCGTCGGCAACGGCCGCATCTTCGTGCCGCTGCTGGAAGCCGGCTTTGAGATGGAGGGCTTCGACGCCTCGGAGGAGATGCTCGGCTACTGCCGCGAGGAATGCCGCCGGCGCGGCCTTGCGGCCGGCCTCAGCCGCCGGACCTTCGAGGACTTCGCCTACGACAGGCGCTTCGCCGCGATCATCCTGCCGCTCGGCTCGTTCCAGCTCGTGACGGACACGCCGACGGCGATGGCGGTGCTCGCGCGCTTCCGCGACCATCTGCGGCCCGGCGGCCGGCTCATCCTCGACATCGACCCCATCGGCGCCTTCCTCGGGCCTTCCGGCTCCATCCGAAGCTGGACGACGCCGGAGGGCGAGCTGCTGACGCTCACCGACGACCGCGTCGAGACCGACCATGTGGCGCAGACCACGCTGTCGCACCTGCGCTACGAGCGCTGGCGGGACGGACGCCTGGTCGAGACCGAGCTCGACCTGTTCCGGCTGCGCTGGTGGGGCGTGACGGAGCTGTCGCTCGCGCTGCAGGCCGCAGGCTTCGGCGAGGTCGTGGCGTCGGGCGACTATATCCACGGGCGCGCGCCGCGGCAGGGCGACGGCATCGTCACCGTCGAGGCGGTGCGGGGCTGACGCGGCCGGCCGATCTCAGGCGATGCCGAGCTCCTGACGCAGCTTCCTGGTCAGGCCGCGGGCGACGAGGTCGTGCGAGCGGCGGATATAGGCCTGAAGCTCGTTCTCGGGCAGGTCGGCGCCGCTCGCCACCGACACCCATTGCCGCCTGGCGAAATAGGGCGCCTGGTCGATGCCGTCGATGGCGGTCAGGATCTCGAAGCTGTCCTCGCCGCACTTGAAGACGATGCGCGGCGTGCTCGCCCCGACGCCGCCGAGAAGCGCGAACACCTTGCCGCCGACCTTGGCGACGCGCGCCTCCCACTGGTCGGTGAGCGTGCCGCCGGGCAGGCCCACGGCGAAGGCGTCGAAGCCGGCGGGGTCGTAGAGGCTCATGGCGGCTCAGTCCTCCTGCTTCTGCGTCAGCCGGAACGGATGCGCCGGATAGACGCCGAGGATGCGCACCTCGCGCGAGAAGAAGGTGAGCTCCTTCAGCGCCTGCGCCACGTTCTTGTCGTCCGGGTGGCCCTCGATGTCGGCATAGAACTGGGTGGCGAAGAAGGTGCCGCCGAGCTGGTAGCTCTCCAGCTTGGTCATGTTGACGCCGTTGGTGGCGAAGCCGCCCATGGCCTTGTAGAGCGCGGCAGGGATGTTGTGCACGCGGAAGACGAAGGTGGTCATCATCAGCTCGTCGGCGCGCCGGCGCGGCGCCCAGCTCTTGTCCTTCGACAGCACCACGAAGCGGGTGACGTTGTTGTCGGCGTCCTCGACGTTCTCGGCGACGATGTCGAGGCCGTAGAGCGAGGACGCAAGGCGCGGCGCGAGCGCGGCCTGCGACCGGTCGCCCTCCTCGGCGACGATGCGGGCCGCACCCGCCGTGTCGCCGGCGACGACCGGCTTCCAGCGGTGGCGGCGGATGACCTTGCGGCACTGGCCGAGCGCGTGGATGTGGCTGTGGACCGACTTGATCTCCTCCATCCTCACCCCCGGCAGCACCATGAGCTGGAAGTGGATCGGCAGGAAATATTCGGCGACGATGTGGAGCTTCGATTCCGGCAGCAGGTAGTGGATGTCGGCGACGCGGCCGGCCAGCGTGTTCTCGATCGGGATCATGGCGAGGTCGGCCTTGCCGGTCTCGACCGCGATGAAGGCGTCCTCGAAGGTCGGGCAGGGCAGCGGCTCCATGTCGGGGAACATGTCGCGGCAGGCGGTGTCCGAGTTGGCGCCCGGCTCGCCCTGGAAGGAAATCCTGTTGGTCTTCGTGATCATCGCCCCTCGCCTGTCCCTTGCAGTTCCCCGGAAATCAGCGCGCGGGCGCGCTCCAGATCGTCCGGCGTGTCGACGCCGAGCGGCACGGTGTCGACGATGGCCGCGTCGATGCGCATGCCGGCCTCGAGCGCCCGCAGCTGCTCCAGCTTCTCGCGCTTCTCCAGCGCGGAGGGCGGCAGCGACACGAAGCGCTCGAGCGCGGCGCGGCGCCAGGCATAGATGCCGATGTGATGGTAGAGCGGCCCCTCGCCCCACGGCGCGGTGGCGCGGGTGAAGTAGAGCGCGCGCAGCCGGTCCGGCGAGAGCGGCGAGCCGACGATCTTGACCACGTTGGGGTTGGTCTTCTCCTCGTCGCGGACGATCCCGGCGCCGAGCGTGCCGATGTCGACGGCCGGCTCGTCGAGAAGTGCCGCGGCGCGGCCTATCAGCGCAGGCTCGATGGTCGGCAGGTCGCCCTGGAGGTTGAGCACCGCCTCGACGCGGCGGCCGGGGTCGAGCGTCTCCAGCGCCTCGAAGATGCGGTCGGAGCCGGACTGGTGATGGCTCGCGGTCATCACCGCCTCGTGGCCGAAGGCCTGCGCGGCGTCACGGATCTCGGCCGAATCGGTCGCGATCACCACGCGCCCGACGCCGCTTGCCGCCGCGCGGTCGGCGACATGGGCGATCATCGGCCTGCCGGCGATGTCGGCGAGCGGCTTGCCGGGAAGGCGCGTCGCGGCCATGCGCGCGGGGATCAGGACGAGGATGGACATGGCTGCGGCGGGTCGCGCTGTTCGAACTGTGACGAAAAAACTCTATCGGCACGGCATGTGCCGGAACGGCTCTTATATGTGTTGCAAGGAACGAGCAAAAGACCTAGTTTCCGCGCGTTTTTCACCGGCATCTACCGCTCGGGGGACGAACGGCCCACACCCCTCCGTGGGCCGCGCACGGCGGATGGACAAGGGAGTCTTTAGGCAGATGATGGATTCGTTCGAGCTCAACAAGCTGATCGGCGCGTTTCTCGCGGTGGTATTCGTGGTCTTTTCGGTCAGCATCGTGTCCGACGCCATCTTCGCCACCCATGCCCCGGAGACGCCCGGCTACGCCATCGAGGTGGCGGAGGCCGAGCCCGATGCCGGCGAAGCCGAGGAAGAAGCCGGTCCGTCCGTCCTCGACCTGATCGCGACCGCCGACGTCGCGGCCGGCCAGACCGCCTTCCGCAAGTGCGTGGCCTGCCACACCGCCGAAGAGGGCGGCGCCAACAAGGTCGGCCCGAACCTCTTCGACGTCGTCAACCGCCCGATCGCCTCGCATGAGGGCTTCAACTACTCGGCGGCGATGCGCGAGTTCTCGCAGGGCGGCTCGGTGGTGTGGGACTACGAGCACCTGAGCGGCTTCCTGCAGTCGCCGCGCACCTACGTCTCCGGCACCGCGATGGCCTTCGCCGGCATCCGCAACATCCAGGAAGAAGCCAACCTGATCGCCTATCTCCGGTCGCTGTCCAACGACCCGGCGCCGCTGCCGGCGGCCGCGTCCGAGGAAGCGCCGGCCGACGAGGCCGCCCCCGCGGACGAAGCGCCTGCGGACGAGGCGCCCGCCGACGAGACCCCGGCCGACGAAACCCCGGCCGAGGAAGCGCCTGCCGAGGAGCCGGAAAGCCCGGCCGAAGGCACCGCACCCCAGCCCACCATCCCCGACGACGGCACCTCCGCCGGCCCGCAGCCCGACGCCGGCACCGAGAGCGGCGAGACGCCCGTCGAGGAATAGGCGCGCGATCCAGCCGAAAGGGCGACCGATCACGAAAAAGCCGGGTTTCTCCCGGCTTTTTTGTTGTCCGCCGCAGGAGCGGGAAACTATTCCGCCGCAGACGGTTTTCATTCGCGGATCGCAGGCTAGTCTAGGCGGCACAAGAGCGAACGACGGACGACGAGGATGGCGATGACGGTTTCGGGGCAGGTTTCCGGTTTGCGCAGATTGGCCCTTGCGGCGGCGGGCGCCCTCGGCGTCGCCCTGGCGGCGGGCGCGGCGGCCGCCGACGAATGGCGCACCACCTCGTCGCTGATCCGCACCGAGCCGGCCGAGGAGTTCACCCGCTACCCTTACGTGAACCCCGACGCACCCAAGGGCGGCACGCTCAATTCCGCGGCCTTCGGCACCTTCGACAGCTTCAACCCGTTCATCGTCCGCGGCACGCCGGCGGCGGGCTTCACCCAGTTCGGCGGTCTCCTGTGGGACACGCTGATGCAGCAGTCGACCGACGAGGCCGGCACCAGCCATCCGCTGATCGCGGAAGCGTTCAAATATCCTGAGGACTATTCGTCGGCCACCTACCGGATCGACCCCGACGCGCGCTGGCACGACGGCAAGCCGATCACGGCCGAGGACGTGGTATGGTCCTTCGAGGTGCTGAAGGAGATCAGCCCGGACTACAACCGCTACTATGCCAACGTCACGGAGGCGGTGGCCCTTTCCGAGCGCGAGGTCGAGTTCCGCTTCGACCAGACCGGCAACCGCGAGCTGCCGCACATCATGGGCGACCTGACCGTGCTGCCCAAGCACTGGTGGGAGGGACAGGACGCGCGCGGCCGCCAGCGCAACATCGAGAACCCGACGCTGGAGCCGCCGCTGGGCAGCGGCCCCTACCGGGTCGCCTCCTTCCGGCCCGGCGAGAACATCGTCTGGGAGCGGGTCGGGGACTATTGGGGCGCGGACCTGCCGGTCAATGTCGGGCGCAACAATTTCGACCGCCTGCGCTACACCTATTTCCAGGACGACAACGCCGAGTTCCAGGCCTTCACCCGCGGCGGCTTCGAGGACGTGCGGCAGGAGCTGAGCACGCGGCGCTGGGCCGTCGAATACACCTTCCCCGCCTTCGAGCGGGGCGACGTGGTGAAGCGCGAATTCGTCTCCACCGGCGTCCAGCACATGCAGTCCTTCGCCTTCAACCTGCGCAAGGCGCGCTTCCAGGACCGCCGCGTCCGCCAGGCGCTGACGCTCGCCTACAATTTCGAGGAGCAGAACCGTCTCCAGTTCTTCAATCTCAACGAGCGGTTCTCGAGCTACTTCGAGCGCTCCGAGCTGGCGTCGAGCGGCGTTCCGCAGGGGCGGGAGCTGGAAATCCTCGAGGAGTACCGCGACAGCCTGCCGCCGGAGCTGTTCACCGAGGAGTTCAGGCTCCCCGTCTTCGACACGCCGCAGGCCGCGCGCACGCATCTGCGCGAGGCGGTGCGCCTGTTCGACGAGGCCGGCTGGGCGATCCGCAACGGCCGCATGGTGAACAAGGAGACGGGCGAACCGTTCCGCATCGAGTTCCTCGGCGCGTCGCCGACCTCCGAGATCATCACCGGCGGCTATATCGCCAATCTGAAGCGGCTCGGCATCGACGCGACGCTGCGCATCATCGACACCACGCAGTATATCCAGCGCTACCAGTCTTTCGACTTCGACGCGGTCACGGCGCGCTTCCCGCAATCCGAATCGCCCGGCAACGAGCAGCGCAGCTACTGGAGCTCGCAGGCGGCCGACACGGCCGGCTCGCGCAACGTGCCCGGCATCAAGGACCCGGTGGTCGACGCGCTGGTCGACAGGATCATCTTCGCCAAGGACCGGGACGACCTCGTCGCCACCGTGCGCGCGCTCGACCGGGTGCTGCTGTGGAACTACTACACGGTGCCGCAATATTTCCAGCCGACGCTTCGCTACGCCTACTGGAACAAGTTCGGCATCCCCGAGGAACAGCCGCGCTACACCGGCATCGACGTCATGTCGTGGTGGGTGCTGCCCGAGCGCGAGACGGCGATCGAGCGCAGCATCGAGGAGGACGGGGAATGAGCGGATCGCGACTTTTCCTTCACGCTTCGCGCGGCATGGCCGGATACACGCAATGAGGCCGGGCGGGTTCCTGACCCGGCGCGGCTTCGTCGCGCTCGCCGGCGCGGCGCTCGCCGCACCGTTCCTGCCCGAGGACGCGCTCGCCGCGCTCGCCACCGAAACGCCGCTCCACGGCATCTCGCCCTTCGGCGAGCTGAAATACGGCCCGGACTTCACCCATTTCGACTATGCCAACCCGGACGCGCCCAAGGGCGGCACCTTCAACTTCTCGGTGCCGAACTGGCAGTTCAACCAGTCGGTTCTGACCTTCAACACGCTGAACTCGTTCGTGGCGCGCGGCGATGCGCCGCCACGCATGGAGCTGTGCTTCGATTCGCTGTTCTCGGGCGCGCTCGACGAGCCGGATTCCTCCTACGGGCTGGTGGCCGAGACCGTGACCATCTCGGCCGACCGCAACACGTTCACCTTCCGCCTCAGGCCGCAGGCGCGCTTCCACGACGGCTCGCCGCTGACGGCCGAGGATGCGGCCTTCACCTTCAACCTCCTGAAGGAAGACGGCCACCCGCTGCTGCTGCTGCCGCTCGCGGAGATGGTCGAGGCGACGGCGGTCAGCGACCACACGCTGCGCCTCGCCTTCTCCGGGAAGCAGTCGCCGCGCACGATCTTCACCGTCGTCGGCTATCCCATCCTGTCGAAGGCGTGGTTCTCCGAGAATCCCTTCGACGCCTCGCAGATCAGGGCGCCGCTCGGCTCCGGCCCCTATCGCGTCGGCCGCGTCGTCGCCGGCCGCTCGATCGAGTACGAGCGGGTCGCCGACTACTGGGGCGCCGACCTGCCGGTCAATCGCGGCCTCCACCATTTCGACCGGCTGCGCATCGAGTTCTTCAGCGAGCGGCAGGCGGCCTTCGAGGCGTTCAAGAAGGGCGAGATCCATTTCCGGCAGGAGTTCACCGCGCGCGTCTGGGCGACGGAGTACGATTTCCCCGCCGTGCGCGACAAGCGCGTGGTGATGCGCGAGTTCCCCGGCGAGCTGCGCCCGTCGATGCAGGCCTGGGCGCTGAACCAGCGGCGGGCGAAGTTCCAGGACCCGCGGGTGCGCCGCGCCATCGGCCTGTGCTTCGACTTCGAGTGGACCAACCGCAACCTGTTCTACGGCGCCTACACCCGCTCCAACTCATGCTTCGAGAGATCGGCCTTCAAGGCCGAGGGCGCGCCCTCGCCGGAAGAGCTGGCGCTGCTCGAGCCGCTGCGCGGAGAGCTGCCGGAGGAGGTGTTCGGCGAGGTCTATTCGTTCCCGGTCGCCAGCGGCGC
This sequence comes from Hyphomicrobiales bacterium, assembly GCA_022838525.1. Classification (GTDB taxonomy): domain Bacteria; phylum Pseudomonadota; class Alphaproteobacteria; order Rhizobiales; family Rhizobiaceae; genus Aerobium. Next base: position 7,641 of record JALHFU010000022.1, on the reverse strand, counting down.
GGGGCGCAACCGCGCCGCGCTCCAGGAAGCGCGCCGGCTCCTCGCCGAAGCGGGCTGGACGCCGGCCGGCCGGCGGCTCGTCAACGCCGCGGGCGAGACCCTGACGGTCGAGTTCCTGACGCAGGAGGAGGGCCTGGTGCGCATCACCGAGCCCTTCGCGGAGAACCTGCAGGCGATCGGCGTCGACGCCACCGTGAGCCGGGTCGACGCGACGCAGTACCAGGCGCGCCAGCGCGACTTCAATTTCGACATCGTGCTGATGGCGCTGTCGCTCGGCGCGCTGCCGGGGCGGGATTCGCTCGTCAACCTGTTCCATTCGCGCTCGGCGGACCTGCCGTCCTCGCGCAACTATCCCGGCACCCGCGACCCGGCCGTGGACGCGCTGGTCGAGATCGCCGGCCACGCCGACAGCGCCGAGGAACTGACGGTGGCGCTTCGCGCGCTCGACCGGGTCTTGCGCGCGCGCTGCGACTGGATTCCAAGTTATCATGCGGCGAATCACAAGGTCGCCTACTGGGACATGTTCGGCTTCCGGGAGCCGAAGCCGGACTACGGCTTCCCGGTGGAATCGCTGTGGTGGTACGATGAAGACAGGGCGAAAGCGATTGGGAGAGCCTGACATCAACCGAACCTTGCGCCCCGGAAAGGCCGGCTGATGGGCGCCTATATCCTGCGCCGCCTGCTGCTGATGATCCCGACGCTGTTCGGGATCATGGCGATCTCCTTCGTCGTCATCCAGTTCGCGCCCGGCGGCCCGGTCGAGCAGGTGCTGGCGCGGCTCGCCGGCGAGGGCGGCTCCATGGACCGCATCTCCGGCGGCGGCGGCGACATGGGCGGCGGCTTCGACCAGGGCGGCGACTTCAAGTATCGCGGCGCGCAGGGGCTCGACCCCGCCTTCATCGCCAAGCTCGAGCAGCAGTTCGGCTTCGACAAGCCGCCGCTCGAGCGCTTCTTCGGCATGATCTGGGACTATATGCGCTTCGACTTCGGCGAGAGCTTCTTCCGCGACATCAAGGTGGTGGACCTGATCCTGGAGAAGATGCCGGTGTCGGTCTCGCTCGGGCTGTGGATCACGCTGATCTCCTATGCGATCTCGATCCCGCTCGGCATCCGCAAGGCGGTGAAGGACGGCTCGGCCTTCGACGTGTGGACGAGCGGCATCGTCATCGTCGGCTACGCCATTCCGGGCTTCCTGTTCGCCATCCTTTTGATGGTGCTGTTCGCCGGCGGCTCGTTCTTCGACTGGTTCCCGTTGCGCGGCCTCGTGTCGGAGAACTGGCACGAGCTGTCGTGGCCCGAACGCATCCTCGACTATTTCTGGCACCTGACGCTGCCCTTGACCGCGATGGTGCTGTCGGCCTTCGCCACCACGACGCTGCTGACCAAGAACTCGTTCCTCGACGAGATCCGCAAGCAGTATGTGGTGACGGCGCGCGCCAAGGGCCTTTCGGAGCGGCAGGTGCTCTACGGCCACGTCTTCCGCAACGCCATGCTCATCATCATCGCCGGCTTTCCCGGCGCCTTCATCTCGGCCTTCTTCACCGGCTCGCTGCTGATCGAGAACATCTTCTCGCTCGACGGGCTGGGGCTCCTCGGTTACCGCTCGGTGCTCGACCGCGACTACCCGGTGGTGTTCGCCAACCTCTTCATCTTCTCGCTGATCGGCCTCGTCGTCAGCCTGATCTCGGACCTGACCTACACGCTGATCGACCCGCGCATCGACTTCGAGCGGAGGGACGTCTGATGTCGGACGTGGTGCTGAAGGGCGAGGTCGAGAAGGTGCGCCACCGGGCGCGGCGGCCGTGGCTTTCGCCGCTCAACCAGCGGCGGTGGCAGAACTTCAAGGCCAACCGGCGCGGCTACTGGTCGCTGTGGATCTTCGGCATCCTGTTCGCGCTGTCGCTGGCGGCCGAGCTCGTCGCCAACGACAAGCCGCTGATCGCCTCCTATCAGGGCGAGATCCTGTTCCCCGTGCTGGTCGACTATCCGGAGGAGAAGTTCGGCGGCTTCCTCGCCGTCACCGACTATCGCGACCCGGTGATCCAGGAGGAGATCGAGGCCAATGGCTGGATGGTGTGGCCGCCGATCCGCTACTCCTACCGCACGGTCAACAACGACATCCCCGAGGCGGCGCCCGCCAAGCCGTCGTGGCTCTACGACGAGGAGACGCGCTGCTCGCGCTATTTCGAGGGCGTCGACGACCCCAACTGCACCGTCGGCAACTGGAACTGGCTCGGCACCGACGACCAGGCACGCGACGTGCTCGCCCGCGTCATCTACGGCTTCCGCATCTCGGTGCTGTTCGGCCTCACCCTGACGCTCGCCTCGGCGGTCATCGGCGTGTCGGCCGGCGCGGTGCAGGGCTATTTCGGCGGCTGGACGGATTTGATCTTCCAGCGCTTCATCGAGATCTGGTCGTCGATCCCCGTCCTCTACCTCATCCTCATCATCGCCGCGGTGCTGCCGCCGGGCTTCTTCATCCTGCTCGGCATCATGCTGCTGTTCTCGTGGGTGGCCTTCGTCGGCGTGGTGCGGGCCGAGTTCCTGCGGGCGCGCAACTTCGAATACGTCAATGCCGCGCGGTCGCTCGGCGTGCCGAACGCGACCATCATGTTCCGCCACCTTCTGCCCAACGCCATGGTGGCGACGCTGACCTTCCTGCCCTTCATCCTCAACGGCTCGATCACCACGCTGACCTCGCTCGACTTCCTCGGCTTCGGCCTGCCGCCGGGCTCGGCCTCGCTCGGCGAGTTGCTGAGGCAGGGCCAGCGTAACCTCAACGCCCCCTGGCTCGGCATCACCGGCTTCCTGACGCTGTCGATCATGCTGTCGCTGCTGATCTTCATCGGCGAAGCCACCCGCGACGCCTTCGACCCGAGGAAGACGTTCCGGTGAGGGGGAGGACATGGTATAAAATGGTAGATTTTCTACCATGGAGGCCGCGATGGGCATGAACATCAAGAGCGACGAAGCGCACCGGATCGCGAAGGAGATTGCCAGCCACACGGGCGAGTCTCTTACCTCCGCGGTGGTGGTGGCCCTGCGGGAGCGGCTGGAGCGCCTGAGGCGGGAAGCACGCTTCGAGGAACGCAAGGCGCATATCGACGAGATCATTCGCCGGTCGGGCCCGACCGCGCCCGGCGTCACGAGCGACCATTCCGATCTTTATGATGAGATGGGATTGCCGAAATGATCGTCGATGCTTCGGCCATTCTCGCGGTGCTCTTCGAGGAGCCGGAAAAGGCGGCGTTCCGGGACTTGCTTCTGATGACGCCGGAACTCGCCATGTCGCCTGTAAACTATCTTGAAGCAGCCGTTCGCGCGGACGACAAGCGCCATCCAGCAAAGGGGGCCCAACTGGACGCGCTGCTGGCCGGTTTCGGCATCCAGATTGTAGCCGTGACCGCAGATCAGGCAAAGCATGCCCGCGAGGTTTATCAGCGCTACGGCAAGGGCAAGCACGAGGCGAAGCTGAACCTCGGCGACTGTTTTGCCTATGCGCTGGCCAAGGCGCGGGGCGAGCCGCTGCTGTTCAAGGGTGACGATTTCCGCCTCACAGATGTCGAGGCGGCCATTTGAGCGACGCCCCTCTCCTCTCCGTGCGCGATCTTTCCGTCGCCTTCGCGCAGGGCGGCAGGGAGACGCTGGCCGTCGATCATGTCTCCTTCGACATCGCCAGGGGCGAGACCGTGGCGCTGGTGGGCGAATCCGGCTCCGGCAAGTCGGTGACGGCGCTCTCCGTGCTGAAGCTCCTGCCCTACCCCCCGGCGAGCCATCCCTCCGGGCAGATCCTGTTCGACGGCGACGACCTCCTCGCCAAGGGCGAGAAGGCGCTGCGGCGCGTGCGCGGCAACAAGATCACCATGATCTTCCAGGAGCCGATGACCTCGCTCAATCCGCTCCACACCATCGAGACGCAGATCGGCGAGATCCTGAAGATCCATCGCGGCATGGGCGACAACGCCGCCCGGGCGCGGACGCTGGAACTCCTGAACGAGGTCGGCATCCGCGAGCCGGAAAAGCGGCTCGGCGCCTATCCGCACCAGCTTTCGGGCGGCCAGCGCCAGCGCGTCATGATCGCGATGGCCTTGGCCAACGAGCCGGAGCTGCTGATCGCCGACGAGCCGACGACCGCGCTCGACGTCACGGTGCAGGCGCAGATCCTCGAGCTGCTGGCAGGGCTGAAGCAGAACAACCGCATGTCGATGCTGTTCATCACCCACGATCTCGGCATCGTGCGGCGCATCGCCGACAAGGTCTGCGTGATGACCAAGGGGCGGATCGTCGAGAGCGGGCCGACGAGCGCGATCTTCGCCAACCCGCAGCACGACTACACGCGCCATCTGCTCGCCGCCGAGCCGAAGGGCAAGCCGCCGGCCGAGGACCCCAAGGCCGAGACGGTGCTTTCGGGCGAGGCCGTCCGCGTCTGGTTCCCAATCAAGCAGGGCTTCTTCCGGCGCACGGTGGATCACGTCAAGGCGGTGGACGGCGTCGACGTGACGGTGAAGGCCGGGCAGACGCTGGGCATCGTCGGCGAATCCGGCTCGGGCAAGACCACGCTCGGGCTGGCGCTGTCGCGCATGATCGCCTCGGAAGGCCGCATCATGCTCGGCGACAAGCGTATCGACCAGTATTCGTTCCGGGAGATGCGGCCGCTCAGGCGCCAGATGCAGATCGTGTTCCAGGACCCGTTCGGCTCGCTCAGCCCGCGCATGTCGGTCTCCGAGATCGTCGAGGAAGGCCTGAAGATCCACGAGCCGAAGCTGTCGGCCGACGAGCGCGACGACATGGTGGTGGACGTGCTGAAGGAGGTGGGGCTCGATCCCGACACCCGCTTCCGCTATCCGCACGAGTTCTCCGGCGGCCAGCGCCAGCGCATCGCCATCGCCCGCGCCATGGTGCTGAAGCCGCGCTTCGTGATGCTGGACGAGCCGACCTCGGCACTCGACATGAGCGTGCAGGCGCAGGTGGTGGACCTCCTGCGCGAGCTGCAGCGCCGGCACGAGCTCGCCTATCTCTTCATCAGCCACGACCTCAAGGTGGTGCGGGCGCTCTCCAACCATGTCGTCGTCATGCGCGGCGGCAAGGTGGTGGAGGAAGGGCCGTCGCAGCAGATCTTCGAGAACCCGCAGAGCGACTACACCCGGGCGCTGATCGCCGCCGCCTTCGATCTGGCGACCGCGCCGGCCGGCGTCGTCAGCCAGTAATCCGATCGGAGCTACGCCATGTCCCAGCCCACCCGCGGCCGCATCCTGCTTTCGCTCACCGGCCAGGACGTCGATCACTGGCGGCGCCTGCTGGGCAGGGGCTACGAGGTGGTGACGGAGCGCAGCTTCCCGTCCGATCCGTCGATCGACTATGCGGTGGTGTGGAAGCACGAGGCCGGCGTGCTGGCCGGCCTGCCCAATCTCAGGCTCGTCATCTCGACGGGCGCGGGCGTCGATCACATCTTCGCCGACGAGGACCTGCCCGACGTGCCGATCCTGCGCGTGGTGGCGGAGAACCTCGCCACCCACATGGCCGAATATGTCGTGTGGCGGGTGATGGACCATCACCGGCAGGGCGCGACCTACCGCGCGCAGCAGGCGGGCAAGGTGTGGCGCGAGCCGCCGCAGCCGACGGCCGCCGCGGTGGCGGTCGGCATCATGGGCCTCGGCCAGCTCGGCCGCGTGGCGGCGAAGGCGCTGCTGGCGCTCGGCTTCACGGTCAACGGCTGGACGCGCACCCCGCGCGCGGTCGAGGGGGTGACGACCTTCCACGGCGGCGACGGGCTGAGGGCGTTCCTGGCGGCGACGGACATTCTCGTCGTGCTCCTGCCCTACACGCCGGCGACCGAGGGCATCGTCGACTACGACCTCCTGCGAGGCCTTCGCCGCGACAATGCGCTGGGCGGGGCGGTGTTCATCAACGCCGGGCGCGGCAGGCTGCAAAAAGAGAAGGACATCCTGCGGGCGCTCGACGACGGCACGCTGAAGGAGGCGAGCCTCGACGTGTTCGAGGAGGAGCCGCTGCCGCGGACAAGCCCGCTATGGGCGCATCCGCGCGTGTTCGTGACGCCGCATGCGGCCGCGACCTCGGACCCCGAGCATCTGGCGCCGCTGATGCTGGAGCAGATCGCGCGCTTCGAGCGCGGCGAACCGCTCGACAATCTGGTGGACAGGCAGGCGGGATATTGAGGCTGGCCGGCGCGCCGGATCAGCCGTGCCGCGGCTTCTTCGGCCGCAGGCGCACGATGATGTCGACGTTGATGATCTCCATCCCCTCGGGCGGCTCGGGCAGGTTGTGGACGCTGACGGGCGCCGCCTCGATGTCGACGACGCGGTTCTCGCCCTCGATGAAGAAGTGGTGATGGTCCGAGGTGTTGGTGTCGAAATAGGTGCGGGAGCCTTCGAGCGCGAGGATGCGCAGCAGGCCGGCCTCGGTGAACTGGTGGAGCGTGTTGTAGACGGTGGCGAGCGAGACCGCGACGCCGGCGGCAAGCGCCTCCTCGTGCAGCTCCTCGGCGGAAAGGTGGCGGTCGCCCTTGGCGAACAGCAGCTCGGCCAGCGCGATTCGCTGCCGCGTCGGACGCAGGCCTGCCTCGCGCACGCGAATTTCCAGCTCGTCGTCCTGCCTGCGCTCGGTTTCCATCAAGTCGCCGCGTTTCCCTTGCCGTTCTGCCGGATCGTTTGCCGGTCCGTTTCTCGGTGCCCGCGCGCGAAGTGGCCACGTCGCACCTTTTCAACATATATTCTCTAGCAGATATGCGATCAATAGCGCCACAATGCGCCGGACGGACGCATGCAATATGCGCGTGTGCTGTTTCCAGGCGGAAACGGTCTGTGATAGGGGATGCGGCAATACGCGGCCGCAGCGGTCGCAATCGACCGAGACGCAGGACGCGGGAGGGGAACGGGAAAGACATGTCCGAGAGGAAATCGAGCTACGACTACGAGGATCTGCTGGCCTGCGCGCGCGGCGAGCTGTTCGGCCCCGGCAATGCGCAGCTTCCGGCGCCGCCGATGCTGATGTTCGACCGCATCACCGCGATCAGCGAGACCGGCGGGGAGTTCGACAAGGGCTTCATCCGCGCCGAGCTCGACATCAAGCCGGACCTGTGGTTCTTCCCCTGCCACTTCATCGGCAACCCGATCATGCCCGGCTGCCTCGGCCTCGACGCGCTGTGGCAGATGACGGGCTTCTTCCTCGGCTGGCTCGGCGAGCCGGGCAAGGGCATGGCGCTCTCGACCGGCGAGGTGAAGTTCAAGGGCATGGTGACGCCCTCGGTGAAGAAGGTCGAGTACGGCGTCGACTTCAAGCGCGTGATGCGCGGCCGCCTGGTGCTGGGCACGGCCGACGGCTGGCTCAAGGCCGACGGCGAGCAGATCTACACCGCCACCGACCTCCGGGTGGGCCTGTCCAAGCAGAACGCAGCCTGAACCGGCAACGCACGGCAAGAAACGCGAGGGAGCGCATATGAGACGGGTAGTCGTCACGGGTCTGGGCATCGTCTCCTCGATCGGCAACGACGCCGGCGAGGTGCAGGCATCGCTCTACGAGGCGAAGTCGGGCATCACCTTCTCGCCGGATTTCGCCGAGCACGGCTTCCGCTGCCAGGTGTGGGGCGCGCCGACGCTCGACCCCGCCGAGCTGGTCGACCGG
>JALHFU010000021.1:6575-32511 GCA_022838525.1 Hyphomicrobiales bacterium | reverse complement strand
CGTCCTAGCGCAGCGTTGCGATCTTCTCGTCGCGCACGACGTAGCGCAGCACCATGTCGACGACGTTGCGGCGCAGGACCCTGAGCGCGTCCTCGGTGCCGAAGTCGCGGCCGAAGATGCCGGAGAACGTCGCCCGGTTCGACACGTTGAAGAAGCACAGCGCGCTGATCTGCCAGTGCAGCTCGAGCGGCTCGATGCCGGGGCGGAACCAGCCCGCCTCGACGCCGCGGGCATAGATGCCGGCGACGCGGTCGATGGCGGCGACGTTGAGGGCGCGGATCTCCTTCGAGCGCTCCAGATACTGGGCGTTGTGGATGTTCTCGATCATCACCATGCGGATGAAGGCCTCGTGCCGGTGATGGTGGTCGAAGGTGAACTCGACCATGCGGCGCAGCGCCTCGACCGGCTCCAGATCGGCGACGGCGAGCTTGGCCTCGCCCTCGCGCACCTGCCGGTAGGCATTCTCCAGCGCGGCGAGGTAGAGCCCGTCCTTGTCGCCGAAATAGTAGTAGATCATGCGCTTGCTGGCGCGGGTGCGCGCGGCGATCTCGTCCACCCGCGCGCCCGATAGGCCGTTGCGGGCGAACTCCTCCGACGCCACCTCCAGGATGTTGCGCTTCGTCCCCTCGGGGTCCTGCTGGCGCGTCGCCTTCTCGGCGCGCTTCGGCTTGGGCGTGTTGTGCATGGCGGTCGGCCCCCGAAAAGAGGTTTGACAAAACTAACCAGTTCGTACATTTTACATCCGTGTCGCGGCCATTTACCGGGCCGCGCACGGCAAAGACAAGTGTCGCGACCTTAGAGCAATTCCAGGAAAAGTGCGAAGCGGTTTTCCGTCCGGAATTGCGTAAAAACAAGGGGATAGATCGTTTCAGCGTTTCCGTGAAACCATGAAGCGATCCAGCGGCACGGGGGAGGAGACAGTCGCGTGCAAGCCGCCGATCCGACGGAGGCCCTGGAAAGGGCCATCCGCCTTCATGGCCGGGCAAGGGAAAGCGGGAGCGGCCGGACGGTTCTGGTCGGCCTCATCGGCCGCGGCATCCAGGCTTCGCGCACGCCGACCATGCACGAGCGCGAGGGCATGAGGCTCGGCCTCGCCTGCGACTACGTCCTGATCGACTTCGACCAGCTCGGCCTTGCCGACGAGGCGCTCGGCGCTGTCATCGCCGCGGCCGAGCGGCGCGGCTTCGCCGGCCTCAACGTCACCCATCCCTACAAGCAGAGCGTGCTTTCCTGCCTCGCCGGCCTCTCGCCCGAGGCCGCCGCGATCGGGGCGGTCAACACGGTGATCCTGCGCGACGGCGCGCGCGTCGGCCACAACACCGACTGCTGGGGCTTCGCCGAGAGCTTCCGTCAGGCCATGCCCGGCGCCGAGCCCGGGGCCGTGGTGCAGTTCGGCGCCGGCGGCGCAGGCGCGGCGGTCGCGCATGCGCTTCTGGAGCTCGGCGCGCGCGCGCTCGCCATCGTCGATACCGACCATGCCCGGGCCGCGGCGCTCGCCGCGCGCATGGACGGGCGGTTCGGGGCGCGGGTGCGGGCGTGCGAAGCGAGCGCGGCGCTGCTTGCGGCCCATGACGGCGTCGTCAACACCACGCCGGTGGGCATGGACAAATATCCCGGCACGCCGTTTCCCGCCGCCCATCTCCTGCCGCGCCACTGGGTCGGCGAGATCGTCTATTTCCCGCGCGAGACCGCGCTGCTGCGCGCGGCGCGGGCGCTCGGCTGCCGCACGCTCGCCGGGACGGGCATGGCCATCTATCAGGCCGTGCGCGCTTTCGAGCTCTTCACCGGCATCGCGCCCGACCGTATCGCCATGAGCAGGCATTTCGAGGAGGCGGCATGAGCGCCGGGGCCGCCGCGATCCGCATCGAGGCCGCGGTGCGCGGAGCGGACCGGCTCGGCGAGACCCCGCTGTGGTGCGCGCGGACGCGCAAGCTGTGGTGGCTCGACATCGAGCAGCCGACGCTGCAATCCTTCGATCCGGCGTCGGGCCGGCACGAGGCCGTCGCCTTCGACTGCGCCTATCTCGGCACCCAGGCGCTGACCGCCTCGGGCGAGCGGCTGCTCGGCCGAGACCTCGAGCTGGTGCTGCGCTCGGACGAGACGGGCGCGGAGCGTCCCTTCGCCACGGTCGAGACCGGCCTCGACAACCGGCTCAACGACGGGCGGGTGGACGCGCGCGGCCGCTTCTGGGTCGGCACCATGGACAACGCGCTCCATCGCCCCAACGGCAGCCTCTACCGCGTCGATCCCGACGGCGGCGTGACCAAGATCGCCGGCGACGTGATCGTGTCGAACGGCATCGCCTTCTCGCCCGACGGCCGCACCCTCTATTTCACCGACACGCGGCGCCACCGGAGCTGGGCCTTCGACCTCGACCTCGACGACGGCGCTGTCACCGACCGGCGGCTCTTCGCCGACCATTCGGCGACGGGCGAGCGTCCGGACGGGGCGTGCGTCGACGTCGACGGCTGCCTGTGGACCGCGTTCTTCGCCGGCGGCCGCATCGTCCGCTACCGGCCGGACGGCCGCGTCGACCGCACGATCCCGCTGCCGGTGACCAACCCGACCTGCCCGTGCTTCGGCGGGCCGGACCTGAAGACGCTCTACGTCACCACGGCGACCAAGTTCCTGAGCCCGGAGCAGCTTGCGGCCGAGCCGCTGGCCGGCGCGCTCCTCGCCATCGAGGGCGTGGGCCAGGGCCTTCCCGAGCACCGTTTCGGCCACAACCCCAAGGAGGAGGACCGGCGTCATGACTGAACGATTCACGAGAAGGGCGGCCATGATCGGCACCGCCGCGCTGGCGCTCTCCCTGTCGATCGGCGCGGCCTCGGCAGAGGCGATCAAGCTGCGCTTCGCCGATTCCACCACCGCGGACGCGCCGCGCTCGAAGGCGCTGGTCGAGATCTTCGCCAGGGAGATCGGCGACGATTTCGCCTTCGAGCCCTATTTCGGCTCGACGCTCTACAAGCAGGGCACGGAGATCGTCGCGGTCCAGCGCGGCAATCTCGAGCTGGCGCTGATGCCGCCCTCCGACTTCGCCAAGCAGGTGCCGGCCTTCAGCATCTTGACCGCCGCCTATCTGGTGCGCGACGCGGCCCATATGAGCGCGATCTTCGCCAGCGACGTCGGCGACGACTTCAGGAGGATGGCGCGCGACGAGATGGGCGTGGTCATCCTCGCGCCCGCCTATTACGGCACGCGCCACGTCAACCTGCGCGGCGACAGGAAGATCGACGTGCCGGAGGACCTCGCCGGCATCAAGCTGCGCATGCCGGGCGGCGAATCCTGGCAGTTCCTCGGCGAGTCGATCGGCGCCAACCCGACCGCCATGGACTATGCCGAGGTCTATACCGGCCTCCAGACCGGCGCCATCGACGCGCAGGACAACCCGCTGCCCAACAACCGGCTGATGAAGTTCCACGAGGTCACGGACCAGATCGTGCTGACCGGCCACAATGTCGGCTTCGGCATCCTGCTGATCAGCGCGAAGCTGTTCGACGGCCTGACGCCGGAGCAGCAGCAGCGCATCCGCGACGCCGCCGACAAGGCCTTCGCCTGGAGCAACGCCGAGTATCTGCGCGAGGAGGCGGAGCTGATCGACTATTTCAGGGGCGAGGGCCTCGACGTCTACACGCCAGACGTCGAGGCGTTCCGCGCCTATTCCAACAGGAAATACCTCGGCTCGTCGCTGTCGAAGGACTGGCCCGAGGGCATGCTGGAGCGCATCAACGCGCTCTGACCGGGATCGCAAAGGACGCCGGGAGGAGCCGGGAGACCGGACCGGCGTCGCTCAACAAGGGAGGAATGCCATGACTTTCACCACCACGCGCCGCAGCGTCCTGATGGCGGCGGGGCTTCTGGCCTCGGCCGCAGCCTTCCCCGCGCTCGCGCAGGACAAGCCGAAGCTGCGCTTCTCGGCGGTGTTCTCCGAGCAGGATATCCGCGCCGACATGATGAAGATGTTCGCGGAGGAGATCGCGGGCGACTTCGCCTTCGAGGGCTATTACGGCGGCGTCCTGTTCAAGCAGGGCACCGAGCTCGTCGCGCTGCAGCGCGGCAACCTCGAAATGGGCAACATCGCGCCGCAGGACGTCTCCAACCAGGTGCCGGAATGGTCGATCCTGACCTCGGCCTACCTGTTCCGCGACGCCGGGCACCTGAAGACCTTCTTCGACAGCGAGCCGGGCGAGGAGATGAAGACGCTGGCCGAGGACAAGCTCGGCATCCGTGTCCTCGGCCCCACCTTCTTCGGCACGCGGCAGGTCGGCCTCAAGGGCACCAAGAAGATCGACACGCCCGCCGACATGGCCGGCATCAAGCTGCGCATGCCGGGCGGCGATTCGTGGCAGTTCCTCGGCCAGGCGCTCGGCGCCAACCCGACGCCGATGGCCTATGCCGAGGTCTATACCGGCCTCCAGACCGGCGCCATCGACGGCCAGGACAACCCGCTGCCCAACGTGCAGAACATGAAGTTCTACGAGGTGATGCAGCAGATCGTGCTGACCTCGCACCTCGTCGGCTTCGACCTGCTCGTCATCTCGTCCAGGGCGTGGAACGAGATGACGCCCGAGCAGCGCGAGAAGGTGCAGGCAGCGGCCGACAAGGCCATCGCCTGGAGCACGGCCGAGCACCTGAAGCGCGAGGAGGAGCTTGCTGCCTCGTTCAAGGAGATGGGCCTCGACGTCTACGTGCCGGACGTCGACGCTTTCCGCGCCCATGCGCAGAAGATGTATCTCGACTCCGACCTCGCGAAGAACTGGCCGGCCGGCCTCGTCGACAAGATCAACGCGCTCTAGGCCGGGCGCTTTCCCGTCCTCCGCCGCCCGGCCCCCAAGGGGGAGAGGCGGCGGCGGACCACAGGAGGACACGATGCAAGGATCGTCCGCCGCGCGCGTGCTGGAATGGCTGCGCGCCCGCGCCGAGAACGTCGCCTGCGCCATGCTCGCGGCGATGTTCGTCGCCTTCATGCTGCAGATCGCGTTCCGCTACCTGCTCAACATGCCCATCGGCTGGACGCACGAGATCAGCGTCGTGCTGTGGATCTGGCTCGTGCTGTTCGGCAGCGCCTTCGTGGTGCGCGAGCGCGAGGAGATCCGCTTCGACCTCGTCTACGGCGCGGTCCGCGACGGCCCGCGCCGCGTCATGGGCCTCATCACCGCCGCGGCGCTGATCTTCCTGTTCGGCATCTCGCTGCCGGCGGTGATCGACTACGTCACCTTCATGAAGGTCGAGCGCTCGGCCTATCTCAAGATCCGCTTCGACTACCTCTATTCCATCTACGTCGTCTTCGCCGTCGCGATGATCGTCCGCTACATCTGGATCGCCTGGCTGGCGGTGCGTGGCGAGGCGCCCGAGGCGTATGACCCGACCAAGGCGAGCTCAGGCGTATGAACCTCACCAGCCCGTTTTCCATCACGCTGTTCGTCATCACGGCGCTCGCGCTGCTCGGCCTGCCCATCGGGCTCGCCATGATGTGCGGCTCGATCCTCTATCTGCTGCTCGCCGGCCTCGACATGGGCACGGTGGCCGAGCAGTTCCTCAACGGCATGTATTCCAACTACGTGATCCTCGCCGTGCCGCTGTTCGTGCTGGCGGCCGAGATCATGAACTCCGGCTCGATGACCGAGCGGCTCTTGCGCTTCTGCAACGTGCTCGTCGGCCGCTTCCGCGGCGGGCTGGCGCAGGTCAACATCGTCCAGTCGATCATCTTCGCCGGCATGTCCGGCTCGGCCATCGCCGACGCGGCCGGCTCCGGCCGCATGATGCAGAACATGATGACGCGCGAGAACCGCTACACGCCGAGCTACGCCGCGGCGCTGACCGCGGTGACGGCCGTGGTCGGGCCGATCATCCCGCCCTCGATCCCGCTCGTCATCTACGCGCTCGTCTCCGACGCCTCGATCGGCTACCTGTTCCTCGGCGGCGTGGTGCCGGGCCTCCTGATGTCGTTCATGCAGATGGGGCAGGTGGCCTGGACCGCGCGGCGCAAGAACTTCCCGGTCGAGGAGGCCGTGCCGCTGCGCGAGATCCCCGAGATCACGTGGCGGGCGTTCCCGGCGCTCATGATGCCGGTGATCCTGCTCGGCTGCATCTATACCGGCGTCACCACGCCGACGGAGGCGGCGGCGCTCGCGGCGGCCTATGCGCTGGTCATCTCGGTCTTCCTCTACCGCAGCCTGCCGGCGCGCGAGGCCTACGGCGCGCTGCTGATCTCGACCAAGACCAGCGCCTCGATCGGCATGCTGATCGCCGGCTCGCTCGTCTTCAACTACGTGGTGACGGTCGAGAACATCCCCAACACGCTGAAGGCGATCCTGACCGCGTGGGAGCTGACGCCGATCCAGTTCCTGATCCTCGTCAACGTCATCCTGCTCCTGCTCGGCTGCGTGCTGGAAGGCACGGCGGTGCTGCTGATCATCGTGCCGGTGTTCATCCCGACGGCGCAGGCGCTCGGCATCGACCTCGTGCATTTCGGCGTCGTGGTGGTGGTCAACGTCATGCTGGGGCTGGTGACGCCGCCCTACGGGCTGCTGCTGTTCATCATGACCAACATCTCCGGCGCGCCGATCAAGGACATCATCCGCGACTGCATGCCGTTCCTGTTCTGGATGGTGGTGTGCCTCGGCCTCATCACCTTCATTCCCGAGCTGGTGCTGTGGCTGCCGCGCATGGCCGGCTACGCCGGCTGAGGCCGGAAAGGGGCGGGCGGCCGTTTCGCGGCCGGCGCGGAATCCCTATGATCCGGCGGCCGGATCGAAGGAGAGCGCCGTGATCGAGCCAACGCCCGTGGTGCTGTCGGTCGCGGTGCTGTCGTCGTTCCTCGTCGGCCTGTCCAAGGGCGGGGTGCCGACGGTCGGCACGCTGGCGGTGCCGCTGCTGGCGCTCGTCATGCCGCCGGTGACGGCGGCGGCGCTGCTGCTGCCGATCTTCATCGTCAGCGACGTCGTCGCGGTCTATCTCTACCGCCGGGACTATTCGGCGCGGAACCTCGCCATCCTGACGCCGGCCGCCCTTGCCGGCGTGGCGCTGGGCTGGCTGTTCGGCGCCTGGTTCTCCGGCGCCTTCATCGGCCTGCTGGTGGGGGCGGTGGGCATCTCCTTCTGCCTCGACGTCTGGCTCGGCCACCGCCGCCGCCCGGCGGCGCGGCCGGCGGGCGTGCCGGCCGGCATCGCCTGGGGCGGGCTCGCGGGCCTGGCGAGCTTCGTGTCGCATGCCGGCGGGCCGCCGTTCCAGATGTACGTGCTGCCGCAGCGGCTGCCCAAGATGGTGTTCGCCGGCACGGCGACGATCCTCTTCGCCGTCGTCAACGCGGCGAAGATCGTGCCCTACTGGCAGCTCGGGCAGTTCGCCGGCATCGAGCCGTCGCTGGCGCTGTGGCTCGCCGTGCCGGCGCTTCTCGGCACGCTCGCCGGCCGCTGGCTGACGCAGAACATGCCGGACAGGTTCTTCTTCCGCCTGGTGGAGCTGGCGCTGTTCGTCGTGTCGCTCAAGCTCGTCTGGGACTATGCGCTGACGTTCCTCGGGTAGGCCGGCCCGATTCGGGCTCGGGCGGAATCGCCGCCGCCGTCATCCCGGCCGAGCGGAGCGAGAGCCGGGACCTATTGAGCAGCGGGGCCGGGTGGCGGGTTGGCGGAGCGGTGCTGACACGCGCCAGCGCGAGGACCGGGCCGTGCCACACGATCTCCCGGCCAATGGGTCCCGGCTCTGCGGTCGCTTCGCTCCCTTGGCCGGGATGACGGCGGTGGAGGAGTGGGCCGAACCGGTCTAGCGGCGCATCTGGGCGGCGGTGCGCATCTCGGCGCGGAGCGAGCCGATCAGCTCGTCGGCGAAGATCGAGCGCGGCGTCTCGGCGTTGACGACGCAATAGGCGGTGAAGGCGGTCTTCTCGGCGATGCGGCGCACCGCGACGCGCGGTATCGCGGGCGTGGCGACCGAGAACTCGTCCACCACGGCCACGCCCAGCCCCGCCGCCACCAGCGACACGACGGTGTGGGAAAACCGCGCCTGGATCGACAGCTCGAACGGCAGGCCGTTGTCGAGGAAGGGCGAGGCGAGGATGCGGCCGTAGGGGTCGTTGGGGTCGATGCCGATCAGCGGCTCTTCGACGAGGCGCGCCAGCGACACCTCCTCGCCGCGGGCGAGCGGGTGGCCCTCCGGCAGCACCGCCACCAGCCGCCCGGCGGCGAGCGGGTAGGAGATCAGGCCGGGATGATCGATCTTGTAGCTCATCGCCACCACCTCGCCCTTCTTGAGCAGCAGATAGTCGGCCGTCTCCTCGATCTTGAGGATGTTGATGTTCATCCGCAGCGCCGGGAAGCGGTGCCGGAGCCGCTCGACCGCGCGCGGCATGATGTGCTGCGCGATCGACGGCACCGAGGCGAAGGAGAAGATGCCGGATTCGCCGCGCTTCAGCGCCTCGATCGAGAATTGCAGGTTCTCGACCTTGGAGAACACCTCGTTGATCTGGCCGAAGATGCCGCGCGCCTCGTCGGTGGGCGTGAAGCGGCCGTGGCGGCGCGAGAACAGCCGGACGCCGAGCTGGGCTTCCGTGTGCTTCATCGCGCGGCTGACCCCCGGCGCCGACACGCCGAGCAGGTCGGCCGCGCCCTTCACCGTGCCCGCCATCATGATGGCGCGGATGACCTCGATCTGCCGCAGCGTCAGCATCGTTTCCCCTCCCCGGACGGGCCGCGGATCAGATTAACATCATGTATGCCGCAACGACCATCCTGATATTTGATGTTATGGGGCACCGTTCGTAGCCTCTCCCCGGAATCCGCCGCCTTGCGGCGGCGGGATCGGGAGGGAGAATGTTCGGTTCCAGCGATGATGTCCTCGTCGAGGACGAGTTCCTGCGCGACGGGCTGCAGAACGAGGCACGCCTGCTGCCGCTGGACGACAAGCTCGCCTTCGTGCGCGGGCTGGAGGCGGCCGGCGTGCGCCGCATCCAGCTCGGCTCCTTCGTCAACCCGGCGCGCGTGCCGCAGATGGCCGACACCGATGCGCTGTTTTCGGCGGTGGAACGCCGGCCGGGCGTCACCTACACCGCGCTGGTGCTCAACATGGCCGGGCTGGAGCGGGCGCTGGCTGTCGGGGCACCGCATCTCTCCATCTCGGTCTCGGCGAGCGAGAGCCACAGCCGCGCCAATGTCGGCAAGCCCGTGGACGAGGCGCTCGCGCACATTGCGCCGGTGATCGGGCGCGCGCTGGCTGCGGGCGTGACCGTCAGGGCCGGCATCCAGTCGGCCTTCGGCTGCGGCTTCGAGGGCCGCATTGCGCCGGAGCGCGTCGTGGCCGTCGCCAAGACCTTCGACGGGCTCGGCATCCACGAGATCAACCTTGCCGACACGGCCGGCCTCGGCAATCCGCGCCAGGTCCACGAGCTCACGGGCGCGGTGCGGGCGGCGGTGCGGCCGGATGTCAGGCTTTCGCTCCACCTCCACGACACGCGCGGGCTGGGGCTGGCCAACATGGTGGCCGGGCTTCAGGCCGGGGTGCGCATCTTCGACGCCGCGCTGGGCGGGCTGGGCGGCTGCCCGTTCATCCCGGCCGCCTCCGGCAACATCGCCACCGAGGATGCGGTGTTCGCGCTGGAGGAGATGGGCTTTGCGACCGGCATCGACTGGCAGGCGCTCGCCGCGCTGTCGCGGCGGCTCGAGGGCCTGCTCGAGCGCCGGCTGCCGGGCCGCATGGCCCGCATCGCCGCGCCGGACGTTGCGCCGAATGTCCCGAAGAGCTGAGGAGAGGTGGCAGGATGCGCAGGCGCTTCTCCCTCGCCTATCTGACCGTGCCGGGCGTCACCCCGCCCGAGCAGACCTATATCGCGGCGCGCGCCGGCTACGATTTCGTCTCCTTCCGCCTCGCCCATCTCGGCGTCGCCGACGAGCCGGAGTTCGAGCCGCTGAACCCGGCGGTCCTGCGCCGCACGCAGGACGCGCTGCGCGAGACCGGCTTGTCCGTGCTCGACGTCGAACTGGCGCGGATCGTGCCGGAGCGCGCCGCGCGCGATTACCTGCCGGCGATGGAGGCCGCCGCCATGCTCGGCGCGCGCCACATGATCGCCTCGGCCTGGACGAAGGGAAAGGACGACCGCGATTTCGTCGTTGCCCGCTATGCCGAGATCTGCGACCTCGCGCGGCCCTACGGCCTGACCGTCGACCTCGAATTCCCGACCTTCTCGCGGCTCGGCTCGCTGGCCGAGGCGCGCGACGTGGTCGAGGCGGCGGGCGAGCCCAACGCCGGCATCCTCGTCGATGCGCTCTACTTCCACTTCTCGCGCTGCGGGCAGGACGAGCTTCTGGCGCTGCCGCGCCACTGGGTGAATTTCATCCACCTGTGCGACGCCGGGCCGGAGGTGCCGCAGGACCGCGAGGCGATGAAGCGCGTCGCGCGCGAGGACCGGCTCTATGTCGGCGAGGGCGCGATCGACCTGCCGACGCTCGCCGCCTGCCTGCCGGAGGTCCCGTTCTCCGTCGAGCTGCCGAATGCGCGGCGCACCGCCGAGCTCGGCCATGTCGCGCATGCGCGGCGCTGCCTCGACACGGCGCGCGCCTATTTCGACGGCTTCGCCCGCGCGAGCGCCCCGCGCCGCGCCGGTAGCGCCGCATGACCCTTTCCGTTGCCCCTTTCCGTCTCAAGGAGTTGAACCGATGGCCCGCGAAGTCACCGAAGAGGAAAAGAAGACCGTCGCCGAGATGATCGCGCGCGCCCGCGCCGCGATGGAGGCGATCAGGGACTACGACCAGGCGCAGGTGGACCGGCTGGCGCAGGCGCTGGGCTGGGCCACCGGCAACGAGAAGACCTTCGTGCGCATCGCCCAGATGGGCGTGGACGAGAGCGGCATCGGCGACCGCGCCGGCCGCGCCGGCAAGCGCTTCAAGATCCTCGGCGTGCTGCGCGACGCGCTGCGCCAGAAGAGCGTCGGCGTCATCGAGGTGGACGAGGAGAAGGGCATCACCAGGATCGCCAAGCCGGCCGGCGTCATCGCCTCGCTGATCCCGACCACCAACCCGGAGCTGACGCCGCCCGTCACCGGCATCTACGCCATCAAGTGCAAGAACGCGGTGATCTTCTCGCCGCATCCGCGCGCGCGCCACACCACCTTCGAGATGGTGCGGGTGATGCGCGAGACGCTGCGGAAGCTCGGCTGCCCGGAGGACATCTTCCAGTGCGTCGAGCGGCCGTCGATCCCGCTGACCGGCGAGCTGATGGCGCAGGCGGACCTGACGCTCGCCACCGGTGGCAAGCCGATGGTCAAGGCGGCCTATTCCTCGGGCAAGCCGGCCTTCGGCGTCGGCGCCGGCAATTCCACGATGGTCATCGACGAGACCGCCGACATCCGCGAGGCGGCGCACAATTCGCGCGTGTCGAAGACGTCGGACTACGGCTCGGGCTGCTCGGCCGACGGCAACCTGCTGATCGACGACCGCATCTACGAGGCGATGCGCGACGCGCTCGTCGCCGAGGGCGGCTATCTGTGCAATAGCGAGGAGAAGGCGCTGCTCGAGAAGGCGATGTGGGACGCGGACGGCCACCGCACCATCGAGACCGTGGCGGTGTCGGCGCAGCGCATCGGCGAGATCGCCGGCTTCACCGTGCCGGACGACCGCTCCTTCATCATGGTCGAGCAGGAGGGCATCGGCCCCGAGCACAGATTCTCCTCGGAGAAGCTGTGCGTGGTCATGGCGCTCTACCGCTACCACGGCTTCGACGACGCGCTCGACAAGGTGCGCGCCATCTACGAGGTCGGCGGCAAGGGCCATTCCTGCGGCATCTATTCCTTCAACGACGACCACATCGCGCGGCTCGCGGCCGTCGCGCCGGTCAGCCGCATGATGGTGCGCCAGCCGCAGTCCAAGGCCAATGCCGGCTCCTTCACCAACGGCATGCCGATGACCTCGTCGCTCGGCTGCGGCATCTGGGGCGGCAACATCACCAACGAGAACATCTCGCTCAAGCACTACATGAACGTGACCTGGGTGTCGCGGCCGATCCCCGAGGACCGGCCGAGCGACGCCGAGCTGTTCGGCGAGTTCTACAACACCGAGACCCTTTGAGGCGCCGGCGGCCTTCCCGCTTTCCGCGCCGGGAGGGCCGTGCGGCATGGAGGATGCCATGACCAAGGACCTGATCGCCAACCAGCTCGTGCGCTATCTCGAGGAGCGCGGCGTCACCCACGTGTTCGGCCTGTGCGGCCACACCAACATCGCCGTGCTGTCGGCGATGGCGAACACGCGGCTGCGCTTCGTCAACGTGCGCCACGAGCAGATCGCCGCGCATGCCGCCGACGGCTATGCCCGGGCCACGGGCCGCGCCTCGGTGCTCCTGAGCCATCTCAGCCCCGGCCTGACCAACGCCGCGACCGGCGTCGCCAACGCCGCGCTCGACTGCATCCCCATGGTGGTGATCGCCGGCGACGTGCCGTCCTACTATTACGGCAAGCATCCGCATCAGGAGGTGAACCTCCACGCCGACGCCAGCCAGTACGAGATCTACCGCCCCTTCGTGAAGCGCGCCTGGCGGGTGGACACGCCGGAGCTGTTCCCCGAGATCGTGGAGAAGGCGTTCCAGCTCGCCGAGAGCGGCCAGCCCGGCCCGGTGCTGGTCAACGTGCCGATGGACGTGTTCTCGACCGGGATCGACGTGGCGCTGTTCGACCGGCTCAGGGGCAACACCAAGGCGCTGGCGAAACCCTCCATCGACGACGAGACCGCGCGCGCCATCGTCGCGCGGCTGGCCGAGGCGCGCGACCCGCTGATCTATGCCGGCGGCGGCGTGGCGCTGGCGCGCGCCTGGGACGAGCTGCGCGCCTTCGTCGACCACATGCAGATCCCGGTCGCCCACAGCCTGATGGGCAAGGGCGTGCTGCCGGACGACCACCCGCTGGTGCTGGGCATGACCGGCTTCTGGGGCACGCAGTTCACCAACGACCGCTGCATGAGGGCCGACTGGGTGCTGGGGCTCGGCACGCGCTTCAAGGAGGCGGACTGCTCGTCCTGGTATCCCGACTACACCTTCGACTTCCCGCCCTCGAAGCTGATCCACATCGACATCGAGCCGTCCGAGATCGGCCGCAACTTCCCGACCGAGATCGGCGCGGTGGCCGATTTGAAGCAGGCGCTGAAGGTGCTGAACCGCGTGGCGCGCGAGATGCTGCCGCAGGGACGCGGCAATCCCGGCCTCGCCGCGGCCATCGCCGATCACCGCGCCGCCTTCAAGGCGTCGAACCGGGAGATGGAGACCTCGTCCGCCTTCCCGATGATGCCGGAGCGGATTCTGGCCGATCTGCGCGCCGTCATGCCGCGCGACGCGTTCCTGACCACGGACGTCGGCTGGAACAAGAACGGCGTCGGCCAGCAGTTCCCGATCTACGAGCCGGGCTCGATCCTGACGCCGGGCGGCTTCGCCACCATGGGCTTCGGCCCGTCGGCGGCGCTGGGCGTCAAGCTCGCCCATCCCGACCGCGCGGTGATCTCGCTCGTCGGCGACGGCGGCTTCGGCCAGAACCCGGCGGTTCTGGCCACCGCGGCGGCCGAGGGGCTGGGCGTGGTCTGGGTGGTGATGAACAACAACGCCTTCGGCACCATTGCCGGGCTGCAGAAGGCGCATTACGGTCTCACCTACGGCACGACCTTTCCGAAGACAGAGGGGGAGCAGACACCGGACTATGCGGCGATCGCGCGGGCCTACGGCGTCGAGGGCGTGCGCCTGCGCGCGGCCGAAGAGCTCCGCCCCGCGCTGGAGGCGGCTATCGCCTCGGGGCGGCCGACGGTCATCGACGTCGCCATGGTCAACAACCCGACGCCGACCAGCGGCCATTGGGACATTCTCAACATCTATTCGCCAGACAGGCATGTCGGCCATGTCTCGACCGACTGAGCCGCAAGGAACGGGCAGGAACCACGCATGACGATCTCGCTTCTGGTCCTCAACGGACCCAACCTCAACCTCCTCGGCACGCGCCAGCCGCAGGTCTACGGCTCGATCACGCTCGCCGACGTCGAGGCGCTGTGCCGGCAGGCCGGCGAGCGGCTGGGGATCGGCATCGACTTCCGCCAGTCGAACCACGAGGGCGTGCTGATCGACTGGATCCACGAGGCCAAGGGCCGGCACGCCGGCATCGTGCTCAACGCCGGCGCGCTCACCCACACCTCGATCGCCATCATGGACGCCATCGCCAGCGTCGAGCTGCCGGTGGCCGAGGTGCACCTGTCGAACATCCACCGCCGCGAGGAGTTCCGGCACCTGTCCTATATCTCCAAGGTGGCGGTGGGCATGATCGCCGGCTTCGGCGCGCACGGCTACGTGCTCGGCATCGAGGCGCTCGCCAACCATCTCGGGGCGGCGTGCTGAGCGCCGCGGCGCGTGCGCGCAGCCCGGCGCGAGGATTTGCGCGGCGGGCCGGGCGCGGCTAGAGCAGGTGCGAAAGGCGGCGCGGCGGCGGCGCCGGGGAGGAAGGAAACACCGATGTTGCGCGCGATATCCTCGCTGTCGTTCTCCGGCCCGCTGGAGCACAAGATCGCGGCCGCCGCCGAGGCGGGCTTCGCCGGCATCGAGATCTTCCGCGAGGACATCGTCGGCTTCGACGGCGCGCCCGAGGACGTCGCCCGGCTTGCCGCCGAGAACGGCATCGCCGTCGTCAGCCTGCAATCGCTGCGCGACTTCGAGGCGCTGCCCGAGGGCGAGCGCGGATGGGCGATGGAGCGCGCCGGCCGCTTCCTCGATCTCGCCGGCCGCATCGGCGCGCCGATGCTCGTGGTGTGCGCCAACACCCGCGCCGACGCGCTCGCCGACCCGGAGAGGGCGGCTTCCGACCTCGCCGCGCTCGCCGACATGGCCGCGGCGCGGGGGCTGAAGATCGGCTACGAGGCGCTCGCCAGCAGCGCGCATGTGCGCAGCTATGCCGAGGCCTGGGCGATCGTGGAGAAGGCGGCGCGGCCCAATCTCGGCCTCGTCGTCAACGCCGTCCACAGCTTCGCCGCCGATGCCGGGCTGGCGGCGCTGGAGGGGATCGACCCCGACCGCATTTTCCTCGTCCACCTCGCCGACGCGCCGATCACCCGCATCGACCAGCGGCTCCTGACCGAGGCGTTCCGCCTGCTGCCGGGGCAGGGCAACCTGCCGGTGGCGGCGCTTCACGCCGCGCTGGCGCGGCGGGGCTATCGCGGCCCGGTCTCGGTCGAGGTGTTCAACGAGCAGATCCGGGCGCTCAAGCCCGCCCTCATCGCCAAGGACGCGATGCGCGCGCTCGACCTCGTCGAGGGCGGCGGCGGGGGCGGCGACGCGGTGCTCGACATCGCCTTCCTCGAGATCGCCTGCCAGGGCGAGGACGCGCAGGAGCTGCGGGACGTCCTGTCCGCGCTCGGCTTCACGCTCACCCACAAGGCGAAGGACGCGGACGTCGCGCTCTGGCGGCAGGGCGACATAAGGCTGCTCGTCAACGAGGCGCGGAGCGGGCTTGCCCATTCCTTCTACCTGATGCAGGGCCTCTCGGTCAGCGCGCTCGGCCTGCGCGTCGCCGACTCCGCGGCGCTGGCGCGCAAGGTGGACGGCGACGCGGACGCGGCCGAGGGCGCCTCCTACGGCCTGCCGGTGATCCGCGGCCCGGCCGGCAGCGTCTTCTACCTGCTCGAGGAGGCGCTGGAGGACACGGCCTTCTTCCGCGACGGCTTCGCGGCCGCGGTCCACGAGCCGGTCGAGAGCCGCCTGACGCGCATCGACCATTTCGCGCAGGCGCTGCGGCCGAACCTGTTCCTGTCGGAGCTCCTGTTCTGGCGCGCCGTGTTCGGCTTCGGCTCGGAGGAGCAGCGCGACGTGCTCGACCCGCACGGCACCGTGCGCAGCCGCGTCGTCGCCAACGGCAACGGCCGCGTGCGCATGTCGCTCAACTCGTCGCAGGAGGCGGCGACCACGACGCGGCGCTTCCTCGAACGCACCGGACTCGCCGCCTACCACCATTTCGCCTTCGCCTGCGACGACATCTTCGCCTTCGCCCGCGGCCTGCCGCGCGACATGGCGCTGGAGCTGCCGGCCAACTACCACGACGACCTCCACCTGCGCTTCGACCTGCCGGCCGACACGGTGGCGGCGATGCGGGACCTGAACATCCTCTACGACCGCGACGAGGCCGGCGCCTATTTCCAGCTCTACACGCGCGCCATCAACGGCCTGTTCTTCGAGGTGGTCCAGCGCGACGGCTATCGCGGCCTCGGCGCCGCCAACGCCGCCGTGCGCATGCTGGCGCAGGCGCGCGTCTACGAAAGCGAGCACGCCTTCGACACCTATTGAGCGGAGCCGTTGAGCCAGCCGGGCGGAAGCCGGATGCGCTCCGCCGGATCGTTTCATGCAACGCCCTCACGGCCCCTCCCGCCCGCGCGCGGGAGGGGCTTTCGGCGTTGCGCCATCTTCCTTCTCCCCGTTCACGGGGAGAAGGTGCCGGCAGGCGGATGAGGGGCGGTGCAACGGTCCGCGATCGGCAACGACGCCGCGCGAGGAGCGGGAAACGCGAATCTGCCGGCGGTGCCGTTCCGGCCGCCGGCGCTGCCCCTCACCGGGCCCTTCGGGCCACCCTCTCCCCGTGAACGGGGAGAGGGAGATCGCCGGCGGTGCGGGCAATCGCCTTCTCCCGAGGCCGAACCGGTGATCGCCCTCGCCTCGTTCCCAGTCGTTCTCCCACGCCGGCTTCCCGCCAAAAAATAACATCCTGTTATGTTTTTGGCTGTTCTTGGTATTTGACTATATTCGCTTCCGCTTGCGTAATGGTCCGCGGGAGTTGGGAGGAGCGTCTTGCGGACATGCAGGCCAGGATACTCGCGCGCCATGGGCGCGGCGGCGGGCGGGCGATGACGCGCGCCGCCGTCGCCGGCGAGCCGCCGGCAGCGCCGTTGCCCGGCGGGGCGGCCGTTTCCGGATATGACGGCGGCGAGGGCGCGGAGCGCGTGAGCGTGCCGCTGTCGGGCGATACGCGCCTCTTCGCGGTCGTCGGCGATCCGGTCGGGCAGGTGCGCTCGCCGCTGGCGCTGACGCGCCGGCTCGCCGCGCGCGGCGAGAACGCCATCGTCGCTCCCCTCCACGTGACGCCGCGGGATCTCGCCGGGGCGCTGGCCGGGCTGGCGCTGGTCGCCAATCTCGGCGGCCTCCTGGTCACGGTGCCGCACAAGGCGGCGGCCTTCGCGCTGTGCGCGGCGGTCAGCGGGCGGGCGCGCTTCGTCGGCTCGGTCAACGTCATGCGCAAGGGCCGCGGCGGCTGGTACGGCGACAATGCCGACGGCTGGGGCTATGCCGAGGGGCTGGCCGCGGCCGGCTTCGCGGTGTCCGGGTGCAGCGCGCTCGTCCTCGGCTGCGGCGGGGCGGGCTCCGCCGTGGCGCTGGAACTTCTGGAGCGCGGGGCGTCCACGGTGGCGCTGCACGACGTCGATGCCGGCCGCCGCGACGGCCTCGCCGGCCGCCTCGCGGCGCGCTTTCCCGGCCGGGTGCGCGTCGGCGGCCGCGACCCCTCGGGCTTCGATCTCGTCGCCAACGTCACGCCGATGGGCATGAGAACCGACGATCCGCTGCCTGTGGATGTTGACAAACTCGAGCCGGAACAGTTCGTAGCGTGCGCTATAACGCGGCCGGAGGTGTCCGCCACGGTCGTCGAGGCGCGCCGGCGCGGCTGCCGCACCATGACGGGGGCGGCCATGTTCGACGGCCAGGCGGATTTCCTCGCGGATTTCCTGCTCTCGGAGGGGCATGAAATCCGCGGGCAGGGTGCAGGGGCAGAGATATCGTCTCCATCGAAGCAGGAATGAACGGAGGGGTGGCGCCGAGGGAGACAGCGCCGCAGTACCCCGACCGGCCAAGTGGGAGGACCCCCGAAATGAAGATCAGGACGTTTCTTGCAGCGACCACGGCCATCCTGGCCTCGCTCGGCGCGGCGCAGGCGCAGGACCCGGTGAAGATCGGCATCGTCGTCGAGCTGTCGGGCGCGGGCGCGCCGTCGGGCACCAACTGGCGCGACGGCATCCGCATCGCCGTCGAGGAGATCAACGCCGACGGCGGCATCCTCGGCCGCCCGGTGGCGACCACGGAATACGACACCCAGACCGACCCGCAGGTGTCGCGCGCGCTGGTGCAGAAGGCCATCGACGAGGGCGCCTACGCCATCTGGGGCACGATCTATTCCGGCTCCACGCTCGTCAACATGCTGGTGGCGCAGCAGAACGAGGTGCCGCAGTTCGTCGGCTCCGAGGCGCCGGCCATCGTCGAGAAGGGCAACCCCTTCGTCTTCCGCACCTCCTCGGGCGCGCAGAAGGGCGTTCCCGCGCTCGTCCCCTACTTCACCGACACGCTCGGCGCCAAGAAGGTCGGCATCGCCTGGGTCAACAACGAGTTCGGCAAGGGCGGCCGCGACGTCTTCGCCGCCGAGATGGCCAAGGTCGGCATCGAGGTGGTGGCCGACGTCGCCTCCGAGCAGGCGCAGACCGACTACGCCGCCGACGTCGCCCGCCTCAAGGATTCGGGCGCCGATGCGGTGTTCGTCTACATGAACCAGGAGGAATCGGCCCGCTTCCTGATCGAGGCCCGGAAGCAGGGCCTGTCGATGCCGCTGGTCGGCGAGGTGACGCTGACCGAGGCCAAGGTGATCGAGCTCGCCGGCGCCGCCGCCGAGGGGGCCATCGCCCATGTCGGCCTGACGGCGACGGCGACCGAGATCGAGGGCATCGCCCAGTTCGCCGCCAAGTTCGAGGAGACGTTCAAGCGCCGGCCCACCCACGACGCCATCAAGGGCTATGTCGGGGCCTGGGCGACGAAATACGTCACCGAGCTGGTGGGTGAGTTCGACGGCGCGGCCTTCGCCGAGAAGATGAAGAACCTGTGCCTCGACGTCGCCGAGCATCCGCGCATGCTGCTCGACACCTGCTGGGACGACCGCGGCGAGATGTCCCGCCCGAGCTTCATGGTCCAGGTCAGGGACGGCTCGCCCGTCGTCATCGGTACGGTTCCGGCCAACTGATCCGCGCCCACGCCTCAACGTGCCGCGGCGGGCGCTCCCGCCGCGGCGACGCCATCAGGGACGTCCCATGTCACAGTTCATGCAGGTATTCTTGTCCGGTCTGGCGACCGGGTCGATCTACGCGCTGGTCGCCATCGGCTTCACGCTGGTCTGGCAGGCGGCGCAGACGGTGAACTTCGCCCAGGGCGAGTTCGTCATGGTGCCGGCCTTCTTCGTGCTGGTCGGGCTTCACGTCCTGCACCTGCCCCTGTGGATGGCGCTCGCCATGGCGATGGTGCTGTCGATCCTCGTGCTCGGGCTCCTGTTCAAGAAGCTGGTGGTCGAGCCGATCCTGCCTTCGGGCGGCATATCGCTCATCATCGCCACCATGGCCCTCGGCATCCTGCTCAAGGAGAGCGTCAAGGAGTTCTACGGCGCGGAGGCGCAGCCCTTCCCGGCCATCGTGCCGCACGACCCGATCAACCTGTTCGGCGCGGTGGTGTCGATGCAGGACCTGATGAACCTGTTCCTGTCGCTCGGCATCGTCGTGCTGCTCACCCTGTTCCTCAACCGCACGCGCACCGGCCGCTGCATGCAGGCGACGGCGCAGAACCCGGCGGTGGCGGAAATCCTCGGCGTCGACGTCAAGCGCATGATCCTCTACGCCTTCCTCATCAACGCCGCGCTGGCCGCGCTCGCCTCCTTCCTCATCACGCCCGTCTATCTCGCCAAGTTCTCCAACGGCGAGACGCTGGGCCTGATCGCCTTCATCGCCGCCATCGTCGGCGGCTTCAACCAGATCCGCGGCGCGCTGGCCGGCGGGCTGCTGATCGGCGTGCTCGACAACCTGACCGCGACCTACGTCACGGCCGAGTACCGCGCCGCGCTGCCGCTGGTGCTGCTCATCGCCATCATCCTGCTGCGGCCGCAGGGCCTGCTCGGCACCTCCGAGGGGAGGACGGTGTGATGGGCGGGAGCTGGCTGCGCTATAGTCTGATCGGCCTTCTCGTCGTCGCCGCGATCCTCGCGCCGGTCGGGCAGGGCAACTACTTCACCTACGTGCTCACCTCGTGGCTGATCTTCTCCATCGCCGCGATGGGGCTCAACCTGACGCTGGGCTATGCCGGGCAGATCTCGCTCGCCCAGGCCTCGTTCATGGCCATCGGCGCCTACACCACGGCGCTGCTGACGCTGGCCGGCTGGCACTGGATGCTGGCCATGGCGGTCGGCCTGTTTCTGTGCTTCGTCGTCGGGCTCGCCCTCGGCTATCCGGCGCTGCGCGTCAAGGGGCACTTCCTCGCCTTCGTCACCCTCGCCTTCAACACGCTGGTCTTCCTCGTGCTGCGCAACGAGGGCTGGCTGACGGGCGGCAATTACGGCCTGATCGGCATGCCGCGGCCGGATTTCGGCCTGTTCTCGACCATGCGGCAGATCAACTTCTACTATTTCACGCTCGCCGTCACCGCGGTCGCCGCGCTCGTGATGTGGGGCATCGTGCGCTCGCCCTGGGGCCGCGCCTTCAAGGCGCTGCGCGAGAACCCGATCCGCGCCGAAAGCCTCGGCGTCGACACGCGGCGCATCACGCTGCTCGCCTTCGCCATCGGCTCGGCCTATGGCGGGCTCGCCGGCGCGCTGGTGACGCCGCTCGTCCAGTTCATCGAGCCGGGCTCGTTCGGCCTCGTGCATTCGCTGCGCATCCTGCTGATGGTCGTGGTCGGCGGCGCGGGCTTCTTCTTCGGGCCGTTCGTCGGCGCGGCCGTGGTCATCCTGCTGCCGGAGTTCCTGCGCTTCACCGAAGGCTACTATCTCATCATCTACTCCGCCCTGGTCATCGTCATGCTGGCCTTCGTGCCCAACGGCCTGCTCGGCGTCGGCGCGCTGCTGCGCGACCGGTTGCGGCCGGCGCGCCAGCGCGCCGACATGGTGGAGGGAGCGAGGCTGAAATGACCCCACCCGTCCTTTCCGTTCGCAACATCTCCAAGCGCTTCGGCGCCATCACGGCCGTCCGGGACGTGTCCTTCGACGTGCACAGGAGCGAGATCCTCGGCCTGATCGGCCCCAACGGCTCGGGGAAGTCGACGCTGTTCAACTGCATCCTCGGCCAGCTGCGGCCGGACGGCGGCCATGTCGAGGTCAACGGCCGCGACGTGTCGGGCATGCGCGCCTCGCAGTTGAACCGCTTCGGCGTCGGCCGCACCTTCCAGCAGCTCTCGGTGTTCCCGAAGATGTCGGTGCTCGACAACATCATCCTCGCCGGGCAGGAGCACCACGGCACCATGGCCTCGCGCCTGTTCGGCCCGCCCGACGCCGGGCTGACCGAGGAGGCCGACCGGCTGATCGGCTTCTTCCGGCTGACGCATCTGCGCGACACGCTGGCGGGCTCGCTCTCCTACGGCCAGCAGAAGCTGGTCGACGCGGCGATGGCGTTCATGGCCGGGCCGGGCCTGGTGCTGCTCGACGAGCCGGCCGGCGGCGTCAACCTGACCATGCTCGCCGACCTCAAGGACCGTCTCACCACCTACAATGCCGAGCACGGCACCACCTTCGTGGTGATCGAGCACAACATGGAGTTCGTCATGAGCCTGTGCACGCGCATCATCGTGCTGGCGGAAGGGGCGGTGATCGCGGAAGGCACGCCGGAGGAGATCCGCGCCAACCAGACCGTGATCGACGCCTATCTCGGAGGCTGACCGATGCTCGAACTCAGGAACCTCCACGGCGGCTACGGCAAGATCACCATCCTGAACGGGGTGTCGTTCCGCATCCCCAAGGGCACGATCACCACGATCATCGGCCCGAACGGGGCCGGCAAGTCCACCGTGTTCAAGGCGGTGTTCGGCCTGCTCGACATCGCCTCGGGGGAGGTGCTGCTCGAAGGCAAGGACGTGACGCGGCAGAAGCCGCGCCAGATGCTCGCCCACGGCGTCTCCTACGTGCCGCAGGGCCGCAACATCGTGCCGCAGCTCTCCGTCTACCACAATCTCGAGCTCGGCGGCATCACCGCGCCCGACCAGGCCGAGGTGCGCCGCCGCATCGAGGCCGTCATGGACCAGTTCCCGATGCTGCGCGAGTTCCGGAACCGCAAGGCGATCGAGCTGTCGGGCGGCCAGCAGAAGCAGCTCGAGGTGGCGCGCGCGCTGCTGCTCGACCCGAGGCTGATCCTGATCGACGAGCCGTCGATCGGCCTGTCGCCCAACCTGGTGCAGGAGGTGTTCGCCACGCTCAGGCGCCTGCGCGACCGCGGCGTCACGGTGCTGATGGTCGAGCAGAACGCCAAGGCGGCGCTCGCCATGTCCGACTACGGCCTGGTGCTCGAGCTCGGGCAGACGCGCATGCACGACGAGGCGGCGAAGCTCCTGGCCGATCCCCGCGTCGGCCAGCTCTTCCTTGGCGGGCATGTCGACATGGCGCCGGCCGGCCATGCGGGCTGAGCCCGTCGCGGCGGCGCGCAGCCGCCTCGGCGAATCGCCGCTGTGGTGCGGGCGCAGCCGCCGCCTGTGGTGGGTCGACGTCCTCGCGCCGGCCCTGTGGAGCTGCGACCCCGAAACCGGCGACTGCCGCAGCCACCCGGTCGGCGGCCGCAGGCTCGGCTCCATCGCGCTCGGCGAGGCGGGCGGGCTGCTCCTCGCCCGCGACGACGGCCTCCATGCCTACGACCCGGAGACCGGGCGGCAGACCTTCCTCGTCGATCCCGAGCCGGGGGCGAAAGGCCACCGCAAGAACGACGGCCGCGCCGATCCCTACGGCGATTTCTGGGTCGGGACGCTGCGCGAGGCCGACTATGCGCCGGTCGGCGCGCTCTACCGCATCCGCCCGGACCTTTCCGTCAGCCGCGAGGCCGGCGGGGAGGCTGGCGGGCTCGCGATCCCGAACGCGCTCGCCTTCGATCCCGAGCGCCGGCGGCTCTACTACGCCGACACGCGCGCCTATACGATCTGGGTCTGCGACCACGACCCGCAGACGGGGGCGATCTCGGCGCGCCGCGTCTTCGCCACGACGACCGCGCCGGCGCGGCCGGACGGCGCCTGCGTCGATGCCGGGGGCTGCCTCTGGAACGCCGAATATGCCGGCGGCCGCGTCGTGCGCTACGCGCCCTCGGGGGAGGTGCTGGCGGCGCTCGACCTGCCCGTCAGCCATCCGACCTCCTGCTGCTTCGGCGGCCCGGCGCTCGACCGGCTCTACGTCACCAGCGCGTCGGAACCGCTTTCCGCGGCACAACGTGAGGCCGAGCCGCTGGCCGGCCTGACGCTCGTCCTCGACGTCGGCGTCAGGGGCCGGCCCGAATACCGCACCCCGCTCGCCTGAAGCAATTCCAGGAGAAAAGCGGAAGCGCTCTAGCCTTCGGGCAGATGCGCCGGCAGGACCAGCGTCAGCGTCGCGCAGCCGTCGCCGCGCTCGAAGCCGACCTCGCCGCCGAGCGTTTCGGCGCGCCGCGCCATGTTCCTGAGGCCGTGGCCCCTGTCGGTTGAGGCGTCGAGGGCGGCGGGCTCGCGGACGGCGTTGCGGATCACGATGGTCGCGGCCCCGTCGCCGCGCGTCGCGCCGTGGACCGAGATGCGCGACGGCTCGCCGTGCTTCAGCGCGTTGGTGATCGCCTCCTGCAGGATGCGCAGGATGGACAGCGCGTTGCCGGGCGTCACCCCCGTCACCTGCGGCAGCTTCTCCATCGACCAGTCGAGCGCGACGCCGAGCCGGCGCAGCTGCGGCTCCAGCCGCTCGCGCAGGCCGGCCAGCGCCAGGATCAGGTCGCTGTCGTCGAGGTCGAGCGAGTTGACGACCAGCCGCAGGTCGTCGAGGGCGCTGCGCGCCGCCCGCTCGATGGCCGCGGGATTGGCGGTCTGGGCCTGCGACAGCGCGATGATCGAGACCAGATGGCCGCTGAGGCCGTCGTGGAGATCGCGCATCAGGCGGCCGCGCTCGTCCTCGCGCGCGGCCTGCGTCATGCGCATGCGGTCCTTGAGGTGGAGCGCCGACAGCTCCTGCTCCTGCGCCGACAGCTTCTGGCGCAGCGTCTCGTTGACGCCGTCGATCTGGTCGAGGCTGCTCGCCAGCCGGCGCATCAGGAGGGTGAGCACGGCGATGGTGGTGAGGGGCCGGATGTGCGAGCTGAGGAGCAGCACGCCGTCGATGGCGCCGGTGAGGATGCCGACGTCGCGCAGCCCGTACCACGCCGTCAGGAAGAACGGCACGGCGAGCAGCGCCCGGTCCCATTCGCGCACGCGCAGCGCGTTCACGAACAGCACGATCGCCGCGGCGAGATGGCCGCCGATGGCAACGGCGGAGCTGGCGAGCGCGGCGAGGAAGGGCGGCAGGACGCCCGCCCCGACGCCGGCGACGAGCGCCAGCGGCAGGGCGAGCACGGACGCCTTCAGCCATGGCGGCCGCGGCGTCTCCACGATCGACAGGGCGAGCCCGAGCGCCATCAGGCCGAAGGCGGCGAGCGCGAACACCAGCACGGACTGGCCGTTGACCGAGACGACATGCGCCGGCAGGACGCCGGCGATCGACAGGGCGAAGCTGCCGATGCCGATCAGGAACAGCCAGGCGAAGATCGGGTCGTGGCGGCGGGCGAGCCAGACGATGGTGATGCCGAGCACCACCAGCGTCTGCAGGCCGACGACGGCGGTGCGCGTGCCGTTGCTGGCGAACGACCACAGCCAGCCCCACGGCGCGGTCGCGTCCGCGCCGGTGAGGTAGAGCTGCGACAGGTAGCCGGGCACAGCGCCGCTCTCGCGGTCGAGCACGATCTCGAACGTGCCCGGTCCCTCCCGCGTCGGCGGCACGGCCAGCACATAGGCCGAGGCCAGCACCGGCTCGCCCCAGGACTGCCGGTCGCTGCCCCACAGGCGCAGGCCGTCGAGCCGCACCGAGAGCGTGTGCTGCGCCGCCGGCACCAGCAGCAGCAGGGATTCGGACGCTGGCAGGTCGACGCTCATGCGGTAGGTGCCGCGCGCCGGGCCGAAGCCGGCCGAGTCCGGCCAGCGGTGCGGCAGCGTCACGGGAACAGCCTCGCCGCTGTCGAGGCTGAAGAGCGCCCCGGTCAGCGGCACCGCGTCCTTCGGCACGGGCAGGCTCACCCATTGCGGCGCGGCCGCCAGGATCAGCGTCAGCCCGAGGATCAGCACATAGGGCACCAGCGCCGCCGCCCCGCGGCCGCTGCGGCCGGTCATAGCCGGATCAGCCCGAGCCGTGTCGCCTCGAACACGGCCTCCGACCGGTTCGAGGCTTCGAGCTTGCGGTAGATGTTGCGGATGTGGACCGGCACGGTCTGGCGCGAGACGCCGAGCCGTTCGGCGATCTCGGCATAGGTGAAGCCCTTGGCGATGCCCCACAATATGTCCATCTCGCGCGCGGTGAGCGCGCCGCGGGCGGTGCCCGGCGGCTGGTCCTCGCGCGGGTGGGCGCCCAGGCGCTGCACCAGCAGAGGACGAGGCCCTGCTCGGCCTGCGGCTCGGTCTCGGCGAGCGACGCGCGGTAGCGGCGGGCGTCGAGCTTCATGTAGTCGGGCACGTAGGACAGGGCGGGCGGCGCGCCGAGGTCCGGCTCGTCGGCGAGCACCGAGATCACCATCGCCTCGGCGGTCGGCTGCTTGCGGCGCAGCGTGCGGATCGCATCGACGCCGTTGCCGTCCGGCAGCTTGAGGTCGGTGATGAGGAGGTCGAGGCGGTGCGTCTCGATGGCGGCGAGGCTTTCGGCGAAGGTGGCGCACACCGCGACCAGCTCGCCGCCGTCCCAGCCGCGCAAGAGCGCGGCGAGGCGCTCCCGCACCGGCTCGTCGTCCTCCGTCAGGACGATACGGTAGGGCGCGCGGTCTGGCGGGGCGGGTTCAGCGGCTGACACTCTTCATCCTGGAATCGGCACGGCAGGCGGAATAACCGAAACCGTACACCTACAATCCCCCGACGGAAGCGGGAATACCCATTTGTTGGTATCGCGCCGGTGCGCGGGGGGGGGGGGGGGGGG
>JALHFU010000021.1:0-6528 GCA_022838525.1 Hyphomicrobiales bacterium | reverse complement strand
CTCCCGTGAACGGCCGAGCCAATCGTATAGGGCGGGACGCCGCCCCCGCGTCATCCCGGCCAAGGGCGCGAAGCGCCCGCAGAGCCGGGACCCATTGGCCGCACCATCGTCGGGCACGGCCCGGTTCTCGCGCTGGCACATGTCAGGACCGTCCTGCAAGCCTTGAACCCGGCCGTGCTGCTCAATGGGTCCCGGCTCTCCCTCGCTTCGCTCGGTCGGCCGGGATGACGCGGTGGCGGCGTTCCGCCCTATGCGAACACCCCTGCCGCACGCGGGGGACGAGGGAGTGGCGTTGGTGTGGCCGGGTTTTCTCTTTCCGCTCATGGGGTAGGGGCAATCCCGGCCTGCCACCTGCCGGGCTCAGTCTCCCCCTCCGCATACCCAATTCAGGGTATCCACAGCCCTCCGGCGGCTGGCCTATGCATGGGCCGGTTCACTATCCGGGGACGGGGGATCATGGCTGGTTTCGGATGCGGGGATCGTCCCGCGGCCCTGCGATGCGGCGGGCGGGCGCGGCCCGCTCCTGCGCTCTCCAGCGGCGGGGGGATGCGGTGATGGCGGTGCATCCGGCGCTGCCCTTCGCGCTCCTGGCGGTCGCGGCCGCGATGGGGCTGAGCGTCGTCCTGCGCCGGCCGTGGACGGCGCCGTTCGCGGCGCTCGTCTATCGCGAGGTCAGGGAGACGCCGCTGTTCCTGACCATCAACATGGCGATGTCGGCGCTGTGGGCCGCACTCGTCGCGTGGCTCGCCTTCGCGCTCTGGATCGAGCTGCCGCTCGCCGCGCAGGGGCTGCCGCTGGCGGCGGGCGGCATCGTCTCGGCTCTCCTGCCGCCCTTGTGGATCAGGATCGACCTGCAGCGCCGCGCCGCCGGCGACCGGCGCAACCGCTGGCCGCATCCCGACTTCTCGCGCCGCGATCCCGACGCCTACGACGTCGCGGTGATCGGCTCCGGCATCGGCGGGCTGACGGCGGCATCCCTGCTCGCCGACCGCGGCCTGAGCGTGATCGTGCTCGAGCAGCACGACCGGCCGGGCGGCTTCTGCCACCACTGGCTGCGCCGCGCCCGCGACCCCGCCACCGGCGAGCGGCTGCTGTTCCGCTTCGATTCCGGCGTGCACGACTTCTCCGGCTGGTGGCCGGACGGCACGCTCGACGTGCTGCTCAGGCGCCTCGGCCTGTCGGAGGCGGTGTCGTGGCGGCGCATGGACCACCGCTTCGTCCATGACGGCCGCGTCGTCGACGTGCCGCGCGACTGGCGCGCGCTCGTTTCCCGGCTCGGCGAGGAATTCCCGCACGAGGCGGCGGGGATCGCGGCGCTGTTCGACGAAATTCACAAGATCTATATCGCCATGTATTCGACGGCGCGCTTCCATGGCGGCTTCCCCGGCGCGCCGCTGACGGCGGCCGACGCCATGGCGTTCGCCAAGGAGCATCCGCTCGCCGCCGCCTGGGTGGCGCGGCCGTGGCGGCAGTTCGTCACCCGCCATGTCAGGGACAAGGCGCTGCTCGAGCTGATCGAGGGCATCGCCGCCTACCGCACCCACGACGCGGCGCTGATCAGCGTCGGCGCCATGGTGCCGCTCTACGCCTACTACTTCATCGGCGGGGCCTATCCGGCGGGCGGCTCGGGGCACTTCGCCGCGGTGCTGGCCGGGGCGGTCGAGGCGCGCGGCGGCGAGGTGCGCCTGCGCACCACCGTGCGCAAGGTGCTGCACGAGGACGGCGTCGTGCGCGGGCTCGCCGTCGCCGACCACAAGGGCAACGAAACGACGATCCGCGCCACGGCCATCGTCTGCAACGCCGATCCCGGCGCGCTGGTGCGCGACCTTCTCGACGATGGCCCGCTGCGCGCGGCGATGGCGCGGCAGTTCGGGGCGATGGTGCCCTCCTGCTCGGCAATCGGCCTGCATATCGGGCTGCGCGGGCCGCTCGACCTGCCGCCGATCGTCCACGTCAAGGACGGCGACGTGCACACCGAGATCATCTTCACCGCCGGGGTCGATCCGTCCTGCGCGCCGGAGGGCTACGCCACGGTCGACCTGTTCCAGCTCACCAGGCCGCACGAATCGGCGACGTGGTTTCCCGAGGAGGCTGCGGCCGACCTCAAGGCGTTCCGCCGCTCGCGGCCCTATCTCGACCGCAAGCGGCAGGAGACCGAAAGCATGCTCGCCACGGTGCGGCGGCTCATACCCGATCTCGACGCGCGCATCGTCTATCTCACCGAGGCGAGCCCCGTCACCTTCCACCGCTACGGCTGGACGCGCCACGGCGCCATCTACGGGCTGGAGAACCCGGCCGGCGGCCTGCCGGTCAGGACGCCGCTGCGCAACATGGTGTTCGCCGGGGCGATGACGCAGGGCGGCGGCGTCGAGCCCACGGCGCTCTCCGGCGCCTTCGCGGCGCAGGCGCTGCTCGCCGACGTGCTGGAGGCGCCGGCGCGGCGCGCGGCGGCCGGCGAGGCGCGGCGGCCGGCCGCGCCCGCGGCGGCAGGGGAGGCGATCCATGCCGCTCGATCCTGAATTTCTCTTTGCCGCCGGCAACGCCATCGTCCTCGCCGGCTGGGCGATGGTCATCCTCTTGCCGCGGCGGGCGCCGGCGCTGATGGCGGTGCCGAAATTCGCCGTTCCGGCGCTGTTCGGCCTCGTCTATGCCGGCATCACGCTGGCGCGGTTCCACGACTCGGGCGGCGGCTACGGCTCGCTCGCCGAATTGCGGACGCTGTTCGCGACCGACGAGCTGCTGGTCGCCGGCTGGCTGCACTATCTCGCCTTCGACCTCTTCGTCGGGGTGTGGATCGCCGAGCAGGCGGACGGGATCGGCCTGTCGCGGACGATCCAGGCGGTGATCCTCGTCACCGCCTTCATCTTCCCGCCGGTCGGCCTCGTCCTCTTCCTCGCGACGCGGGCGGCGATGCGCGCCACGGAAAGGCTGGCGGCATGAACCGGCTCCTTCCGCTCGGCACCGACGCGGCGACGCGCGCCTGGCTCGCGGTCGCATGCTTCATGCTGGCGGCGACTCTGGTGCTGGTGCCGGCTGCCATGATCGACGCGCGCACCCTCGAAGGGGTGAACGTGTGGACGAAGCCGGTGAAGTTCTCGACCTCGCTCGCCCTGCATTTCGCGACGCTCGCGCTGCTCCTGCAGCTCGTGTCGCCGGCGGCGCGGGGCGGGCGCATGCTGGTGCGCTTCGTCCAAATCTCCAGGCGCTGCGCGGGCGGCCGTCGCATTTCAACTTCGACACCGGCTTCGAGACCGGCATGTACGCGCTGATGGGCATCGGCGCGACGCTGCTCGTGGTCACGCCCTTCGTGCTCGGCCTCGTCCTCCTGCGCCAGCGCGACGGCGACCGCTCGGGCCTGAAGCTCGGCGCGGTCCTCGGCCTCCTCGCCGCGCCGGTGCTGACCTTCCTCGTCACCGCCTACATGTCGGGGGTGGTCTACAGCCGCTGGGTCGGCGTCGCCCCGCCGGATGCGGCGGGCATGCCGGTGCTGGGCTGGTCGCGCGAGGTCGGTGACCTGCGGCCCTCGCATTTCGTCGCGCTGCATGCGGTCCAGGTCCTGCCCTTCGTCGGCTGGCTCGGCGACCGCTTCGCGCCCGCTCATGCGCGCGCCGCGGTGTGGGCGGCAGCCGTGCTGACGGTGGCGGCGACGGCGGCGCTCTTCGTCCAGGCGCTCGCCGGCCAGCCGCTGTGGCCGCGCTGAGGTGACGGCGGGGGCGCATACTCTTTTCTTGGTATTTCCGCGGCGGGCGGGCCTGTCCTACAGCCGTCGCATGGACATCGCGCAACGGGGCAGGGGGACGAAAAGCCGTGGCAATCGTGACGCATGACGGGCCGGGCGCGCCATGAGCGACATCATGGCCGGCATCGGCGGCACGACCTGGGCGCCGCCCTTCGTCTTCGTCGACCGCGTGATCCACATGGACGCGCGCACGGCCGTCGCGCTCACCGTGTTCGGCGGCCGCGACCGCTTCGCCTACGGCCCGTTCACCAGCCCGTCGCTGACGGTCGAGGCGATGGCGCAGCTGTCGCTGGCGCTGATCCGCCACACCGACCCCGCCGTCGAGATCGGCATCATCCCGTCGCTGCGCGACGTCGTCCTGCGGCCGCTTCCCGAGGGGCCGTTCCAGGCCGCGATCCGCGTGCAGTGGACGGAAGGAAGCTTCCCCCGCTACGCGTTCGAGGGCGCGGCCTTCGCCATGGGCGAGCCGGTCTGCGAGGCGACGCTCGACATCCTCGCCACGCGCAGGGAGGCCGCGTGATGGCCGTCTTCGACAGGGCGCGGCTTGCGGATGTGTTCGGCGACGCCGTCGAGCACGACGCGGACAGGGCCGCGGCGGCGCTGACCCACGGCTTCGAGGCCGAGCCTTTCCTGGCCGGCCATTTCCCCGGCTTTCCGGTGGTGCCGGGCGTGATCCTGCTCGACGGCATGATCCTCGCCGCGCTCCGCGCCCTCGACCGCCTCGGCGGCGCGCAAGCGGAGATCGGCGCGGCGGAGATCGGGACCGTCGCCTTCCACCGCCCGGTCCTGCCGGGCATGGCCGCGCGCTTCTCCGCCCGCCTCGACAGCCGCGACGAGGCCGCGGGGCGCTTCGCCTTCAAATGCTCGGTGACGGTGGGCGCGACCCGCCACGCCCGGGCGAGCATCAGCCTTTCCACCCGATGAACCAAGGGGAACAGCCATGACCACCACCATCGACGCCGCCGCCATCGAGGAAGCCATCATCGACGACATCCTGCTCGGCGCGCTCGACCTCGGCGAGCTCGGCTACGACAAGAGCGCGATCAGCGGCGCGACGCCGCTGTTCGACGAGGCCGACGGGCTGGGGCTCGATTCGCTCGCCGCGCTCGAGGTGGCGGTCGCGGTGCAGCAGAAGTTCGGCTTCAAGATCGAGACGCTGGACCGCGCCTTCTTCGAGACCAACTGCGTGACGGTGGGCACGCTGGCGCGCTACGTCGCGGGAAGGCTCTCGTGACCCTGCACCCCGCGGACCTGCCAGCCGGGCCGCCGACCTTCGTCGTCGGCCTCGGCTCGTTCCTGCCCGGCGAGCCGGTGACGAACGACGAGATCGCCGCCCGGCTGCCCGACGTGCCGGTGCTGGAGCTGATGCGCTATTTCGGCGTCGAGCAGCGGCATTTCGTGGTCGCGCCCGACACGGGCGAGCGCACGCACCGGGACCTCGGCACCGCCGAGATGGCCTATCGCGCGGCGCTTGCGGCCATCGCCGACGCCGGCATCGCCATCGGCGAGATCGACCTGATCGTCACCACCACGGCGACGCCCGACGCCATCATGCCGCCGCTGGCGCGCCAACTCCAGCGCCGGCTCGGCATCGGGCGGGCGCAGCTGTGCGACCTGCGCGGCGGCTGCGCCGCGGCCATCCAGGGCCTGATCCTCGCCCAGACCATGATCCGTTCCGGCCGGGCGAAGACGGCGCTGATCTGCGGCGCCGAATGCATGTCGCCGCACTACTACACCAAGCAGCTTCTCCAAAATGCCGCGCCCAACTCCTCCGACATGATCAACGGCCTGATCTTCGCCGACGGCGCCTCCGCCATGGTCGTCTCCGGCGCGGCCGCGCAAGGCCGCCCCGCGCTCGCCATCGGCTACTGCAACGCCGTCTCCGCCCACCCGGACGAGCCGGAGGGGCTGCTGATCGGCCCGGACGAGGACCGGATGATCCCGGTGCAGACCACGCACAACCACAGGATCATCCGCCGCCTCCTGCCGCAGATCGTCGGCAACGCCGTGGTCGACCTGATGGAGAACGGCGGCCGCGCCGCCGAGGACTACGGCACCATCATCGTGCCGCAGGCCAACCGCTCGCTGATGTCGATGATCGTGCCCGAGATGGTCATGGGGCTCGACGGGCTGATGTATTACATCGGCGACCGCACGGCCAACATCCCGGGCGCGGCCATGGTGATGGCGCTCGATTTCGCGGTGCGCTCGGGCAAGGTCGCGGGCGACGGCAAGCCGGTCGGCGTCGTCGCCGCCGAGACCGCGTCGTGGACCTATGCCGTCGTCGACCTCGTCGCGGCCGGGTGAGGCGCGGGCACGATGACGACAGCCTCCAACCCCGCCGCCTCCAGCCCCGCCGAGAGCATCCTGATCGTCGATGCCGGCCACGGCGTCGGCCCGGCGCTGGCGGCGCTGCTCGCCGGGCGCGGCTTCGACGTGGTCGCCTGGGCGCCGTCCGGCGGAGCGCAGCCGGAAGCGGCCGGCTCCGTTCGCTGGCTTCATGAACCCACCGCCGACACTCTCGACGCCGATCTCCTCGGCCCGGTGCGGGCGGCGGTGTTCAACGCCTCGCCGCTCGACGAGGCAGCGCTTCTCGCCGGCGGCGGGCTGGCGGACGCGGTCGCGGCCGACGGCGCGTTCTTCATGCAGGCGCTGCAGGCGGTGTCGCGCGCGATGATCGAGAGGGGGCGCGGCCAGATCTGGGCGCTCGCGCCCGACGACAGCTTCGCCTACTACCTGCCGCTGCCCGTCGCGCCCGTCGCCCATCACATGCGCGTCGGCGCGGTGCG
>JALHFU010000202.1:5244-12828 GCA_022838525.1 Hyphomicrobiales bacterium | reverse complement strand
CCCATCAGATACTTGTCGATGGCGTGCGCCGCCTGCCGGCCCTCGCGGATCGCCCACACGACGAGCGACTGGCCGCGGCGCACGTCGCCGGCCGCGAACAGCCTGTCGACGCTGGTCGCATAGTCGCGGTCGTTGGCGACGACGTTGGTCGAGCGGCGGACGTCGACGGTGAGCGCGAGGCTGCCGTCGAGCTCCTTCAGCACGCCGTCGTTGCGCGGCCCGGCGAAGCCGATGGCGATGAAGGCGAGATCGGCGCGGATGACGAACTCGGTGCCGGCGATCGGCTTGCGCCTCTCGTCCACCTCGCAGCACCGCACGCCGGTCAGCACGCCGTCCTCGTCGCCGACGAAGGCGAGCGTCGCCACCTGGAACTCGCGCTCCGCGCCCTCGGCCTGGCTGGTCGAGGTGCGCATCTTCGTCGCCCAGTAGGGCCACACGGTCAGCTTGTCCTCCTTCTCCGGCGGACGCGGGCGGATGTCGAGCTGGGTGACGCGCACCGCGCCCTGCCGGAACGCCGTGCCGACGCAGTCGGAGGCGGTGTCGCCGCCGCCGACGACCACGACATGCTTGCCGCCGGCCAGGATCGGCTCGGAGGCCCACGCCACGGACTGGATGTCCTCGCCGCCGACGCGCCGGTTCTGCTGGACGAGATAGGGCATGGCGTCGTGGACGCCCGCAAGCTCGACGCCGGGGATGCCCGCGGGGCGCGGCGTTTCCGAGCCGCCGCAATAGAGCACCGCGTCGTATTCAGAGAGCAGTTCGGTGACCGGCTTGTCGACGCCGACATTGACGCCGCAGAAGAAGGTGACGCCCTCGCCTTCCATCTGCTTCACGCGGGCGTCGACATACTGCTTCTCGATCTTGAAGTCCGGGATGCCGTAGCGCATCAGCCCGCCGGGCCTGGACTCGCGCTCGTAGACGTGGACCGCGTGCCCGGCGCGGCCGAGCTGCTGCGCGGCTGCCATGCCGGCGGGGCCGGAGCCGATGATGGCGACGCGCTTGCCCGTCTCGACCGCCGCCGGCTGCGGCACGAGATAGCCCGTCTCATAGGCCTTGTCGGCGATGGCCTGCTCCACCGTCTTGATGGCGACGGGGATGTCCTCGAGGTTGAGCGTGCAGGCCTCCTCGCAGGGCGCGGGGCAGATGCGGCCGGTCCAGTCCGGGAAGTTGTTGGTCGAATGGAGGTTGCGGATCGCGCCCTCCCAGTCGCCGTTGTAGACGAGGTCGTTCCAGTCCGGGATCTGGTTGTGCACCGGGCAGCCCGTCGGCCCGTGGCAGTAGGGCACGCCGCAATCCATGCAGCGCGCGGCCTGCTTTTCGACCTCCTTGTCCGACATCGGGAGCGTGAACTCCCGGAAATGCCGGATGCGGTCCGCGGCCGGCTGGTACTTCAGCACCTGCCGGTCGATCTCGAGAAATCCTGTCACCTTGCCCATCGGCTCATCCTCGGACTTGCGTGCGACCCGGGCGCGGTTTCGCCGCCGGCGGGTCGTGCGTAGCTGTCAATCGAACCCGGGACGCCATCCCGGCGTGGCGGGCCGCGCCGGGCGCGGCCCTCGATCAGCGCGGACGCGCTCCGGGTTTGAGCGAGGGCGGGACGCCCATCGGGAAGATCGCCAGCCGGATCATGCCGCCGCCGCTCCCCGGCGCATGCGCTCCATGTCCTCCAGCGCGCGGCGGTACTCGACCGGCATCACCTTCCTGAACTTCGGCCGGTAGTCGGCCCAGTTTTCCAGGATGGCGCGCGCGCGCGCCGAGCCGGTGTAGTGGAGATGGTTGGAGACGAGCT
The DNA here is from genome assembly GCA_022838525.1 of Hyphomicrobiales bacterium. GTDB lineage: Bacteria > Pseudomonadota > Alphaproteobacteria > Rhizobiales > Rhizobiaceae > Aerobium. The sequence goes on along the minus strand of JALHFU010000202.1, from coordinate 11,039 downwards.
GGTAGAGCCGCTCCTCGTCATGGCTGGTCATGTCGCCCGACACGTCGACGCGGCCCTTGTGGGCGATGTCGCCGCCGTGATGGTGCAGCTTCTCCAGCATGTCGTCCTCTTCCGGCACCGGCTCCAGCTCGACCATCGCCATGTTGCAGCGGGCGGCGAAGTCGCCGTCCTCGTCGAGCACATAGGCGACGCCGCCCGACATGCCGGCGGCGAAGTTGCGGCCGGTGCGGCCGAGCACCACCACGAGGCCGCCGGTCATGTATTCGCAGCCGTGGTCGCCCACGCCCTCGACCACCGCGACGGCGCCGGAGTTGCGCACCGCGAAGCGCTCGCCCGCGACGCCGCGGAAGTAGCATTCGCCCTCGATGGCGCCGTAGAGCACGGTGTTGCCGACGATGATCGAATTTTCCGGCACGATCTTCGAGTCGTCCGACGGGCGGATGACGATGCGGCCGCCGGAGAGGCCCTTGCCGACATAGTCGTTGCCGTCGCCGATCAGCTCGAACGACACGCCGCGCGCCAGGAACGCGCCGAAGGACTGGCCGGCCGTGCCGGTCAGCTTCACCGAGATGGTGTCGTCGCGCAGGCCCTTGTGGCCGAAGCGCTTGGCCACCTCGCCCGACAGCATGGCGCCGGCCGAGCGGTCGACATTGCGGATCGGCACCTCGATCTCGACCTTCTGGCGCGCGTCGAGCGCGGGCCTGGCCAGCTCGATCAGCCTGCGGTCGAGCACGTCGTCGATGGGGTGCTCCTGCAGGCGGGTGTGCAGCGTCTCCTCGCGCGGCGCGTCCGGCTTGTGGAACAGGCGCGTGAAGTCCAGCCCCTTCGCCTTCCAGTGGTCGATCATCGCCTCCTTCTCGAGCAGGCCGGTCTCGCCGACGATCTCGTCGAGCCTGCGGTAGCCCATGGCGGCAAGGAGCTCGCGCACCTCCTCCGCCACGTAGAAGAAGTAGTTGACGACATGCTCGGGCGCGCCCTTGAAGCGCTTCCTCAGCACCGGGTCCTGCGTCGCCACGCCGACCGGGCAGGTGTTCAGGTGGCACTTCCTCATCATCACGCAGCCGGCCGCGATCAGCGGCGCGGTGGCGAAGCCGAACTCGTCGGCCCCGAGCAGCGCCCCGATGACGACGTCGCGCCCCGTGCGCAGGCCGCCGTCGACCTGGAGCGCGACGCGGCTGCGCAGGCCGTTCAGCACCAGCGTCTGCTGCGTCTCGGCCAGGCCGATCTCCCACGGCGAGCCGGCATGCTTGAGCGAGGTGAGCGGCGAGGCGCCCGTGCCGCCGTCATAGCCGGCGATGGTGATGTGGTCGGCGCGCGCCTTGGCCACGCCCGCCGCCACCGTGCCGACGCCGACCTCGGAGACGAGCTTGACCGAGATGTCGGCCACCGGATTGACGTTCTTCAAATCGTAGATGAGCTGCGCCAGATCCTCGATAGAATAGATGTCGTGATGCGGCGGCGGCGAGATCAGGCCGACGCCCGGCGTCGAATGCCGCGTCTTGGCGATGGTGGCGTCGACCTTGTGGCCGGGCAGCTGGCCGCCCTCGCCGGGCTTTGCGCCCTGCGCCACCTTGATCTGGATGACGTCGGAATTGACGAGGTATTCAGTCGTCACGCCGAAGCGGCCCGACGCCACCTGCTTGATCGCCGAGCGCTCGGGATTGGGCGAGCCGTCGGGCAGCGGCATGTAGCGGTCCGGCTCCTCGCCGCCCTCGCCGGTGTTCGACTTACCGCCGATGCGGTTCATGGCGATGGCGAGCGTGGTGTGCGCCTCGCGGCTGATCGAGCCGAACGACATCGCGCCCGTCGAGAAGCGCTTGACGATGTCGGCCGCCGGCTCGACCTCGTCGAGCGGCACCGGCGCGCGGCCGGTCTCCTCCGCGGTCCGGATGCGGAACAGGCCGCGGATGGTCCTTGCGCGCGCGGCCTCGCCGTCGATCTCGCGCGAGAACTCCTTGAAGGTCTCCCACGAGCCCTTGCGCACGGCGTGCTGCAGCGTCGCGACGGCGTCCGGCGTCCACATATGCGCCTCGCCGCGCATGCGGTACATGTATTCACCGCCGACTTCGAGCGCATGCTTCAGCACCGGGTCGTCGCCGAAGGCGTCGCGGTGGCGGCGCACCGTCTCGGCGCACATCTGCTCCAGCCCGATGCCCTCGATGGTCGTGGCCGTGCCCGTGAAATACCTGTCCACGAACTCCGACGACAGGCCGATGGCGTCGAATATCTGCGCCCCGCAATAGGACTGGTAGGTCGAGATGCCCATCTTGGACATCACCTTGAGGATGCCCTTGCCGATGGACTTGATGTAGCGCGTCACCACCTCCTCTTCGTCCACCTCGGGCGGGAACTGGCCCTTCTTGTGCATGTCGACCAGCGTGTCGAAGGCGAGATAGGGGTTGATCGCCTCCGCGCCGTAGCCGGCGAGGCAGCAGAAATGGTGCACCTCGCGCGGCTCTCCGGATTCGACCACCAGCCCGACCGAGGTCCTGAGCCCCTTGCGGATCAGGTGATGGTGGACGGCGGCGGTGGCCAGGAGCGTCGGGATGTCGATGCGGTCCGGGCCCTTGGTGTCGAAGCGGTCTTCCGTGTGACCGATGGAGCGGATCTTCTCCAGATCGGCGTTGGTGAGGATCGGCTGGCGCACCTCGAGCCGCTTCTTGCGCGAGTTGCCGACAAGGTCGAAGATGTTCGGCCGCGGCCCGATGAACGAGACGAGGCTCATCACCAGCTCCTCGCGGATCGGGTCGATCGGCGGGTTGGTGACCTGCGCGAAGTTCTGCTTGAAATAGTCGTAGAGCAGCTTCGGTCGGTCGGACATGGCGGCGATGGGCGTGTCCGTGCCCATGGAGCCCACGGCCTCCTGCGCCGTGGTCGCCATCGGCGCCATCAGCAGCTTCAAATCCTCCTGCGTGTAGCCGAAGGCCTGCTGGCGGTCGAGCAGCGACACGTCCTTGCGCAGGGCGCGCGGCTCCACCGGCTTCAGCTCCTCGAGGATGAGCTGGGTGTTGTCGAGCCACTTGCGGTAGGGGTGCTTGGTGGCGATCTGCGTCTTGATCTCGTCGTCGGAGACGATGCGCCCCTCCTCGAGGTCGATCAACAGCATGCGGCCCGGCTGCAGCCGCCACTTCCTGACGATCTTCTCCTCCGGCACCGGCAGCGCGCCGGCCTCGGAGGCGAGGATGACGCGGTCGTCGTCGGTGACGACGTAGCGCGCCGGCCTGAGGCCGTTGCGGTCGAGGGTGGCGCCGATCTGGCGGCCATCGGTGAAGGCCACCGCCGCCGGCCCGTCCCACGGCTCCATGAGTGCGGCGTGGTACTCGTAGAAGGCGCGGCGCGCGTCGTCCATCAGCTTGTTGCCGGCCCAGGCCTCCGGGATCAGCATCATCATGGCGTGGGCGAGCGAGTAGCCGCCCTGGGTCAGGAACTCGAGCGCGTTGTCGAAGCAGGCCGTGTCCGACTGGCCCTCGTAGGAGATCGGCCACAGCTTGGCGATGTCGTTGCCGAACAGCTCGGAATCGACCGAGGCCTGCCTTGCCGCCATCCAGTTGACGTTGCCGCGCACGGTGTTGATCTCGCCGTTGTGGGCGACCATGCGATAGGGATGCGCCAGCTTCCACGACGGGAAGGTGTTGGTCGAGAAGCGCTGGTGGACGAGGATCAGCGCCGTCTCGAAGCGCGGGTCCGACAGGTCCCTGTAATAGGCCCCGACCTGATAGGCGAGGAACATGCCCTTGTAGACGATGGTGCGCGACGACAGCGACACGCAGTAGGCGCCGACGTCGCGGTTGTCGTGCTCGGCATAGATGCGGCCCGAGATCACCTTGCGCAGGATGAACAGCCGCCGCTCGTAGACCTCGTCTTCCTCGATGCCTTCGGGCCGGCCGAAGAACACCTGGCGGTGGCAGGGCTCGCTCGCAGCGATGTCGGGCGCCTTGGAGAGCGACGAATTGTCGACCGGCACATCGCGGAAGCCGAGAAGCGGAATGCCTTCCGACTGCGCCGATTCGCGGATGATATCCTCGACATGGGCGCGCAGCCCCGCATCCTGCGGCATGAACCAGTGGCCGACGGCGTAGTGGCCGGGGGCGGGCAGCTCGACGCCCTCGCGCGCCATCTCCTCGCGGAAGAAGCGGTCGGGAATCTGCACCAGCACGCCGGCGCCGTCGCCCATCAGCGGGTCGGCGCCGACCGCGCCGCGATGGGTCAGGTTCTCCAGCATGGCGAGGCCGTCGCGCACGATCTGGTGCGACTTCACGTTCTTCATCTGGGCGATGAAGCCGACGCCGCAGGCGTCGTGCTCGTTGCGCGGATCGTAGAGGCCCTGCGCGGCGGCGGCCCGGATGGCCTCGGTCTTCGTGGCGGCGGCGGTTTTGGCGCGCGCGATCCCTGCCTGAGCCGTCGCTGCAGGTGGCGTCTGGTGCGTCATCGCCTCGTCCTCCGTCACTTTAGTCTATATCTATGTCGTTTCGCCGCGCCGCCGTTCGGGGGCGCTTCCCGCGCCGCCCGGCACGAAGGCCGGCATCTTGCGAAAGGGCCGGTCGCTTCGTGTGGCCTGCGAAGATGCCGAACGCATCTGCGGCCCGGTCGTTGCAACCGGCGAATAGGACAGCATTGCTGTATAAGACAGTATTGCTGTCCTATTCGTCTATGCCATAGGAGCCGGCAGCGCACAAGACGGAAATGCAAAAATTTCCGGCAAGTGGCGAAACTTTGCTGCGCGAACGGGCGCGGTTGCGTTCTTTCCGTTCAGCACGCGCCTCTCCCCTTGCCGCGACGGCCCTGCCTCGTCCACAGTGCCGCCGACTGAAACGCCATCCGGATTCCTCCCAGCCATGTTCTTCGCCTCCGACAACTGGGCCGGCGCCCACCCGGCCATCGCCGACAATCTCGCCCGCCGCGCCGCCGGCTTCGCCTCCGCCTACGGCTCGAGCGACCTCGACCGGGCTGTGGAGCGGGCATTCTGCGACGTCTTCGAGCGCGAGGTGGCGGTGTTCTTCGTCGGCACGGGCACGGCCGCGAATGCGCTGTCGATGACGACGCTGGCGCGGCCGGGCGGCGTGTTCTTCGCCCACCGCGACGCCCATATGATCGCCGATGAAGGCGGCGCGGTCGAGTACCTTTCGGGCGGCGGCCGCCTCGCGCCCGTGGACGGGCCGCTCGGCCGCATGACGCCGCAGGCGCTGGAAGCGGAGATCGCGCGCTATCCGGCCGCCTTCGTCCATTCCGGGCAGCCGGCCGCGATCTCCATCACCCAGGCCAGCGAGATCGGCACCGTCTACGCCCTCGGCGACATCGAGGCGATCGCCGCCATCGCGGCCGGCAACGGCCTGCCGCTGCACATAGACGGCGCGCGATTCGCCAACGCCCTCGTCTCGCTCGGCGTCACCCCGGCCGAGATGACGTGGAAGCGCGGCGTCGACGTCGTGTCCTTCGGCGGCACCAAGAACGGCTGCTGGTGCGCCGAGGCCGTGGTGTTCATGGACCCCGGGAACCCCGAGAGCGCGCGGCAGTTCCCGTTCATCCGCAAGCGCGCCGCGCAGCTCTTCTCGAAGTCGCGCTTCGTCGCCGCCCAGTTCGAGGCCTATTTCCGCGACGGCCTGTGGCTGGAGACGGCCCGCCACGCCAACGCCATGGCGGCGCGCCTTGCCGCCCATGTCGAAGCCTCGCCGCATGCCCGGCTCGGCTGGCGGCCCGAGGCCAACGAGGTCTTTCCCATCCTGAAGACGGGCGCCATGGACAGGCTGAAGGCCGCGGGCGCGGTGTTCTACCCGTGGCACCCGCCGCACGAGATC
>JALHFU010000202.1:0-5195 GCA_022838525.1 Hyphomicrobiales bacterium | reverse complement strand
GTCGCCAGCTTCGCGACCACGGCGGACGAGGTGGACCGCTTCGGCGAGCTGCTCGGCTGAGCCGGCAAGGGCCGGAATGCAAAAGGGCGGCGTCCGAAGACGCCGCCCGGCGTTCACCGTGGAGGAAGCGCTTAGTGGGCCGCCTTGGCCTCGATCTGCTTCGCCTTGGCGGGCGCGCTCGCGATCTCGATGCGGCGCGGCTTCATCTCCTCGGGGATGTTGCGCTTGAGGTCGATGTGGAGAAGGCCGTTCTTGAGCTCGGCGCCCTCGACCTCGACATGGTCGGCCAGCTGGAAGCGGCGCTCGAACGCGCGCGCGGCGATGCCGCGATGCAGGAACTCCCGCTCCTCCGACTGCTCCTCGGTCTTCTCGCCCTTCACGGTCAGCACGTTGCGGTGCGCCTCGATCGAGATGTCGTCCTCCGAGAAGCCGGCGACGGCCATCGAGATGCGATAGGCGTCCTCACCCGTGCGCTCGATGTTGTAGGGGGGATAGGTCTGGCCGTTCTCCGGCTGGGCGAGCGAGTCGAGCATCGTGAAAAGGCGGTCGAACCCGACGGTCGAGCGGTAGAGCGGCGAAAAATCGACGTGACGCATGGTTCTGTTCTCCTGTTGAGCAACATCTGTTTGCGTATGGCCGGCTGCGAAAACCCGTTGCGGCGTCTTCTCGCGGCCAGCGGCCCCTTCCTCGGCGGCCGCATCGGAGGATTTGGGTTCGCGGGAATCCGTTTTCAAGCCCCCACCTCGGCGCGGGCGCGGCGCGATTCGGTCGCGCGGGAACGCCGCGCGCAGATGAACGCAGGATGAACCGACCCTTCGGCTTCGGTTCAGGCGTCCGGGTCTACCTTTCTCTCAACAACGGAACAGACGGCGGGCCTGCCCCGACGTCTCCGAGGCCGAGCCGGGTGTATCGTCCCTTCCTCCCGGATCGACAGAAGGCCGGAAGTCGCCGAAAAGCGCTTCCGGCCTTTCCCTTTCAGCGGCGGCCGCCCTCCCCTCCTCCCCGCGCGAAATCCCTTTGCAATTCGGCCGCGCGCTTCCTATCACGGGCAGGCACCCCGACCCCGGAGAGCGACAGCCCACCATGCCGGACTTCATTTTCGAGACGCCGGGCAACCCGATGCCGGAGAACGCCAGCGCCGGCATGCTGACGATGCCGGACGGCCGGCGCATCCGCTATGCGCATTTCAAGGCGACCGCGCGCCCGCTCAAGGGCACTGTGGTCATCCTCCAGGGCCGCAACGAGTGCATCGAGAAATATTACGAGACCGTGCGCGACCTGTCGGCGCGCGGCTTCGGCGCAGCCCTCTTCGACCTGCGCGGCCAGGGCGGCTCCGACCGCATCCTGGCAGACGCCGAGCGCGGGCATATCGGCGATTTCGACGACTATGCCCGCGACATCGACCCGTTCTTCCGCCAGATCGTGCTGCCCGACTGCCGCGGCCCCTATTACGTGCTCGCCCACTCGACCGGGGCGCTGGTCGCGCTGCTCGCCGCACCCCGGCTGCAAAGCCGGGTCGAGCGCATGGTGCTGTCCTCGCCGCTCCTCGGCCTGCCGGACGGCACGCTCTCGGCCCCCAACGCCTCGCGGCTGGCGAGCCTGATGCACGCCTTCGGCCTCGGCGCCGCCTATATCAGCGGCGGCCCGCGCGAGCGGGAGCCGACGCCCTTCGAAAGGAACGTGCTGACGAGCGACCCGGTGCGCTACGCCCGCAACGTCGACATCCACCGCTGGTATCCGGAATTCGCGCTCGGCGGCGTCACCGCCTCGTGGGTGCGCGCCGCCTTCAGGGCGGCGGCCCGCGTCAACGACCCGGACTATGCCGCGGCCCTCAGGATTCCGGTGCTGGTCGTGGCGGCCGGCGCCGAGGAGGTGGTCGATCCGGCGGCGACCGAACGCTTCGGCCGCCGCCTGCGCGCCGGCAGGGTGCTGACCGTCGACGGCGCGCGCCACGAGCTGCTGCAGGAGGCCGACATCTTCCGCGAGCAGTTCCTCGCCGCCTTCGACGCCTTCATCCCGGGCAGCGGCGACTGATCCCCGTCAGCCGTTGAGCAGGTCCAGCGCCGCGCGATGCAGCTCCGGCGTGGCCGCCGCGACGATGTCGCCCGCCTTCTCCGCCGGCCCGCCGTCCCAGGTGGTGACGATGCCGCCTGCCCGCTCGATGATCGGCACCAGCGCGACGATGTCGTAGGGCTGAAGCGCCGTCTCGACCACGAGGTCGATGTTGCCGGCGGCCAGCATCGCATAGGCGTAGCAATCCGTTCCGTAGCGGGCGAGCCGCACCTCGCCTTCCAGCCGGTCGTAGACCGTGCGCTTGCCGTCGGCGAACAGGGCGGGCGTGGTGGTGCACAGCGTCGCCTCCGACAGCGATCGCGTCGGCCGCACGCCAAGGCGGCGCGCCCCGCCCGGCCCCTCGTACCAGGCTCCCTCGCCGTCGGAGAAGAACAGCTCGCCCGTGAAGGGCTGCGACATCATGCCTGCGAGCGCGTCGCCGTCCTCGGTGAGGCCGACCAGCGTGCCCCACAGCGGCACGCCGGAGATGAAGGACCGCGTGCCGTCGATGGGGTCGATCACCCAGACATGGCGGCTGTCGCCGTTCTCGACGCCGAACTCCTCGCCGACGATGCCATGGCCGGGGAACGCCTCGCGGATCAGCGCCCGGATCACCTGCTCCGCCTCGCGGTCCGCCTCCGTCACCGGATCGAAGCCGGCGGCGTGCTTGTTGTCGGAGACGAGCCCCGCCATGCGGAAGCGCGGCAGCGTCTCGCGCGCCGCGGCCGCGGCGATCCGCTGCATGAAATCCTTCTCGATCCTCATCGATCCCTCTCCTCGCCGAAGCGCATCCGGGCCGCAGCGCCCGGGCGGCCGGCCGCCCGTCTGTTCACAACTCTGTTCACGGGCTGAACAATCGGGTTGACATTTGTGCGTTGCAGCATAAATTTGACGGTGAACAGGGCGACCTGTTCATGCCCTCCTTGGGCGTTTCCTCCCTAGACTTGGGCCGCGCCGTGCACAACGGTGCGGTCATTTTTTATGGAGATTGGCTTCTTATCGGGATTTGCCCTGCGCCGGCGGCGCTCCGCCGCTATTCCGCGGCCAGCGGCATCGCGCCGGGGTCGAGGAGCTGGTCGGGTATCGCGATCAGCTCGGCGCAGAACCGCGTCATGTCGGCGGCGAGCGCCGCGAAGCCGAAGGTCGGCTCGCAGGTGCGCTCGTTGAGATAGAGCCCGCGATTGACCTCGATCTGCAGCGCATGCAGGCCCTGGGCCGGCCGGCCGTAATGCTCGGTGATGAAGCCGCCGGCATAGGGCTTGTTGTGGGCGACGTTGTAGCCCATCCCGACCAGGATCGCGATCGCCGCTTCCGTCAGCGCCGGGGCGCAGGCCGTGCCGAAGCGGTCTCCGACGATGAAGTCCGGCCGGGTCCGGCCGTCGCCGACCCTGACGCTTGCCGGCATCGAGTGGCAGTCGACCAGCACCGCGAAGCCGAAGGCCGCATGCGTGTGCGACAGCAGCCGCCCGAGCTGCTCGTGATAGGGCTTGTAGATCTCCTCGACGCGCGCCACCGCCTCGCCGAGCGGCAGCCTGCCGGCATAGATCTCCAGCCCCTCGCCGACGAGGCGCGGCACGGTGCCGAGCCCGCCCGCCACCCGCGCCGAGCGCGTGTTGGCGTAGGATGGCAGCGGGTCCGTGAACATGCGCGGGTCGAGCTCCCATGGCTCGCGGTTGACGTCGAGATAGGCGCGCGGGAAGTTCGCCGCCAGCATCGGCGCGCCGAGCGCGACCGCGCCGCCGAACAGCTCGTCTACGAAGCAGTCCTCGGAGCGGCGGATCGACACCGCGTCGAGCCTGCTCATGGCCAGGAAGCGCGGCGGATACAGCCGGCCGCTGTGCGGCGAGTTGAAGACGAAGGGCACCCGCTGCTCGGCGGGGCTGGCGACCACGAAGGGCGGCGCGGCGGTGAAATCTCGTGCTGCCGACATGAAGCTCCCGGTGCCTGCGCCTCGCATCTGCGCCCTTTCAGGTTCGGGTCGAGCCTGCCACCGGCGGCCGGCGCTGTCCAGAGCGGCAAGCCGGCTTTCGCGCCGACGCCGTACCGTCATGGGAGACTTGCCGTTCACTTGATCTTTACCGGACGGCGAGCATATACGACCGAAGGTCGGGAACGCCCTCTCCGGGCGCACGGATTGACTGATTCGGACGGGACTTATGGCGAGAATCCTGCTTGCGGAAGACGACGACGACATGCGTCGCTTTCTGGTGAAGGCGCTCGAGCGCGCCGGCTACGACGTCAGCGACTTCGACAACGGCGCCAGCGCCTACGAGCGGCTGCGCGAGGAGCCCTTCTCGCTGCTGCTGACGGACATCGTGATGCCCGAGATGGACGGCATCGAGCTCGCCCGCCGCGCCACCGAGATCGACCCGGACCTCAAGGTGATGTTCATCACCGGCTTCGCCGCCGTGGCCCTGAACCCCGATTCGCGAGCGCCGAAGGACGCCAAGGTCCTGTCGAAGCCGTTCCACCTGCGCGACCTCGTCACCGAGGTCGAGAAGATGCTGAAGGCGGCCTGAGGCCGCGTCCGCACCGGCGTCGCCATGGACATTCCGCTATTGACGCCGGCCCCGGCCTGTGGTGTATGCGCGGGCATCGGATGGGCGTGTAGCTCAGCGGGAGAGCACTACGTTGACATCGTAGGGGTCACAGGTTCAATCCCTGTCACGCCCACCATCCAACTAAGGTCTTGAGAATAAAGAGCTTTCTCAGACTCTTCCGACTTCCTAGAGACGTTTGAAATCGGCTGCTTGGCTCCACTATGGCTCCAAGGAGATGCCGATGGCTTCGATCCACAAGCACCGAGAGAAATATCAGGTCAGGGTTCGGCGGAAGGGCCTGCCCACGATCACCAAGACCTTCCACAAACTGGCCGACGCAAAGGAATGGGCAAACCACCAAGAGCGGCAGGCTGACAGGGGCGAGCTTGGTCCCGACAGGAAGGAGTTGGAACGGATCACGCTTGCCGATCTGGTGACGCGCTACCGGAACGAGGTGGTGCCGACGAAGAAGGGTGCGGAGATTGAAACGATCATTCTCAATGCTTTCCTCCGGCACCGTATCTGCAAGAAGCGCCTGTCCGAGTTGACCACCGCCGACTTCGCGAATTACCGGGACGAGCGGCTAAAGACGATCAGCACCAA
>JALHFU010000020.1:0-33704 GCA_022838525.1 Hyphomicrobiales bacterium | reverse complement strand
GAAACCTTGCGAAAGCGAAAGGAGCCGCAATGAACGTCTCGGAAGCCGCCCGCCGTTCCGGCCTGCCGGCCAAGACCATCCGCTACTACGAGGATGTCGGCCTGATACGGCCCGGCCGCGCCGCCAACGGTTATCGCGACTATTCGGGCGAGGACGTGCACAGCCTCGCCTTCCTCAAGCGGGCGCGCGGCCTCGGCTTCTCGATCGAGGACTGCCGGCAGCTGATGGCGCTCTACCGCGACAAGAGCCGCGCCAGCCACGACGTGCGCGAGATCGCGGTGGCCCATGTCGCGGCGATCGACGAGAAGATCGCCGAGCTCGAATCCATGCGCCGCACGCTCGACACGCTGGTGCGCGCCTGCCACGGCGACGACCGGCCGGACTGCCCGATCCTCGAGGACATGGCGGGCAGCGCCCGCCGCAAGTGCGGCTGACCGGGAGCGTTTTCGACCCGGGCGGAAGCCGCTCCTGCGGCGCCGGGCTTCAAACGGCCGGGCTTCGGTGCCATTGTGCGGCCATGCCCATCGTTTCGCCGATTCCCCTAAACCCGCTCGCCGACGGCCGCCAGTCCGACCGGGCGATGCTCGTGCGCCGCGGCGTGCAGCGCCTGCTGATCGAGATGGGCGCGGTCGCCATCCCCGAGCTGCCGCTGGCCACGGGGCGGCGCGCCGACCTCGTGGCGCTGACGCGCAAGGGCGACATCTGGATCGTCGAGATCAAGTCGTCGGTCGAGGATTTCCGCGTCGACCGCAAATGGCCGGAATACCGGCTCTACTGCGACCGCTTCTTCTTCGCCACCCATCCCGGGGTGCCGGAAGCGATCTTCCCGGCCGAATGCGGCTTCATCCTCTCGGACGGCTACGGCGCGGAGATGCTGCGCGAGGCCCCCGAACACCGGCTCGCCGCCGCCGCGCGCAAGGCGCTGACGCTGCGCATCGCGCGTGCGGGGGCGGCGCGGCTGACGGCGGCGGAGATGGCGGGCGTGGCCGTGCCGGCGCTGGACGGCGAATAGCCTCAGCCCACGCCGACATAGCGGCGCAGGCGGGCGGGGTCGGCGCGCACCGCCGCGGCGGCGAGCGTCTCGCGGTTCTGGCCGTTCTCGATGAAGGCGACGCGGTCGGCGAGCGACAGCGCCGCCTCCACCCGCTGCTCGACCAGCACCACGGACACGCCCTTGTCGCGCAGGCCGGAGACGGCGTCGCGGATGCGGCCGATCATCGACGGCATCAGCCCCTCGGTCGGCTCGTCGAGCAGCAGCACGTCCGGCTCAAGGCACAGCGCCCGCGCCATGGCCAGCATCTGCTGCTCGCCGCCCGACAGCGTGCCCGAGCGCTGCGAGAAGCGCTCGCGCAGCACCGGGAAGAGGTCGAGCACGGCCTCGCGCGTCGCCGCGCCGCGGCCGCGCGTCATCAGGCCGATCTCGAGGTTCTCGGCCACCGTCAGCTCGGCGAAGAGCCGCCGGCCCTGCGGCACGTAGCCGATGCCGGTCCTGGGGATTTCATGGGCCGGCAGGCGGGTGAGCGACGCGCCGTCCTTGACGATCTCGCCCGCCCGCACCGCGACCAGCCCCATGATCGCCTTCAACGCCGTGGTCTTGCCGGCGCCGTTGCGGCCCAGCAGGCACAGCACCTCGCCGCGCTCCAGCCTGAGCGAGAGGCCGCGCAGCGCCTGCACCTCGCCGTAGAAGGCGTCGACGCCCACGAGTTCGAGCGCCACCTCAGCCATCGCTTTTGGTCCCCAGATAGGCGTCCTGCACCGCCCTGTCGGCGCGGATCGCCTCCGGCGCGCCTTCGGCGAGGATGCGGCCGGCATTCATCACCGTGATCGTCTCGGCAAGCTCCATCACCACCTGCATGTTGTGCTCGATCAGCAGGATCGTCGTTTCCCCGGCGATGGCCCGCACCAGTGCGACGAAGCTCGCGATCTCGCCGTCAGAGAGGCCCTGCGTCGGCTCGTCGAGGATGAGCAGGCGCGGCTTCAGCGCCAGCCCCATCGCTACTTCGAGCAGCCTCTGATGGCCGTAGGCGAGATCGCCGGCCGGCACGTCGGCCCGGTCGGCGAGGCCGACCTTTTCCAATGCCTCGGCAACGCCGGCGTCGAGGCCGGATCGGCGGACCCGGCCGCCGGCCAGCAGCCGCCGCTGCACCGGCAGGGCGACGTTGTCGTAGACCGTGAGCTTCGGGAAGATCGAGGTGATCTGGAACGTATAGGCGATGCCGGCCATGACGCGGGCGTGCGCCGGCAGGCGGGTGATGTCGCGGCCCTCGAACAGGATGGTGCCGGACGACGGGGTGACGCGGCCGCAGATCAGGCCGACGAGCGTGGTCTTGCCGGCGCCGTTGGGGCCGATGATGGCACGGATCTCGCCCTTCTCCAGCCGGAAATCGACGGCGTCGACCGCCTTCAGCCCGCCGAAGCTGCGCGACAGCGCCTTCGTCTCGATGAGGGGGGCTACTACGGCAGCCATTTGAGCCACCTTTCGCGCGCACTGCCGAGAACGCCCCTGGGAAAGAACAGGACCGTGAGGATCAGCGCCGCGCCGACCAGCACCAGCCATGCCGTGGTGACGCCCGAGGCGTAGTCGACGACGTAGAACATGAACAGCGTGCCGAGAAGCGGCCCGAGCGTCGTCGCCGCACCGCCGACCAGCACCCACAGGAGCGGCAGGATCGAATACTGGATCGAGGCGAAGCCCGAGCCGACATAGCCGAACAGCAGGCCGTAGGCCGCGCCCGAAGCGGCGCAGAACAGGCCGGAGAGCACCACTGCCGCGAGCTTGGCGCGGAAGGTGTCGTAGCCCAGCATGCGCATGCGCTCCTCGTTCTCGCGGATGCCGGCGAGCGTGCGGCCGAAGGGCGAGCGCACCAGCCTGAGCGACAGAAACAGCACGGCCGAGAACAGGACGAAGGCAATGACGTAGCGCGCCGCCGGGTCGGACAGGCTGACGACGGTTCCGCCGAGATCGATGCGGCGGAGCGCCGGCGACAGCACGAGACCCTCCTCGCCGCGGGTCCAGGTCGTGAAGTAGAGCGTGGTCAGGTAGACGACCTGCGAGAACATCATGGTGACGATCATGAAGGCGACGCCGACGGTACGCAGCGCCAGCGCGCCGACCACGAGCGCGAGCGCGCCGCCCGCCGCGACCCCCGCCGCGAAGGCGGCCGGCACGCCCCATCCGAGATGATAGAGCGGCAGTCCCGCGCCGTAGAGACCGGCGGCGAAGAACATGGCGTGGCCGAGGCTCAGCAGCCCGGCATAGCCGAACAGCAGGTTGTAGCCCATGGCGAACACCGCCAGCACCATGACGCGGGAGAAGACGCCGCGATGGTATTCGGGCAGCAGCCAGCCGGCCGCGAGCAGGGCGGCGAGCACCGCGAGATGCAGGCCCCAGACGCGCAGGGACGCACTGCGAAGGGACGACCGGCCGCTCATTTCGCCGCCGTCCCGAACAGGCCCTGCGGCCGGAAGACGAGCACCAGCGCGACGAGCAGCGTGGCGAGGATTTTGGCGAGCGTCGGCGAGAAGAACAGGGTGGAGATGATGCCGTCGGACAGGCCGATCAGCAGCGCGGCGACGACGGTGCCGCGCAGCGAGCCCAGCCCGCCGATGATGACGACGACGAAGGACAGAAGCAGCGGGTCGCGTCCCATCAGATAGTGCGCCTGGCTGATCGGCACGACGAGCACGGCGGCGACGGCCGCCAGCATCGCGCCAAGCGCGAAGACCGCGGCATAGACGCGGCCGACCGGGATGCCGAAGGCCTGCGCGGTCTCGCTGTCGTACTGGGTGGCACGCATGACAAGGCCGGCGCGGGTGCGCGCCAGCACGAACCACGCCGCCAGCATCAGCACCATCGCCGCGGCGATGACGAAGAGCTTGTAGCCGGAATAGCCGAACCACGGCATCTGGATGCGCGGGTTGAACGGCGGCTGCACCGGCCGCGCATCCGCGCCGTAGAAGGTGAGCGCGAGCTGCTGGACGATGTAGAGCAGGCCGATGGTGGCGACGATGGTCGCCTCCGGGTCGTAGCCGAGCCGGCGCAGCACCAGCCGCTCCGAGAGGAACGCCACGGCGCCCACGGCCAGCGGCGCGACGAGGAGCGCCGCGGTGAAGCCGATGGCCGGATGGCCGGCGAAGGCGGTGGAGACCGCCCACGCCACCACCGCGCCGAGCATGAAGAACTCGCCATGGGCGACGTTGACCACGCGCATGACGCCGAAGACGAGCGAAAGCCCCAGCGCCATCAGCGCCAGCACGGCGGCGGTGACGAGACCCTCGAGCGAGGCGAGGAGCAGGAGCGGTCCGAAGCCCATCGCTCAGCGCCTCACGTCCTGCCCGACCCTTGCGGCCGGCTCAGAACGGCTGCGCGGTGTAATCGGCTTCCGGCTCGTAGAGGCCGTCCTCGATCGTGGTCTTGTGGACGACGTTCAGGCGGCCGTTCTCGACCACGGAGATGTTCTGGATGCCGAATACCTGATGGATGCGGCCGTCGAACCGCTTCGGCCCCTGCGGGTGCTCGAGGCCCTCGGGCAGCTCGGTGATCGCCTCGGTGGCCTCGACCAGCTTCTGGCGGTCCTCGATGCCGCGATAGCCGGCGGCCTCCATCGACTTCTTGATGACGTAGAGCGTCTCCCAGCAGCCGAACATGTGGGCGGCGGTCGAGATGTCGCGGGCGTCGCTGACCGACGCGCCGTTGTCGTCGAGGCCGACGGCGGCGCGATAGGCGCGCTCGGCCTCGGAGGCGTCGGCCTGGAGGTAGCGCGGCATGCCTTCCCAGAAATGGCTGCCCTCGAGGAATTCGAGGCCGGGGCTGTTGATGTCGACGGCCTCGAGCGAATCGATGAAGCCGAACAGCTTCGGCCCGCGGTTGCCGTAGAACTCGCCGAGCTCCTTGACGAAGGTCAGCACCGCCGGCCCGACCATGACGTGGTAGATCACGTCGGTGTCGGACGGGATCTGCGGGAAGTAGCGGGTGAAGGAGGTCTCCGTCGGCGGGATCGCGATCCGCGCGATCACCTCCGCGCCCTGCTCCTGCGCGGCCGGGCCGAAGAAGTCGCGATGGTCATGGCCGAAGGCGTAGTCGGGATAGATCATGGTGATCTTCTTGCCGACATTCTGCGAGATCCACGGCGCGACCGAGCGGCACTGGGCGCGCACGTCGGTGATGCCGGGCTGGACGACCCAGCGGTTCAGCTTGCCGGAGGCGACGTGGTAGCCCTCGGAGACCACGTAATAGGGGATCTTCAGCTCGCCGGCCGCCGGGGCCGAGCCGGTGACGACATGGGAGAACAGCGTGCCGTAGACGAGATCGACGCGGTGCTGGCGGGCGAACTTCTCCACCACCTCGGCGCCGCGCGCCGGATCGGTGCCGTCGTCCTCGGTGACGATCTCGACCGGGCGGCCGTTGATGCCGCCGGCCTCGTTGATGGCCTTGACCGCGGCGGCCGTGGTGCGCTCGTACCAGCGGCCATAGGCGGCGCCGATGCCGGTGCGATGGGCCTGGAAGCCGATCCTGATCGGGGCGGAGGACTGCGCCTGCGTATAGCGGACGAAGCCGGGAGCCGCGCCGAGCGCGGCCGCGGCGCCGAGGCCCTTCAGCGCATTGCGGCGCGAAACGGAAGCGGCGGAAGGACGGGAAGGATTGCGCGCGTCGGTCATGATGGACCCCCCTCGGCTGGAGCCGGATTGCGCACCGCCGTCTGGCCGCGGTCGCGCTGCCGGAATGGAAACGGCCGCAAGGTAAACCACCAATCCGGCGGCCGTGCAACATGACATTTGCTGCGGCGCGAAAAAGGTTAGCCAGCCGACGGCGCCGAGAGCAGCCACAGGCCGAGCACGGTATAGAAGACCATGAGCACGGCGAGCGGAAGCTGGCTTCGCGCCGCCGCCTGAACCGAGCCGTGAAGCCGGTCGGCCACGACATGGGCGACGAGCACCGCGAGCAGGTGGCCGGCGACGATGGCGCCGGCCTGGAGGTTCCACACCAGCCAGGCGCGGTCGGCCCCGAGCAGCGCACCGGCCTGGACGTCGAGATGCGCGGTGCCGAGGAGGTCGGCGCCGCTGCCGAACGGGTCGGAGAGCGCGGCCAGCGCATACTGGACGTCGATCACCAGCGACGGCAGGTAGTGCGCGACGTGATAGGCGGTGGCGATCGGCACGATCGACCACACCAGCGCGCCGGCCGACCGCAACGTCTCGCCCCGCCGGCCGACGAGCCCTTCTCCCAGCGCCACCGCGGCGAAGAACGCGGCCGCGAGCAGCGCGAAGGCCGCCGCCAGCCCGACGGTGGAGCTTGCCATCACGGCGCTGCGGCCGGGAAACTCCAGCGGGTTGACGCCGATCAGGCCGAGCCAGAAGAAGGTCCGCATCAGGCCGTCGAAGGAGACGGAGGACAGGGCAAGAAGCAGGAACAGCGCGCCGCCGACGCTCAGCGCCGGCGCATTGACGAGCTTCGCGCCCGGCAGGCAGAGCGCGAGCCTGCGCCGGCCCGCTTCGCCGCCCTCGTCCCTGCCCTCGACCACGCCGAGCCGCGCCATCATGCGCAGGAAAGCCGAGAGGCATTCGCCCTGGCGCGACCATGCCTCGTGCCCGAAGACGAGCATGGCGGCGAGGTTGACGGCGAAGTAGACGGTGACGGCGCTCGCCAGCACGGCCGGATCGTCGGGCGCGGGATGGACGAGCTCGAACCAGACGAAGGCGAAGAACTGGAGGATCGCCGGCCAGTAGCCGAGCCGGCCGGGCAGCTCGCGGGCCGCGACGCGGCGGCCGGAGAGCGCGGCCAGCACGCGCCACGGCGCATGCCACGGATTGATCCAGCGCCAGACGTCGCCGAGAAGGCCCTGAACCAGGGTCAGGCCGACCCAGAAGACGGCCCAGACCACCAGCGGCAGCGGGTTGGACAAGGGATCGCGGCTGCCGAGGAAGCCGGCGGCCACCAGAAGGCAGAGGAACAGGAAGGACAGCGCGCTGCCCCACAGCCGCAGGCCGGCCGGCAGGCTGCCGAGCGGCAGCCGCCAGCGGGCGAGCCGGTCGAGCGGGCCGGGCGGCGCGAAGGCGAGCACGAGGAAGGTGAGCGCCACGGCCGCCGCGCCGCCGGCGAGATAATGGCCGGTCGGCAGCAGCATGACATGGCCGCGCTCGGCCGCATGGGCGAGCGCCTCGCCCGGCAGGAGCGCGGGGAGGCCCGCCAGCGCGGGCGCCGCCCTCCGGCGCGCGCCCGTCGCGTTCCTGCTGCCCGATCCCGCCTGCATCGCCATCCCGCTCCCCGTCTTCGGGAGCCCGGCCGGGAGCGCCCGATGCAGCGTTTGTGCACGCGGCGGCCGTCCGGTTCAAGCCGCATGGCGCCGGCGGCACAAAAGGTCGCGGCGCTATGGAAACCGCCTTCGCCGCATATTACGTTCGTCGATGCAAGGCAGTGACAGTGCAGACACCGGAGCATCGACATGCAGGCGCCGCTTACCGTGACCTTCCGCAACATCGAACCCTCGGAGGCCGTCGAGAGCCACGTCCGACGCCGCTTCGCCGCTCCACCCCCGCATCGTCGACGGCGACGTGACGATCGAGGCGCCGCAGAAGCGGCAGGTGTCGGGCCGGCCGTTCAAGGTGCATCTGAGGGTCGGCATTCCCGGGCCGGACGTCAACGTCACCCGCGAAAGCGGAAAGGGCAGCGCGGCGGAGGATATCAACCTCGCCGTCAACGACGCCTTCGAGACGGCCGGCCGCCTGCTGGTCGAGAAGAAGCGCGAGGCCGCCGGCCACTAGGGTAATTTCCGGGGTCCGACGACAGCCCCCCTCCCCCCGACCTTCGTTCACGCGATGCGGCGGCATCAGCCGGTGCCGCCGCGGCCTTCCAGAAGGACCGAGATGACGAGCGCGCGTCCCTCGCGGTTGATGCCGACGCCGCCCGCGCGGCGCACCGCCAGCCCGCGCGCGACCAGCCGCTCGCCGAGCTCGGGCGGCAGGCCGGGATAGGGGCCGCGGTTGAGCCGCCTGAGCGCGGTCTTCTCGTCCTCGTCCAGATCGTCCCACGCCACCGCCATCGCCGGTTTCCTTCCACGCCACGCGCCCAGCAGCCAAGCGCGCCGGCGCGGGGAGGTCAACACCGGGCCATCCCGTCCGGGGCAATCCGGGATGCATCCGGTCCCTCTCCGGTCGGCAACCCCGCTCGCATCCGGGCAGCCGCCCGCCTGCCGGTCCCGCTTGACTCGTATATATAGGAGTCCTATTAATATGACATGTCGCAAGCCACAAACGACAGCGAGCAGATTGCAGCCGGCCTCGAGCGCATCGCGGCCTATCTGCGCATGGCCGGCTGGCGCGAGGCCGAGCCGCTCGGCCTGACGCCGACCCAGACGGCGTGCCTTTCCTTCCTCCGCGCCAGAGGTCCCTCCCGTGTCGGCGGCCTCGCGCAGCACCTTGCCGTGACGCAGGCGACGGCGAGCGACGCGCTCTCGGCGCTGGCGCGCAAGCGGCTCGTCGAGCGGCGGCCCGACCCCGGAGACGGTCGCGCATCGCTGATCCACCTGACCGCCGAGGGCCGGCGCATCGCCGCCGACGTCGCCCGGCCGCCGGCCGCGCTGGCGCAGGCGGCCGAGGCGCTCGCGCCGGCCGAGCAGGCCGGCATGCGCCGCGCCCTGTCGAAGATGATCCTGTCCTTGCAGCGGTCGGGCGCCATCGAGCCGCAGCGGCTGTGCCTGACCTGCCGGTTCTTCCGGCCCTACGTCCATTCCGATGCGCAGAAGCCGCATCACTGCGCCTTCGTGGATGCCGCATTCGGCGACGCCTCCCTGCGTCTCGACTGCGCCGACCACGAGGAGGCCGGCCCGCAGGAGAAGGCGTCCGCGCTTTCCGCCTTCGGGGCGGCCTGAACGACGAGCGCCCCGGCCACGGCAATGGCGGGGCGCTCTTTTTGCTCACGCTCTTATGGGAAAGAAGGGAGCCTGAAGACCATGCCACAGAAAGCCATCTTCTACCATGCCGGATGCCCGGTCTGCGTCGACGCCGAGCAGCGCCTGGCCGGCGCGCTCGACCCTGCCGCCTGGACGGTCGAGATCGTGCATCTCGGCGAGGAGCCGTCCCGCATCGCCGAGGCCGAGGCCGCGGGCGTCGCCTCGGTGCCGGCGCTGGTGCTGGCCGGCAGCGCCTATCACATCAATCACGGCGCCTCGCTCGCCGCGCTGAAGGGAGGCGCGTGATGGGCCGGCTCGCCTGTCCGGCGGCGCTGGCGCTGCTGCTGGCCGCGGCGGCCCCGGCCCTCGCCCACGACGCCGGCTCGCATGCGGGCGGCATCGCGGCGGAGGCCGGCAATGCCGGGGCTGCCGATTTCGACATCGTCCACGCCCGGGTGACGATCGAGGACGGCGGGATCGTCTTCCGCATGGCGGTGTCCGGCAGCGCCGGCGAAACCAGGCCGACGCCCGCCGGCGCGCTCGCCGGCTCGGAGGTCTTCGCCTATGTCTGGCCGACGAGCATCGACCCCTACGAGGCGGGCTTCGAGGAGAAGGCGGGCATCCTGGCCATGGCCGTCACCTCGCATCCCGATTTCGACGACACGCCGCTTCAGGACGAGAACAGCGACGGCGATCCGGGCAATGACGGCGGCGTCTGGCACAGCCACTGGGTGGTGCTCGGGCCGGACGAGGCCTGCGGCGCCGGTGCGCTCAAGGTCATCGACATACCGGAAGGGGCGAAGCCGCGCCTGCCGGAGACGTGGCCCGGCCTGCCGCTGCTGATCGACAGCCCCGGCTTCGAGCCGTCGCTCGAAGGCGAGAGCGTCGAGCTGCGCGTGCCGCCCGGCACCGTGGCGGCGCAGGGCGCGCGCTATGACGGCGTCACGGCCGGCCTGCGCGTCAATGCCAACGTCCACGCGCCGCTGCTTTGCGTCGCCGACGTCTTCGACGTCGCCTCGGGCGATCTCAGCCTGCCCGGCACGGTGGGCGACTGAGCACCGGCCTCCCCCGCGCTTCGGCACGGGAGAGGCCGGTATTCCCGGCGGAATCGACGCCTTCCCGGCGTTCGTCCGCCCGCCGACGGAGCGTGCGCGGAAAAATTTCCGTTTTACAGTGCACTTTCCTGTTGGGATTGCAAAAGCTTGCTGCTAAAAGAGGCATACAAAATACCTGTTTTAGCCGGCAGTCATCTCCCGAAGGGCAGGAAAGCCGGCAGGGGGATCGCATCATGGTAGCGGGACTGACGCTGTCCGAACGCCGGCTTGCGCTGGTCATCCTGTTCCTTCTCGGCCTCACCGGCCTCGCCATGGCCGCGGCCGGGCGCGGCGACCTGATGGGCGCGCACGGCTTCGTCGTGCTCGTCTTCGCCCTCGGCGTCGCGTGGCTGGTGATGGCCGGCTTCTACGCGCCCGAGCCGGGCGAGGAGCGCTTCGCGCGCTACTACGACGACCCGACCAAGGCCGGCATCGTGCTGACCATGGCGTGGGCGGTGTTCGGCATGTTCTTCGGCGTGTGGGTGTCGGCCCTGCTGGCCTGGCCGGAGCTGACCTTCGTCGACCAGGCCTGGGCGAGCTTCGGCCGCATCCGCCCGGTCCACACCACCGGCGTCATCTTCGGCTTCGGCGGCAATGCGCTGATCGCCACCTCCCTCCACGTTCTCCAGCGCACCTCGCGGGCGCGGCTGCCCGACCAGCTCTCGCCGTGGTTCGTGCTGATCGGCTACAATTTGTTCTGCGTCCTCGCCGTCACCGGCTACTTCATGGGCATCACCCAGTCCAAGGAATATGCCGAGCCGGAATGGTATGCCGACATCTGGCTGGTCGTGGTCTGGGTCGTCTACTTCCTGATCTACATCCGCACGCTGCAGCGGCGGCAGGAACCGCACATCTACGTCGCCAACTGGTACTACATGGCCTTCATCCTGGTCGTGGCGGTGCTGCACATCGTCAACAACCTGGCGCTGCCGGTCTCCTTCGCCGCGGCGCGCAGCTATCCGCTCTATTCCGGCGTGCAGGACGCGATGGTGCAGTGGTGGTACGGCCACAACGCGGTCGCCTTCTTCCTCACCGCCGGCTTCCTCGGCATGATGTACTACTACATGCCCAAGCGCGCCGAGCGGCCGATCTTCTCCTACCGCCTCTCCATCATCAGCTTCTGGGGCATCACCTTCTTCTACATGTGGGCGGGCTCGCACCACCTGCACTACACGGCGCTGCCGCAATGGGTGCAGACGCTGGGCATGACCTTCTCGATCATGCTCCTGGTGCCGTCGTGGTCGTCGGCGGGCAACGCGCTCGCCACGCTCAACGGCGCCTGGCACAAGGTGCGCGACGACGCCACGCTGCGCTTCATGATGGTGGCGGCGGTGTTCTACGGCATCTCGACCTTCGAGGGCTCGTTCATGGCCATCCGCGCCGTGAACTCGCTCTCGCACTACACCGACTGGACCGTCGGCCACGTTCATGCCGGCGCGCTCGGCTGGGTGGCGATGATCACCTTCGGCTCGATCTACGCGCTGGTGCCGTGGATGTGGAAGCAGAAGACCATGTATTCGCCGCGGCTGGTCGAGGCGCATTTCTGGCTCGCGCTCACCGGCACCGTCATCTACGTCTTCGCGATGTGGAACTCGGGCATCATCCAGGGCCTGATATGGCGCACCTACACCGACAGCGGCACGCTCGCCTATTCCTTCATCGACAGCCTGGTCGCCATGCATCCCTACTACATCGCCCGCACCGTGGGCGGGCTGTTCTTCCTCGCCGGCGCGGTGGTCGGTTCCTGGAACGTCCTCATGACCATCCGCACGGCGCGTCGCGGTGCGGCGCGCGACAGCGCCGCGGACGTGCCGGCCCCGCATGGGCCGGCTGCCGCCGTCCAGCCGGGAGAGTGAGCCGATGCCCGAGTTCTTCCACCGCAAGCTCGAGCGCAGCGCCATCGGTTTCGTGCTCGCCATCATCGGCGTCTCGGCCATCGGCGGCATGGTCGAGATCGCGCCGCTGTTCACCATCGACGAGACGGTCGAGGAGGCGCCGGACATGCGCGTCTACACGCCGCTGGAGCTCGCCGGCCGCAACATCTACGTGCGCGAGGGCTGCTATGCCTGCCACTCGCAGATGATCCGCACGCTGCGCGACGAGGTCGAGCGTTACGGTCCCTATTCGCTGGCGGTCGAATCGAAATACGACCGGCCGATGCTGTGGGGCTCGAAGCGCACCGGCCCGGACCTCGCCCGCCTCGGCGGCAAGTATTCCGACGCCTGGCATGTCGCCCACCTCGTCAACCCGCGCGGCGTGGTGCCGGAATCGGTGATGCCGCGCTACGGCTGGCTGCAGCGCAACGGCCTGCGCACCGGGGACCTGCCCCGCCATCTCAAGGCTATGCAGCGGCTCGGCGTGCCCTACACTGATGAGATGGTCGAGAACGCGGCTGCGGACGCCATGGGACAGGCCACGCCCGATTCCGGCTTCGCGGCAGGCGTGGCCGAGCGCTACGGCGAGGAAACCAACATCCGTGTCTTCGACGGGGAAGCCGGCCGGCTGACGGAGATGGACGCGCTCGTCGCCTATCTCCAGATCCTCGGCCGGCTGACCGACGCCGCAACCAATGCCGGCCCGGGCACGGACGCAGACACGGACGATGTCGAGACCGGCGCGACTGAAAAGGAGTGAGCGATGGAACTCGATCACAATTCCTTCGTCGCCTTCGCCAAGAGCTGGGGCCTGTTCTACCTGATCGCCTTCTCGATCGCGGTGCTCGTCTACGTCTTCTGGCCCTCGAACCGGAAGCGCTTCGACCGCGCCAAGAAGAGCATTCTCGACGAAGACGACCGTCCGAAGGGTTAGTTTGCATGGCGCTGGAAAAGCACGATCCCGTCACCGGGCGGATGACCACCGGCCACGAATGGAACGGCATCGAGGAGCTCGACACGCCGATCCCGCGCGTGGCGCTGTTCTTCCTCGTCACCACGGCGCTGTTCGCGCTGGGCTACTGGATACTGATGCCGGCATGGCCGCTGGGCGTGACCTACACAAGGGGCCTGCTCGGTTTCGACCAGCGCGAGGTGGTGACGCGGCAGGTGGAGGAGGCCGCGGCCGCGCGCGCCGGCTGGGCGGAGCGCGTCATGGCGCTCGACTATGCCGAGGTGCAGGCCGATCCGGCGCTGATGCGCATCGTCGGCGAAGCCGGCCATGCGCTGTTCGGCGACAACTGCGCCGTCTGCCACGGCACTTCCGGCAAGGGCAGCCGGGGCTTCCCCGACCTGACGGCCGGCGCCTGGCTGTGGGGCGGCGAGCCGGAGACGATCCACGAGACCATCCGCGTCGGCATCAATTCCGGCCATGACGAGACGCGCATGTCGCAGATGATGGCGTTCGGCCGCGACGGCGTGCTGGAGCGCGACCAGATGCGGGCGGTCGCCGCCTATGTGCGCTCGCTGTCGCAGCCCGACGCGCTCGCCGGCGACGCCCGGATCGAGGAGGGCCGCGAGATTTTTGCCGAGAACTGCGCCTCCTGCCACGGCGACGACGCCACCGGCATGGCCGAGACGGGCGCGCCGAACCTCGCCGACGACGTCTGGCTCTATGGCGGCGACGCGCAGTCGGTCTACGCCTCGATCCATGGCGGCCGGCAGGGCCACATGCCGCACTGGGAGGGCCGGCTGAAGCCGCTCGACCTCAAGGTGCTGGCGCTCTACGTCGCCGGCCTCGGGAGCGGCGGCGAATGAGCGGCGCGGCATCCGGCGGCCCGGCGCGTCGGCTCAACTGGCGCCTCGCTTCGGCCGGCATCGCGGCGGCGGTCGTGCTGCTCTTCGTCGCCGCCAACGCGCATCTGGTCTATGTCGCCGTCGCCTCGCAGCCGGACTGCGTGGCGCACACCAAAACCCCGGACCGCGACGGCGCGACCTTCCGCGCCGCCCGTCCGGCCTGCTGAGGAAGGAGGAGCGCGATGAACACCGGACCCTCGCAACCGGCACGGGCACGGCCCGTTCCGCTCGCCCACCGGCGTCGGCGCGGCCTGCCGGCCTCGGCCGCCTTCGGCTGGCTCGCGGCCGGCTGGCGCGATTTCCTCGACACGCCCGGCCCCAGCCTCGCCTATGGGCTGGCCGTGTTCGCCGTCTCGGTCGCCGTGGTGTGGACGCTGTTCGCGCTCGGGCTCGACTACATCCTGTTTCCGGCGCTGGCCGGCTTCATGGTGGTCGGGCCGCTCGTCGCCATCGGGCTCTACCAGAAGAGCCGCGACCTCGCGGAAGGGCGCAAGCCGTCGCTGGCGCGCATGGTCTTCGTCAGGGCGGCGTCGGGGCCGCAGGTGCTGTTCACCGGCGCGATCCTGTGCCTGCTGATGCTTCTGTGGATGCGTGCGGCCGTCATCATCTACGCGCTGTTCTTCGGGCTGCGGCCGTTTCCGGGCCTCGACGGCGTGGCGACGATGCTCGCCACCACGCCGCAGGGCTGGGGCATGCTGGTCGTGGGGGCGGTCGTCGGCGGGCTGTTCGCAGCCTTCTCCTTCGCGGTCTCGACCTTCGCCATCCCCATGCTGCTCGCCGAGAGGACCGACGCCTTCACCGCCATGGGCACCAGCATCTCGCTGGTCTGGAACAACCTCGCCGTGATGCTCGCCTGGGGCGCCATCGTCGCCGTGCTCACCGCGCTCGCGGTCGCGACCGGGCTGATCGGCCTCATCGTCGTCTTCCCGGTGCTCGGGCACGGCACCTGGCACAGCTACACCTCGATCCGATAGGGCACTTTGATGAACAGCCTCGCTTTCCTGATCCCCATCGCCCTCCTGTTCGGCGCCATCGCGCTGACCTCCTTTCTGTGGTCGCTGAAGAGCGGCCAATATGACGATCTCGACGGCGCGTCCGAACGCATCCTGCTTCGCGACGAGCGCGAGGGTTAAGCCGGCTCCTTCGCCGCGCTCCCATCGGGGGTTGGGGGCGCGGCGCGGCTTGCCCTTCGCAGCGACGACCGGGAGACGCCGCCCGCAGGCGGCGTTTCCTTTTTACCCTTCCGCGCCGCGAATTGCGCTAGCCCGCCGAGCGCCAGCGCCGGAAGCGCAGGTCGAAGGTCTCCTCCTCCAGCACGGTGAGGCCGGCGTCGACCACGGCGCGCCACACCGTGTCGCCGCAGCGCACCGACAGGCGCCGGCGGCCGGCATCCTCGCCCTCGCCGACCTCGACCACACTGGTGACCTGGCCGTCCTGCATCAGGCGCCGCAGCACCGCCTCGGGGATCGACAGCCGCTGCGCCAGCATCGCCGGCGCGACCACGACGTCGCCCTTGTCGTCCTGTTCGAGCTTCATGGCGCAAACTCCCTGATGAAGACGGAAACGGTGGCCGGCGGGCAGGCCGGCAACGGCCGGTCCGCCCGATCCTTCGCCTCAATCGGCGGCGAGCAGGTCCGGCGCGATCGACCCGGCAGGAGCCGCCACGAGCAGAAGCTGCACGCCGCCCGGGCCGGTGCGGCCGAAATGCTGCGGATCGTCGGCCCGCAGCACCACGGTCGCGCCCACCGGCACCGGCGTCAGCTTGCCGGCGTCGTATGCGTCGCCGAGGCCGAGCTCGATCTCGCCCGCCAGCACCGTCACCAGCGCCACCTTGCCGGCCGGATGCGGATGCGGCGCGATCTCGGTGTCGGGCGGATACCAGACGCGCACGGCGACCACCGCGTCGTCGTGGTTGAGAAGGCGCAGGCCGTTCGAGCCGGAGGCGCGCGGCGCGCCCGCCAGCTCGAGCGCCTTTTCCGGCGAGTGCCACAGCAGCTCCTGCGCCGCGGCGGGCAGGGCAAGGGAGACGCCGAGCGCGACGGCAATCGCGGCGCCGGCGGCGCGATGGGAAAACGACATGATCCGGTTCCTTTCATACGGACGAGGCCGCGCCGCGGCGCAGCCGGATGAACCGTTCTGGCTGTGTCGATGGCTGGAACAGGGCCGACTATAAAAACAGGTATTTCAAAGTCAATAATTAGCACACGAGCGGCAATCCATGTGCGCTTATGGCGCAGACGGTTGCGCCGTCGCGCGACGCATAATCATTAGATTGACAATCTATGTTTTGCCGAGGATACTGCGTCCGACCGGCATGAGGCACGGACTATGGATAGCATGCGGGACCATGGGATGGCGAGACCGTTCGCCGGGGCGTTTTCGTCCGCGGCCGACCGGGTTCCGGCGAGCATCGCCGAGCTGACCGCGCTGTCGCTCCTCGCCCCGCCCTGCTGCAGCCATATCGCGCTGTGCGACGGCGCCTGCCGCGACGCGCGGCCGGCCGAAGACGACCGGCGCGCAACCCGTATCGGGGGTGACTGGAGATGATGGGCACAGCCCTTTCCCGCTGGACCATGGCGAGCTTCGCCGCCGCGCTCGCCTTCCTGATCGGCGCGCAGGCGCTGATGGTGGCGGGCTACGGCTTTCCGGCGGCCGACATCCGCGCGCCGCAGACGCTGCTCCTCGTCCATATGGTGACGATCGGCTGGCTGAGCCTGCTGCTGTGCGGGGCGCTGTTCCAGTTCGTGCCGGTGCTGATCGCCAAGCCGCTGCTTCACGAGCGGCTGGTGCTGCCGTCGCTCCTGCTGCTGCTCGGCGGCCTGGTCTTCCTGCTGTGCGGCTTCTTCCACCTCGCCTCCGGCGACGCGGTCGCGGGCGTGCTCCTCGCCCTCGCCGGGGTCCTGCTGCCGGCGGGCTTCGCGCTCGCCCTCTTCGTGCTGGGCGCGACGCTGTGGAACGCCCGGCCGCTGCCGCTGCCGGCGCGCTTCGTCGCCGTGGGGCTCGCCTGCGTCGGCGTCACCGCCGCCTTCGGCGCGCTGTTCGCGCTGGCGCTGGCCGGGCTGGTGTCGTCGCCGCTGCTCATCGACCTCCACGCCGTCGGCATCCCGGTCCACGCCGCCGCCGGCTTCGGCGGCTGGCTGACCTTCACCGCCGTCGGCGTCAGCTACCGGCTCTTGCCGATGTTCATGCTGGCGCCGGACCACGAGCGGCCGACGGGCCATGTCGTGCTCCATGCCGGCGGCGCGGCGCTGTTCGTCGCCGTGCTCGCGGCGCCCGCCGAGGCGATCCTTTACGGGACCGCCGTGTCGTTCCTCATCGCCGGCATGCTGGCGCTGGTGGCGCTCGCGGCCTATGCCGCGGACCTTTCCTTCTTCTACCGCATGCGCAAGCGCCGGGTGATCGAGCTCAACAGCAAGGCGGCGCTCGGCGCCTTCGCCGGGCTCTACCTCTCGGCGCTGCTCCTCCTCTTCCTGTGGGCGACGGGAACGGTCGCCGCGCAGGCCGGCGCGCTCGTCTATCTCGTCGCCTTCGGCTGGCTGACCGGCCTCGGCCTGTCGCAGCTCTACAAGATCGTGCCGTTCCTGACCTGGCTCGAATGCTACGGCCCGGTGATGGGCCGCAAGCCGACGCCGCGGGTGCAGGATCTGGTGGTCGAGCGCCGCGGCGGCGGCTGGTTCGCGGTCTATTTCCTCGCCGTCGCCGCCGGCACCGGCGCGCTGCTCGGCGGCATGCCGGAGCTGTTCCGGCTGGCCTCGGCCGCGACGCTGGCGGCGACGCTCGCGCTCACGGTCGAGCTGGTGCTGGTGCGCCGCCTCGTCAACGTCAAGGCGGCGATGCGCCTGCCCGAAGGAACCACGCGGCCGCGCCTCTTCCTGCCGCCGCGCGCCGACACTGCAAGCATGGGAGCAGCAAGATGAGCATTCCCCCCTTCGATCTCGACGTGCGGCCGATCCTGCGCGACGGCGGCGAGCCGTTCGGCGCGATCATGGAGGCCGTGGCGGGGCTCGCCCCCGGCCAGAGCCTCAGGCTCCTCGCCACCTTCAAGCCCATCCCCCTCTTCGGCGTGCTCGGCGCGCGCGGCTTCGAGCCGACCGCGCGCGAGATCGGCGGCGGCGACTGGGAGGTACTGTTCACGCCGCAGGCCGCCGCCCCGCAACAAGACGCGCCCGGCGCCGCGCATGCGCCGGCGGCCAACGACGACTGGCCCGAACCGTCGATCGAGATCGACAACCGCGACCTCGACCCGCCGGAACCGATGGTGCGCACGCTCGAGGTGCTGGAGCGGCTGATGCCGGGCGAGGCGCTCGCCGCCATCCTGCCGCGCGAGCCGATCTTCCTGCTCAAGGAGCTGGAGACGCGCGGCCACAGCTGGCGCGGCAGCACGGAGCCCGACGGCAGCTACCGCATCGTCATCCGCGCCGGTAATGGCACTGATAAGGGCGCGTCGCCGTCGTGAGCCGGGCAGGGAAAGCCGTGCGAGGCCGCGGACGTCCGGTCGGGAGCGCAGGCGGATGAGGGGACGGCCCGCGCCGCAGCGGACGATGGTGGTGGACGGCAGGCCGCTGCCCGAGGCGCTCGACGAGGCGCTGATCCGGGCGGTGGTGCACGCCTTCTACGACGACGTCCGCCGCGACCCGCTGCTGGGGCCCGTGTTCGACGCCCGGATCGCGCCGGAGGAATGGCCGCACCACCTCGCCAAGCTGTGCGACTTCTGGTCGGCGACGCTGCTGCGCACCGGCCGCTACGCGGGACGGCCGCTGCCGCCGCACCTCACCCTACCCGGTCTCGGCGAGGAGCATTTCCGGCGCTGGCTGCGGCTGTTCCGCGACACCGTGCAGCGGCTTTGTCCACCTGAAGTCGCCGTCCTGTTCATGGACAGGGCGCTTCGCATCGCTCATTCTTTCCGCCTCGCCGTCGCGTTCAGCAGGGGCGAGGACACGAGCCTCGTCGAGCCGATCGCGGAGCAGGGGCTGTGAGGCGCCCGAGCACAGACGGGCACAGAACGGATGTGAAAACGAGATGCGGCTGACCAATTTTTCCGACTATGCGCTGCGCATGCTGATGTATGCCGCCTCGGCCGGCGACCGCCTCATCACCATCGAGGAGACGGCGCGTGTCTACAGCCTGTCGCGCACCCATCTCAACAAGGTGGCCAACACGCTGACGCGCGGCGGCTACCTCAAGGCGGTGCGCGGCCGCTCGGGCGGGCTGACGCTGGCGCGGCGGCCGGAGGCGATCCGCATCGGCGACGTCATCCGCCTGACGGAGCCGGATTTCGCGCTCGTCGAATGCTTCGCCACCGGCAACCAGTGCGTGCTGACGCGCTGCTGCAAGCTCGCCGGCGTGATGAGCGAGGCGGCGTCCTCCTTTCAGGCGACGCTCGACCGCTACACGCTGGCCGACATCGCGCTGACGCCGGGCGATTTCTTCGGCAGCCCGGTGCCGGGGCGGCAGCGGGACACCGAGACGATAACCGCCTGAAACATTGCGGCTGCGCAAGGAGGAACGGGCGAAGAGGCGATAGGCTTGCGGCCATTTCCCTGATGGGAGTTGCGACCGTGAAGCCCGTTCTGGACGAAGACATGACGATGGACGAGATCATGCGGCACTGGCCTGCCACGATACGGGTCGTGCTCGATCACGGGATGCTGTGCGTGGGCTGCCCGATCGCCCCGTTCCACACCGTCAAGGACGCGGTGAGAGAGCACCACATCGACGGCGTCCGCTTCCGCCACGACATCGAGACCGCGATCAAGCAGTGACCGGGCAGGCAACAACCGGGCGGCCGCGCCGCCGCAGCCTCAACCGCCGCCGCCGGAGCGCCCTTCGGCAAGGATCATGAGCCGGTGGGGCTCGACCACGGTCACCTTGCGGCGGCCGCCCTTGACCAGCCCCTTCTCCTCCCACGCCGTCAGCAGGCGGCTGACCGTGTGCAGCGTCGTGCCCGTCATCTCGGCGATGTCCTGCCGCGAGATCGGGAAATCGACGGCGATGCCTTCCTCCGTCTTCTTGCCGCGCTGGCTGATGAGGCGCAGCAGGGCATGCGCCACGCGCTGCTCCACCTGCTTGGTCGCCATCTCGACGACCTGCATCTGCGTGTCCTGCAGCCTTTCGCCGACCGTCTTGTAGGTGTTGACGCCGAAGGAGGGGAAGGAGGAAGCGAACTGCGACCACATCGTGCCGGGCCACGCCAGCACCACGCAGTCGACCACGGCGATGGCGGTGGCGGGATAGGTGGTGCGGCCGAGCGCCTGGGCGATGCCCATCAGCTCGCCCGGCGTGATGTAGCGGACGGTGACCTGCTGGCCCTCGGGCGTGGTCTTCATCACCCGCACATGGCCGTCGAGCAGGATGAAGAAGGAATGCGCCTCCGCCTCCTGCTCGAAGATGGCGGAGCCGGCGGTGACGCGCAGCGAGCGCGCGTTCTGGAGGATGCGGTCGAGCTCGTCGGCCGACATCCCGTCGAACAGCGGCAGCGCCGCGATGAGCGAACGGTCGAGACGGCTCACCTTCGCATGTCCCTCCCTGCGTCGGCGAGGCATGGCATGAACTTTATGCGGAACGGGCCATGCCACATTCTGTCCACACTCTCACAAGCTGGCCATGTCGCGCAAGCGGCGGCGTTGCGTCCTTTCTTCGCACGCCCGGCGGGGCGGCAAAGAGCGAAAAAGAAGAGCGGCCCGGCCTCCCCTCCGAGACCGTGCCGCTCCCGAATGCCCCATGCAGCGGTGCGGCCGCGCGCACGGGGCGCCGGGAGGGAGCCCGGAGCCGGAGCCCCGCCCGGGTGAAACGGCGGGGCTCCGCAGTGCCGGCGCATCTCTTCCGGCCTCGTTTTATCCCCGTTGCGTCATCCCCGCGCTTCCGGGCCGACAATGCGGCGCAGGAGCGCGACGCCGATGGCCGGGGCAGGGTCCCTGACCAAGCGGAAGCCGAGATTGTCGGGCGGGGCCATGCCCGCGGCGCAGCCGCCGCTCTTGCCGTCGCGCAGGAAGTTCGACATGTAGCCGCGATGCTGGCCGCCGATGATGCGCACGCCGCAATTCGTCGTCGCCTCGGCCAGACGCCCGGCCGCATCGACGCGGTTGCGCGCGTAGCAGGTGTCGGTCCATTCCCAGACATTGCCGGAGAGGTCCGCAAGGCCGTTGGAGTTGACGCCGAAATGGCCGCGCGGCTTCGGCTCCATGTCGCGCTCCCTCGGGTCGGCGCGATAGCGGTAGGCGGCGATCCAGCGCGCGGCCGGGTTGGAGCCGTCGTCGTCCCCGATGCCGGTGGCGTCGTCGCCGAAGCGCTCGGCGGCGACGAAGGCCCATTCCTCGTCGCTCGGCAGGCGCCAGTCCTCGCCGGTCCTGTCGGACAGCCATGCCGCGTAGGCGACGGCGTCGCGATAGCTCACGCCGGTCACCGGCACGTCGCCCGAAGCGCGCGTGTCGGCGGGCTGGCAGGCGCCGTCGGCGACGCAGGCGGCATATTCGGCGACGCTGACCTGATACTTCATGACCTCGACCGGGCGGCGGATCTGCTTCTCCACCGTCGGGCCCTTGATGACCCGGCCGTTGCGCAGGAACTCGCCGGGGACCCGGTACTGGAAGCGGCCGCCGGCCACGGTGACGGTCTCGATCGGGGCGACGACGCCGGGGCGGCCCGAAGGCGCGGGCGCGTCCGCCGGCGGGATGAGGAGGGCGGCGGCGGCGACCGATGCCAGGACGGCGACGGCGGCGGAAATACGGATCTTCATCGTTGGTCTCCGTATGGGCTTGTTACAGGAATGATAGGTCAAGCCCGGCCTATCTCTTTGTTTCCGCGCAAATTCGGGCGGCAAACGGCGCCTGCGGGGTGCGCCAAAAGGAAGCGGCCCGCCCCCGGAGAAGGGCGGGCCGCACCAAGGTCCAAGGCACCCTGATCCCGATCAGTTGGTCGGGATCGGCCCCGGCGCCTCGACCTGCATCATGAGGTCGTTGTCCCACTCGCCTTCGACCACGACATGGGCGGTCGCGCCGAGCTCGGCGGCCTCGATGAGGTTATGGTTGACGTAGGCGTACACGCCCGGCTGCAGGAAGGTGTAGAGCGCAGCACCGGCCGAGCCGCCGCGGATGAACCAGGTCTCGAGGTCCTTGGCGGGCGGGTTGGCGAACTTGCCCTCTTCCCAGACATAGTCGCCGTGGCCGCCGATCAGGTGAGGCCGGCTGTCGCGGTTGGCCTGGGAGTGGACGAACAGCACCGTCTCGCCGACCTTGGCCTTCATGGCGTTGTCGCCCGTCAGCCCGCCGACCCGGCCGTTGAAGACCACATGGGTCGGGATCAGGCCGCGCATGACCTGCATCGTCTCGTCGTAGCTCTCGCCGAGCGAGTCGAACTTCTTGAAGTTGCCGTTCTCGTCGCGCGGGATGTAGAACTCGTTCTCGCCGATGTAGTAGACGGTGTCGTACCTGACGAGCTCGCCCTTCTCGTTCTTGAGGCCGTCGCGCGGCAGCACCATGATCGTGCCGTGCATGCCCGAGACCACGTGCCAGGGGATCATGCCTTCCGGTGCGCAGTGGTAGACGAAGGCGCCCGAACGGGTGGCCTTGAAGCGCAGCTTGACCTGCTCGCCCGGCATGATGAAGGTGAGCGCACCGCCGCCCAGCGCGCCCGTGGCGGCATGGAAGTCGACATTGTGCGGCATCTCGTTGGTGTCGGGGTTGATGAGGGTCAGCTCGACATAGTCGCCCTCGTGCACGACCATCATCGGGCCGGGAATGGTGCCGTTGTAGGTCATGGCCCGGAGCTCGGTGCCGTCATTGTCGATGACCATCGGCTTCTCCTCGATGGTCATGGCGAACTCGACGACCTTGGGACCGCCGGTCGCGACCTGCTCGTGAGCGTGCACGAAGGGCGGGGCGACCAGCGTCACCTTCTCGCGCGGCAGGTTGGCGATTTCGTCCGCATGGGCCACCACCTGCATACCGGGGAGCGCGGCAACGGCAGCGGCAGCGCCGGCAACGCCCAGAAGTGCTTCGCGTCTCGTGAACATGGCCTGTCTCCTTGAATGACCTTGCGTTCTTGCGATGGCCGGAATGTAGGAACGGCAGCGTTCGCGGACTTTGCGCTGGCGCAAAAAACTGGATACCACCCGCCACCGCAGGCGCGGACAGCTTGTCGCAGGTAGCCGAAAAACCGTATATTTTTCCGTTGGTTGCCGGCAGGGGTGCGACAGATTGAACCGATGGCCTCCGTCGCTCCTCTCCCTGCCCCTAGGGCAGCTTGCGGAGGCGAAAAGCGCATGAAACGGCGCGGTGCGGCGTTGCATCGGCCGGATTCGTGCTATGGTGACTCGTTCTGAGGTGCCGCGCGGCGACGAGCCGGCGGATAATTGGGAAGCCGGTCCGAGGCCGGCGCTGCCCCCGCAACGGTAGCGGAGCCAAAATCCCGACGGACGCCACTGGGGAACACCCGGGAAGGCGTCGGGACGGTCCACCCGGTGGACGGCTCCGGAGCCCGGAAACCAGCCCTGAACCGATGCAACCGACTGATCGCGGTGGGCGGTCACGGGCGGAAACGTCTGGCCCGGCCCTGCGGCCGCCACCTCGGCGCATCCTCCTTCATCGCCACCGTGCTCAGCCCCGTATGGAGGGCCGAACATGGATGCAGATCACGATATGGCGGGCCGGCCTGTCCGGGCCGGCAGACGGGAGGCATGACGATGGCCGACCCGACCCGCGCCGGACAGGCCCTGTCCGAGAACCCCCGTCCCGACGCACGCTGGCCGTCGGCGCAGGCGCGGCCCGAGGACGTGTTCCTCGCATGGCTCCTCGCCCTGCCGGACGACGCCGACATGGCGGAGGCCGCGCGCCGCGAGATCGCCCGGCTCGACCGAGCGGCCCCGCTCGACGCGGGACCGGAGCGGCTGCGGGCACTGATGATCGAGCTGGCGCAGGCCGGCTGAACGGACGGCCGCGCAGCGCTTTGCCGCAACCCCCGCCGGTTCCGGCGCATTTTCCTGCTTGCTATAGTGAGAGGGGAGGTGGCGCTTGACCCTGTCGGGAACCGGATTCTTCTTTCTGTTCGGATGGCGGCCTTCCGCGAGGGCCGGCCACCGCTTCGCGACCCGGCGCGTCGGGCCGATGCCGGCGCTGTTCGCCGCGCTGGTCTTCGTGCTGCAAGCCTCTCTTGCGGCGGCAGCGGCGGCGCCGTCCGGTGCGCTGCTCGACCGCTTCGGCAACCCGCTCTGCGTCACCGGCGTCGAACCCGGCCGCGACAGCCACGACCGCGGCCATGCCGGCCTGCCGGAATGCTGCGCCGCCGGCTGCCCGCTGGCGTCCTCGACACCCGCGCCGCCGCCCGACGAGGTCGCGGCGCTGCTGCGGCCCCCGCTCGACACCGGGGCCTCCTTCAACCCGTCCGCCGCGCACCGTCCCGCCGGCCCGGACCGCACGCCGGCGAACCCGCGCGCGCCTCCTCCGAACGGCTGAGCCGCACCCGGCCGCGCTTCGCGGCCGCTTTCAGCTTTCTCCGAGAAGGAACCAAGGACATGCCCGGGAAATCTTCCGTAACGCTGCTGTGTGCCGCACTGGCCGCAGCCGTCCCGCTCGCCGCGCCGGCCCTTGCCGAAGGCGACCCCGCCGCCGGCAAGGCGGCGTTCAGGAAATGCGCCGCCTGCCACACCGTCGACCAGGCCAACCGCGTCGGCCCCAACCTCGCCGGCATCGTCGGGCGCCCCGTCGCGTCCGTCGAGGGCTTCCGCTACTCGGCGGCGATGAAGGCGTTCGGCGAGGGCGGCAAGGTGTGGGACGAGGCCCTGCTCGCCGAATACCTCGTCGCGCCGCGCACGGTGGTGAAGGGAACGACCATGGCCTTCGCCGGCATCAGGAAGGAGCAGGAGATCGCCGACCTGATCGCCTATCTCAAGGACCCGGCCGGCGCGGACTAGCCCCGGCCGCGCCCGGCAACCCCTATAGCCCCGCGCCGGTGGAGGCGCGGGGCAGGTAGGTCTCGATCAGCGACACCATGTGGGCGTCGCGCGAGGCCGCGCTCTCGCCGCCCATGACCACGGCCACCACCCGCCGCCCGCCGCGTCCGGCCGAGGTGGCGAGGTTGAAGCCCGAGGCGCGGATATAGCCGGTCTTCAGCCCGTCGACGCCCGGCACCTTGCCGAGCAGGCTGTTGTGGCCGCGCACGACCTTGCCGCCGAAGGCGAACTCGCGATTGGCGAAATAGTGGTAGTGGTGCGGAAAGCGCGTGCGCAGCGCCACCGCCAGCACCGCCATGTCGCGCGCCGTGGTGCGCTGGGCGTCGTCGGGCAGGCCGGAGGCGTTGCGGAAATGGGTGTTGGTCATGCCGAGCTGGCGCGCCTTCAGCGTCATCATCCGCGCGAAGGCTTCCTCCGAGCCGGCGAGGCGCTCGGCGACGGCCACCGCGACGTCGTTGGCCGAGCGCACGCACAGGGCCAGGATCGCCGAGCGCGCGTCG
Source organism: Hyphomicrobiales bacterium (assembly GCA_022838525.1). Lineage (GTDB taxonomy): Bacteria > Pseudomonadota > Alphaproteobacteria > Rhizobiales > Rhizobiaceae > Aerobium. Next base: position 8,549 of record JALHFU010000020.1, on the reverse strand, counting down.
ATGCTGCCGCCGCGCTTGAACCCCATCTTCGAGGGCGGCCGCGCCGCCGCATAGGCCGAGACCGGAATGTCCTCGTCCAGGCGCATGCGCCCCTCGTCCAGCGCCTCGAACAGCAGGTAGAGCGTCATCATCTTGGTCAGCGAGGCGGGATAGCGCGGCTCGTTCGAGGCGCGCTCGTAGAGCACCTTGCCGGTGCGGGCGTCGACGACGATGGCGGCGTATTTCTCGGACGGAAGCGGCGCGACGGCCGACTGCATCACCGCCTGCGTCGTGCAGGCGGAAAGGAACGCGACCAGAAGAAGAAGCCCGACGATGCTGCGGAGAGGGGCCGAAACGGCCCGCGATGCGACCTGCAAAATTCCCACCCGGCTTCCGTGAACGATCTCATGCCTGCCGCAATTCCGGGCGGAAAGCCGATCGCCGCCTTTCCCGGAGTCCTCAGGCCCGAAGCAGCCGGATGATGCCCCACCGCCCGCCGCCCCGCAATCCCGCCCGCACCGTTCGACGGGCGGGCGTTCTTCGCCACGAACTGTGGCGGCAATGCGAAAGCGGCGGCGACCCCGCCGGGCCGCCGCCGCCTTGCCTCGATGGCCGGTCTTCCGCCGATCAGGCGGTCGGCTGCTTGGTCTTGCGCAGATAGGGCAGGATCGTCTCGTAGGCGCCGAAGCGCTTGACCGCGTCCTCGTTGGAGACGGCGGCGGTGATGATGACGTCCTCGCCCTGCTTCCAGTTGGCCGGCGTCGCCACCTGATGCCTGGCGGTGAGCTGGATCGAATCGATGGCGCGCAGGATCTCGTCGAAGTTGCGGCCGGTGGTCATCGGGTAGGTGAGGATCAGCTTGATCTTCTTGTCGGGGCCGATGACGTAGACCGAGCGCACGGTGGCGTTATCGGCGGGCGTGCGGCCGTCCGAGGAATCGCCCGCGTCGGCCGGCAGCATGTCGTAGAGCTTCGCCACCTTCAGGTCGCGGTCGCCGATCAGCGGATAGCCGACGTCGAAGCCGGTCGCGGTCTTGATGTCGGCCTTCCACTTGTCGTGGCTGTCGACCGGATCGACCGAGATGCCGATGATCTTGGCGTTGCGCTTCCTGAACTCGTCCTCGAGCCCGGCGACCGCGCCGAGCTCCGTGGTGCAGACGGGCGTGAAGTTCTTGGGGTGGGAGAAGAGAACGGCCCAGCCGTCGCCGATCCAGTCGTGGAAATGGATGGTGCCGTGGGTGGTCTCGGCGGTGAAATCCGGGGCGGTGTCGTTGATGCGCAGACCCATGTCGGTCTCCTTGAATTCCGGTGGCTGTCGTGACCAACAGATAGGGCCTCACCCCGCGCGCGGCGAGGTGCGGATGCGCCGGATTGCCATTCGAAGCGGAAAGCGATTTCTTCTTCTCGCGATTTCATCGAATTTTATTCCATATCGGCCGTCTCGACGCCGAACGGCGCAAAAAGCGGCTGCATTTTGCGCATCTTCGAGGAATGCCATTCCCGATATCGCCGCGTTCGCGGATTTCATTCCCGCGCCGCGTAATGCGCCTTGAGGCGTTCGAGGTTCTCGTCGCTCCAGCCGGGCGGCTGGGTGACGGCGACCCAGGGATCGACATGATGCTCGGGCGCGTAGACGTGGCCGAAGCCCATCGGCGTCGTGGTCGCCAGCGTCATATCGAGGCCGAGCTGGAGCAGCGTGACGATCGGGAACCAGCGCAGCGCGCCGGAGACGTCCGGGCCGCGCTGCCGGTCCATCCATGGCGGCACGCGATAGAAGGCGTCGGGGCGGAAGAAGGTGACGGGATCGCTGGCATATTGCAGGAACACGATCCTGAGCGGCCCCCACGGGCTGTCGCGGTCGGCGAGGCCGTCCTGATTGGCGAAGCGGACCACCGCGCCGTCGCGAAAGCGCGGCAGCCAGGCGGGCGAGCCCGGCTCCCTGCCGTCGGTGGCATTGCGCCATGTCGGCGTCGAGAACGGCGCGCCGACCCAGAACGCGCCGTGGAAGGGATCGGCGAGCACGTCGTAGAGATCGGCCGAAAGGTCGGAATTCAACGCGCCGAGGCTGAGGCCGTAGAGATAGAGCCGCGGCCGGTCTTCCTTCGGCAGCCGCGTCCATTGGTCGTAGACGACGCGGAACAGCGCGCGCGCCGATTCCGAGCCGTAGGCGGGCTCGAACAGCAGTGACAGCCAGCTCGTCAGGTAGGAATATTGCAGCCCCACTGTCGCGACGTCGCCGCGGTGCAGCACCTCGAGCGGCTCGATGGCCGCGTTGTCGATCCAGCCGGTGCCGGTCGGCGTGGCGAGGACGAGGATCGAGCGGTCGAAGGCGCCGACGCGCCGCATCTCGTCGAGCGCGAGCGCCGCCCGCTCCTCGACCGTCTCGGCGGAATTCAGCCCGACATAGACGCGGATCGGCTCCATCGCCGCGCCGCCGGCGAGCGCGGCGATGTCCTCCCCCGACGGCGTCGAGCCGACGAACTGGCGGCCGGCGCGGCCGAGGCTCTGCCACGACACCAGCGAGGCGAGGCTGCCGGTGCGGCCGGGATCGGCCGGCTTCTCGACGTCCGGCTCGATCAGCGCGTCGAAGCGCTGGAACGAGGCGTCCGCCACCCTGAGCGCGCCCTTGAAGAGCAGGCCGTCGATGGCCATCCAGAAGACGAGGACCGCGATGGCCGCGCCGAGGACGTTGGCGATGCGCCGCGGGATCAGCCGGCCGAGCCGTCCGGCGACGGCGCCGAGAAGGGCGACGAAGAGGCGGGCGATCACCAGGATGACGATGAAGACCATGACGGCGATGGCCGCGACCTCGACCGGCCGGGCGCTCTCGACCGGCGGCAGGTCCATCAGCACGCGCACCGAATCCTGGAAGGTCGAGGCGCGCCACAGGAAGACGGCGGCGGCGAGCGCGCAGGCCGCGAGGCCGATGCGCTTCAGCACGGCAAGGTGCGGCGGCGCGGCGACCGGCAGCTCGAGATAGCGCCACAGCCAGGCGAGGAACGCGCCGACGCCGTAGCCGGCGGCGAAGGAGCAGCCGCTCAGCACGCCCTGCAGTGCGAAGCTGCGCGGCAGCAGGCTCGGCGCGAGCGAGGCGACGAAGAACAGCGTGCCGAGCACGAGGCCGGTCAGGCTCAGCCCTTCCAGCAGTCGCATCGCCCGGCCCCGCGTCCGGCGGTCGGGCGATCTATGGGGCGATCTGGGGCTGGGACCCGTCATCGGCTTCGCCGTGCCTCCGGCCGTTTCGGTTCCCCCATGAATGGCCGCCGCAGCCGCGGCCGGTCAAGTCGGGCAGGGCCGGATGCGGCTATCGCACCTGATAGTCCTTGATCGCGGCGAAGCGGATCTGCTTCCAGCGCTCGACCTCGTAGTTGAGGCCGAACTCGTGCGGGGCGAGGAAGACGGGGTCGCCGTCGAGGTCGCGGGCGATGTCGCCGCGATGCGCCTCGACGAAGCGTTCGAGATCGGCCCGGGCGTCGGCCGCAATCCAGCGGCAGACCGAGAAGCGCGCCATCTCGAAATCGACCGGCAGGCCGTATTCGATCTTCAGCCGCTCCTTGAGCACGTCGAGCTGCAGCGCGCCGACGACGCCGACGATGGCCGGCGAGCCGTCCTCGGGCGAGAACAGCTGGACGACGCCTTCCTCGGCCATCTGCTGCAAGGCTTCCCTGAGCTTCTTGGCCTTCATCGGGTCGCCGAGGCGCACGCGGCGCAGGATTTCCGGCGCAAAGTTCGGCACGCCGCGGAACAGCAGCTCCTCGCCCTCGGTCAGCGTGTCGCCGATGCGGAGCGTGCCGTGGTTGGGGATGCCGACCACGTCGCCGGCATAGGCCTCGTCGGCGGTGATGCGCGAGCGGGCGAAGAAGAACTGCGGCGCCGACAGCGGCATCTGCTTGCCGGTGCGCACCAGCGTCGCCTTCATGCCGCGCTCGAGCGTGCCGGAACAGACGCGCACGAAGGCGATGCGGTCGCGGTGGTTGGGGTCCATGTTGGCCTGGATCTTGAAGACGAAGGCGGTCATCTTCTCCTCCGTCGCCTCGACCGTGCGGGTATCGGCCTCCTGCGCCCGCGGCGGCGGCGCGAAGGCGCCCAGCGCCTCGATCAGATCGCGGACCCCATAGTTGCGCAGGGCAGAACCGAAATAGACCGGCGTCAGGTGCCCCTCGCGGAAGGCGTCGAGGTCGAAGGGGCGGCAGGCCTCGCGCGCCAGCTCCAGCTCCTCGATGAAGTCGGGACGCTCGTGCTCCGGCAGCAGGCCGGCGACGCGGTTGGAATCCGGGCCGTTGACGGGCGTGCGCTCCGTCTCCTCGTCGCCGCGCCGCACCGCGTTCTCGGCGAGGTGGTAGGTGCCGGAGAAGCTCTTGCCCTGGCCGATCGGCCAGGTGATCGGCGCGGTGTCGAGCGCCAGCTTCTCCTCGATCTCGTCCAGTATCTCGAAGGTGTTGCGCGCCTCGCGGTCCATCTTGTTGACGAAGGTGACGATGGGGATGTCGCGCAGGCGGCAGACCTCGAACAGCTTGAGCGTCCGCGGCTCGATGCCCTTGGCGGCGTCGATGACCATCACGGCCGAATCGACCGCCGACAGCGTGCGATAGGTATCGTCGGCGAAGTCCTCGTGGCCGGGCGTGTCGAGGAGGTTGAAGACATTGTCGCCGTACTCGAAGGTCATCACCGAGGTGACGACCGAGATGCCGCGCTCGCGCTCGATCTTCATCCAGTCCGAGCGGGTCTGGATCCTGTCCTTCTTGGCCTTGACCTCGCCGGCGAGCTGGATCGCGCCGCCGAACAGCAGCAGCTTCTCGGTCAGCGTCGTCTTGCCCGCATCCGGGTGGGCGATGATCGCGAAGGTGCGGCGGCGCGCCACCGCGTCGGCTATCGTCTCGGCCATGAGCAGGGATTCCCTTGGATGGCGCGGCTTATAGCCGTGGCGGGAAGAACTGTCGAACGGAAATCGGCCGCGCTGCTGCTACACCGCCAGCGCCAGCCGCGCCGCCGCCGGCTGGAACGGCCGCACGGTCATGCCCTCGCGCGTCATGGTCACGAAGCTGTCGGTCGGCACCGGCTGCCAGCTCGGCTCGTCGCGGTCGAAGGGCTCGGAAACGAGGCAGCGGCCGGTCGCGCCGCGGAAGGCGCCGGCATAGAGCGTCGGCGCGCGGCCGAGGGTGGAGAAGCGCACCGCATGCAGCCGCTCGCCGTCGGAGAAGGCGGCGGTGAGCTTCAGCGCCGGCTCGATGCCGGCGCGCACGGAGGCGTCGATCACGTCTGCAGCGGCGCGCTCCGCCGCGCCCTGCGGGTCGTTCTCCAGCCCGTGGGCCAGCATCAGCAGGAAGAACAGCTCGGAATCGGTCGCGCCGCGGCGCTCCGCATAGAGCGCGTCGGGCAGGCTCTGCTCCAGCCCGCGGCGCAGGCGCTCGAAGCCGCCGATCTGGCCGTTGTGCATGAACGACCAGCGGCCGCAGACGAAGGGATGGCAGTTGTCGCGGCTGGTGGCGCCGCCGGTCGCGGCGCGGACATGGGCGAGGAACAGGCCGGAACTGATCTGCCGGCACAGGCTCTTCAGGTTGCAGTCCGACCAGGCCGGCAGGACGTCGCGGTAGAGGCCGGGCTGCGGCCGCGCCCCGTACCAGGCGATGCCGAAGCCGTCGCCGTTGGTCGCGCTCTTGGCCTCGCGCGCATGGTGGCTCTGCGCGATCAGCGAATGGCATGGCGCGGTGACGATATCCTCGAGATAGACCGGCTCGCCGAGATAGGCCGCCCATCGACACATGACCGTTTCTCCGTTCCCCGCCGCCAGGATAGCGGCGGAAACGGCAAGAAACCGTGAATGCGGCGGCTGCGCGAAAGCGTTGAAAAGCCGCGCCCGGCGATTGACCGCCCCGGCAGCGAACGCCATAGCATGCGCCATGATCGACGCTTTCCGCCCCGCTTCCGTCCCCTCTCTGGGCATCGTGCGCCTGCCGCATGCCGAGGGGCTCGCCCTTCCGGCCTACGAGACGGCGGGCGCCGCCGGCATGGACCTGCGCGCCGCCGTGCCCGACGACCGGCCGCTGATCCTGCTGCCGGGCAAGCGCGCCGCCGTGCCGACCGGGCTGATCCTCGAAATTCCGCAGGGCTTCGAGGGGCAGGTGCGCCCGCGCTCCGGGCTGGCGCTCAAGCACGGCATCACCTGCCTCAACACGCCCGGCACGATCGACAGCGACTATCGCGGCGAGGTCAAGGTCATCCTCGTCAATCTCGGCGACGAGGACTTTTCCGTCGAGCGCGGCATGCGCATCGCCCAGCTCGTGCTCGCGCCCGTCAGCCAGCTTTCCGTCGAGGAGCGCGACGTCGCCGGCGCGACCGCGCGCGGCGCGGGCGGCTTCGGCTCCACCGGCACGGCCTGATCCCGCATCCGCCGGCGCTTGACGGCGGCGCGCCGCTCCTGCTTGCTGCCGGCGACGGACGGAAAAGCCGGGAGGACCAGATGGACGGCGGGATGGACGGCCACATGGACGGGTTGAGCGTCGTCGACATGCACACCGGCGGCGAGCCGCTCAGGATCGTCACCGGCGGCTATCCGCCGCTGCCGAAGGGCACGATCCTCGACAAGCGCGCCCATGTGCGCGACCGTCTCGACCATCTGCGCAGGATCCTGATGTTCGAGCCGCGCGGCCATTTCGACATGTACGGCGCGCTGCTGGTCGAGCCGGACCTGCCCGACGCCGACCTCGCCGTGCTGTTCATGCACAATGAGGGCTATTCGACCATGTGCGGCCACGCCATCCTCGCACTCGGCCGCTACGCGGTGGACGAGGGGCTGGTCGCGGCGACCGAGCCGGTGACGCAGGTCAATATCGAATGTCCGTGCGGCCTGGTCCGGGCCGAGGTCGAGGTGAAGGACGGCCGGGCCGGCGCGGTGTCGTTCGAGAGCGTGCCCGCCTTCCTGTTCGCGGGCGACCTTGCGATCGACGTGCCGGGACATGGCAGGATCGCCTGCGACGTCGCCTATGGCGGCGCGTTCTACGCGCTGGCCGACTGCCGGCAGTTCGGGCTGGAGTTCGGCCGCGACCCGGCGCGCGCCTTCGTCGATGCGGCGGCGGCGCTGACCGGACGGGTCAAGGCCGAGGTGCGGCTGTCGCATCCCGACCACGACGACCTCGCCTTCCTCTACGGCTCGATCCTGACCGACGGCGGCGACGGCACGGACGGCGTGCCGACGAAGAACGTCTGCGTCTTCGCCGACCGGCAGGTGGACCGCTCGCCGACCGGCTCGGGCGTGACGGCGCGGCTCGCGGCCATGCACGCCAGGGGAAATGCCGGGATCGGCGAGACGCGGCTGTTCGAGAGCATCGTCGGCTCGCGCTTCGAGGGAAGGATGGCGCGGCGCACGAAGGCGGGCGGGCACGACGCCGTCACCGTCCGGGTCTCGGGCCGCGCGCACTATGCCGGCAGGGCGCAGTTCACGGTCGAGGCGGACGATCCGCTCGGGGGCGGATTCCTGCTGCGCTGAGGCCGCCGGCAATTAACGGTTGGATTCTGCGCCTTCTCTTCTCTAACAATAGCGGCAGGATGGCGCATCGGGAGGGGATGGCGCCATCGCAAGGAACCGCTCAGGGAGGATCTGCATGAAACACATCACCCGGAATCTGCTCGCCGCCGGCGCGGCCGCGCTGGTCATGGGCCTCGGCGCCGCCACCGCCAAGGCGCAGGAGTTCATCAACGTGCTGACCGGCGGCACCTCGGGCGTCTACTACCCGCTCGGCGTGGCGCTGTCGGAAATCTACGGCCAGAACATCGAGGGCGCGCGGGCGCAGGTGCAGGCGACCAAGGCGTCGGTCGAGAACCTCAACCTCTTGCAGGCCGGGCGCGGCGAGATCGCCTTCACGCTCGGCGATTCGCTCGCCGAGGCCTGGGCCGGCAACACCGAGGCGGGCTTCCCCGGCAAGCTCGACAAGCTGCGCGGCATCGCGGCGATCTATCCCAACTACGTGCAGATCGTCGCCTCGAAGGAATCCGGCGTCACCACGCTGGAGGACCTGAAGGGCCGCAGCCTGTCGGTCGGCGCGCCGGCCTCGGGCACGGAGCTCAATGCGCGCGCCATCTTCGCGGCGGCCGGGCTCTCCTACAGCGACCTCGGCAAGCTCGAATATCTGCCGTTCGCGGAATCGGTCGAGCTGATCAAGAACCGCCAGCTCGACGCGACGCTGCAGTCGGCCGGCCTCGGCGTCGCGTCGATCCGCGACCTCGCCACCTCGGTGCCGATCAACGTCGTCGCCGTCTCGCCCGAGATCATCGAGAAGATCGGCGCGCCGTTCATCGCCGCGACCATTCCGGCCGGCACCTATGACGGCCAGACCGAGGACGTGTCCACCGCCGCGGTCGGCAATTTCCTCGTCTCGCACGACGGCGTCTCGGAGGAGACCGCCTACCAGATGACGAAGCTCCTGTTCGAGAACCTCGACAAGATGGCGGCCTCGCACGCCGCGGCCAAGGCCATCGACGTCGCCAAGGCGCTCGACGGCATGCCCGTGCCGCTGCACCCCGGCGCGGAGCGCTACTACCGCGAGGTGGGCGTCCTGAAATAGGGAACCCGCG
>JALHFU010000471.1:1095-1713 GCA_022838525.1 Hyphomicrobiales bacterium | reverse complement strand
CGCCTCGTTGTAGCCGCACTTGCCCAGGCTCGGCTTCGGGGTGAGCACCAGCTCCTCGCCGACCGTGTCCGCGAGTATCTGGTCGACCGCGCCGCGCAGGCTGCCGGAGTTCTGGATGATGTCGGCGGCAAGCGCCGCGGCGCGGCGCCACACGGCCCGCACCTCCTCCCGGTGCTCCCGAAGCGAGGCGCCGCGGGTCGAGATGATGGCGGACCGCGTGTCGCGCAGATAGCCCGCTGACGGACGCGGACGATCCATCGATGACGATTGCGTCGAAGCCACCGTCTTCGCCTTGGTAAAGAAGCCGAACATCTACGTCCTGTTTGCCCACTTGCGCCGGCGCTCTTCACGCCGCTTCTCCCGGTCGGGATCGACCGGTTTCGGTTTGGCCTTGAACGGGCCTTCCTCCGCCATCGCGAACAGGTCCGGCTCTTCGGGCCGCCCATGTACGGCGAGCAGAAGATCGGCCCACCGCTGTGCGTTGAGCTTGCGCTTGTGCCGAAGGTGCCAGCCCAGCGCGAACGAATAGACCGTCGCGTCGAACCAGTCGTTGGCGCGCCCGACGATGCGCTTCCACTCGCGGGGCGCCTTCGGCGAGATCAGATTGCGCGCCCGGCG
>JALHFU010000471.1:0-992 GCA_022838525.1 Hyphomicrobiales bacterium | reverse complement strand
CTCCTCGTCACACAGGTCGGCGGCCATGTGGATGGTGTTGCGCGGCCACGCGCCGGCCTTGTCCGGCCCGAGCACCAGGTTCGCCAGCCCGGCCATGACGGCGGTCTTCACGTCGTAGTTGCCGACCGGGTAGAGCATCACCTTTCCGATGATGCGGCCGCGATCGTCCTTGATGTCCCTCTTTTTCGGCGTCCCCAGCCAGGGCAGCCCGCGCTCATGCCTGCCGTCAAGCGCGAAGCAGTTCGGCCGCGAAGCGCAGAACATGTAGACGCGGTTCGTGGCGAAGCCGGAATCGACGCCGGAAAGATCGATGCCCTTCTCGGAGCCGCCGGCGGTCGGATAGGTCCGACCCAGCGCATCCGCGAGGGCGATCCACGGTTCGTCGCTCTGCTCGGGCGCCCCCTCGAAGACCTCGCGGTCGATCAGGCACGCCTGGTCGCCCGGCCCGAACGCCCACACGGTCCACTTGATGCCGTAGGACTGGACGTCCGCCGTTGAGGCAACCAGGCCCGCCCAGGCCGGTATGCGCCTGCTGGGAAGCTGGTGCGAGCGGACCGCCTCGACGATCTTCTCCCATTCGACGGCGACACCACCGGGATCATACGGCTCGGCGAGGTCCTGCTGCGAGAACACCCGCATTTTCGTCGTGTCGCCTTCGGCTTCCGTCCAGCGCTTCCAGATATCGGCGAAGCGCTCGCGAGGAGCGTAGGCGGCCCACAAATGGTAGCTGGGCTGCCAGTCGCGGCATCTGCCTTCACACGGGTCGCAGCGCCAGCGGTCCAGATCATCCGGAGCGATGACGTCGGGGACCGGTTCATCACCGTCATGGACGCGGCGCGGTATCCATACCCCGCCGGCGAGCATGTCATGCTTGTGGCCATCGACGATCTTGCCGTCGCAGCTCCGGCAGGCGAGGTGCACGGGGCCGCCATCCGATCCCTCCCGCATCTGGTCGAAGGTCAGGAACTGATACATGCGACAGTGCGGACAGG
>JALHFU010000201.1:0-7822 GCA_022838525.1 Hyphomicrobiales bacterium | reverse complement strand
CGAGGCCCGGGCCTTGGGCTCGACACCCGAACCGCGCGACCGATGCGCAGCCGACCCGGACACCGCCGCCCTCCCCTGATCCCCGGTCCGGACCCGGGTGTAGTCTGCCACCGGACCCTAGAGTTGCCGGGAATAGGCGGGAATAGCCGGGAACAGTCGAAAAACGGCGGAAAAACAACGGATTGCGGGAGCGCGGGTGGAGTGTGCCTGCGGTGCGGCTTTGACGGCGGATTTTTGAGTGATGCCCGCCCTGGTGCGGAACGCGCGGGACCGGACCGGGATTTGAGAGGTCCGGCGGCGCGACCTTTGAGCGGTCCGTGAGATGCGCTCAAAGCCGCAGAAAAGCGGGCTTGAAGGCAGGCCGCGCCGAGCGTGGTGGGGCGCTTGGGCCGTCGCGTTCGGTCGCAGAATCCAAACGGACGGTGGAAGAGCGTTCCAGCGTCGCTGACAGCGACCGGAAAGCCTTGCGATGCAAGGGGTTGACGCGGCAAGCACCGTCGGCCCCACGGTGGAAGAACAATCCGCCCTGCAGATCTTATCCACGAGCGGCGCGACCGATCTTAAAGCCATTGTCCTTCCGATTGCCGCAGACCTTGCAGCGGAGTCTCGGCTGCAGCGGGACAATCAACGTATGACGGCCGAACCGGCGGGCCAGCTCCCACCGATCGAGCCAGCCAACGCGCCCACACTTCGCGCAGCAGCCGCCGAGCACGTAATACTCGGGGAGATTGGCGAAGGAGCAAGAAAGGAACTCACGTGTGGACGCGGCCGAGGTCGCTGCGGCCTCGGCCGCACGAATTCCGGGGGCGATTCTCCTGGCCTGCGGCGCGCCATCGTGAAGCGGTCATTGCGGTGGAGGAGCAAAACGTCGGGAAAGCACTTTATCGCCTCCCGCCACGCCGCATGGCTCAGACGGACATCCGGTGAGCGCGAGAGCGTCGCCAGCAGCTCGGTCTCGTCATCGTTCCAGGCTTCGACACGGAAATTGTCCTCGGGGGTACCGTGTCGGCCGCGTCTGCATGGATCAGACCGGCATGGGCGAAAAGCCGGTCGAGGATGCGCAGCGCCGCTACGGCGAGCATCGCGTCGAGGGCGTGCTGTTCACCGGGCCGAACAAGCTGGTGATGGCGACCGCGGGAAAGGAGCGGTTCGAGGACCGCACCATCCGGATTCCGGAAGGCGACTATGCGCTGCGGGCCGACCTGCACAAGCTGCGCAAGATGGCCGGCCCGACCGGCGCACCCCGTTTTGTCGCGGAGCGCGACGACGATCACGCCGACCGGACGTGGGCATGCTTCCTCGCCGTCAATGCCGCCGGCGGCGCACGGATGGAGTATGGCTACCAGCCGGTTCCCCGACGCCCCTCACGCTTCGAAGAACACGCCGATGGCGACGATCGCTCCTTCAGGATGTCGTCGCTGCGGCGCAGACGGGGGATTCTCTGATGGCCTCAATGACCTGGTACGACGCCTATGGCCGCAAGGTCGACCTCCAGGCACTGAAACAGGGTGAACAGGCGGCACCGACGATTCGAGGTGTACGCCGCCACGACGCCATTCACCCCGCCGCCGGCCTGACGCCGCAGAAGCTGGCGAGGATCCTCCGCGATTCGATCGACGGCGACCCGGAAAACTACCTTGCACTCGCCGAGGACATCGAGGAGCGCGACCCGCACTATGCCGGCGTGATCGGCATCCGGAAGCGTCAGGTCGCCGGCCTCGACATCGCCGTCGAGGCCGCCGGCGACGATGCTGCAAGCGTGCGTGCTGCCGACGTCGTCAGGGAGGTGATTGCGCGCGACGGATTCGAGGACGAGCTCATCGACGTGCTCGACGCGATCGGCAAGCCGGCATCCTGGAGCTTCGCCAGATCGGCGGCGCCGGTCGCGCCGGCCAGGGCGGCGTAGCTGCCGTAGCCGGCTGCCGCGAGCTTCTTCGCGGTGGCCTTGCCGATGCCCTTGATTGTCGTGAGATCGTCCACTGTCAGCTCCTCTCGGGTCTTGCCAGAAGGCTCCTCGAAGCCCTCTCGAAAGACCCGCCGGCTTGCGCCGGCGGGCAGGTGCTCGCCTTGCACCCGTCAGGCGAGCCAGGGGACAACGAGCAGCTCGGCCGTGCCCGCCCAGGGGTTGCTCTCGCCGCCATTGACGAGCACCGACTGCAGGATGCGCTTGCCCGCTCCCTCGAGCGTGGGCGGCACCACGAGCAGGTTCGGCACCAGGCCGAGCGGCCGGCCGTGATCGCCCTTCATGCCGGTCAGCGCGACGCGCGCCGCCTCGTAGTTGTCGGCGTTGAGCGTCTGCTTGCTGCCGTACGCGAACTGCCAGAAGCCGAAACCGACGTTGGAGCGCGCATCCGAGCCGTACACGAACTCGTTGTTGTCGAAGACGTTGTCGTCGTCGGGATTGTCCTTCGCGACGAAGTTGAACGGCTTGCGCTCCTGGTAGATCAGCGGCTTGAGCGGCCGGTTGGTGCACAGCAGGAACCACGGCGTACCCGCGCCGCCGCCGGAGTTCGATACCGACTGCACCTCGCCGTCCTCGTCGAGGACCGGATGGTCGGTGTCAAAGAAGTTCTGGCCGTCGTAGCAGGGCGTGCTCCAGCCCTCCTTGAGGAGACCGAACACGAGCTGGTCGGGCATGGCCCTGGTCGCCGCACCCATCTCCTCGAACATCGGCGTGTAGATGCCGAGATTGTCGGTCTCGACATCGTCCTTGTCGACGGAGATGGTCAGCTCCCACTTCTTCTCGCGGATCGTGTAGTCGTGCTGCTCGAGGTTCTGCACGAGGCGCGGGCCTACCCACTCGCGGACGTTCGGGATCTTGCCGAGCCACCCGTACTTGGCTTCGCGCGTGCTCGCGGGCACCACCGTGGCGACGCGCGTATAGAGCGAGGTCGCTTCGCTGAGGCCCTTCTGGAAGGACGTCTTGAAGCCGGCCCGGAGGGCGTTCAGGTTTGCGGAATTGATGAGCATGCGTGGAATCCTTCTGGATCAGGTCGATCAGGCGATGCCTGCGAGGTGGCTCTGGACCCGGGCTTCGTCGAACTCGACCCACACGCCCTGCGCGTCGACCGCGACGACGAAACCGGCGATGGAGCGCGTGTTCGTCGCGTGGGTCTTGGCGACCGTCTGGTCATCGACCGCGTAACAGGGCTTGCCGATGTCCGCGATCGTGATGAGATCGCCGGCGGCGGAGTTGGCGAACCGGAAGATGCCGGGCCGGTAGTTGAGCGTGACGTCGCCCGCATTGGCGCCGCCGGTGACACGCTCCTCCGCGCGGCCGACGCCGACCAGGCCGGTGGCGGTCTGGCCCTTCGTCAGGTAGCCGGCGGCGTTGCGCATGACGATCGCGCCGGCGAAGATCACGACGCCGGCGGCGACGCCGCCCTGCCAGACGTCGCCCTGGGCGCGCGGCGTGTTCCTGTCCTGGGTAAGGGCGGCCATCAGTTCTTCTCCTCGCTCTTGAGCGTCTCGGCATAGGCCTTGGGATCGAGGCCGAGCATGCGGGCGACCGCCTCCTGCTCGGCGCTCAGCGCCGCGGCGGCGTCACCGGTCCTGACCGCCTGCCTGAGCTGCGGCGCGGTCAGTGTCGGCGCGCCGTCGACGAAGGCGGCGAAGGCGGCCGCGTCCTTCTTGTGCAGGTCGAGCCCCCACTGCTCCATCGCCGGCGGCAGCTTGCCGGCGGCCATGGCCGCGGCGACGGCGTCCTTCGCGGCCTTCTCGGCTGCGCCGTCCTTCAGATCCTTCACCTCGGCGCGCAGCGCGGCGACGGCTTCGATCGGCACGAATTTCGTGGGGTCGGGATTGCCGCCCGAGCCGCCGGCCTTCAGCGCCGCCGCGATCTCGTCCGACGTGGCCTCGGCCTTGAGACCCACGGCCGTCGCGAACGCGGCGCGCGCCGTGAACGCGGCCTCGACCGCCGTCCGGACCTCTTCGGGCTTGGCATCGGCCTTCAGGCCCGACGCCGTGGCGATGGCGGTGATCGCGGTGGTCGCCGCCATGTGGCCGGCGATAGCGGAAAGGACGGCATCCTCCGCAGTGCCCTCGGCGAGGCCGAGAGCCTTCAGGATCTTCTCCATGTCGGTTCCTTCGTTGGTGGAGAGCGGGAAAATCGAGCTGGCGACCAGCGGCTCCAGGTCGAGCGCCGGCGCGTTGGTCACGGCGGCGTTGATGAGCAGGAAAATCTTGCCGGTCTGCTTGTGGTGCGGAAGGTACGGCGACAGGTAGCGGTACTCCTGCGCCCTGATCGACGCCGCGGCCGCGGCGGTCCACTCGACCCGGCCATAGATGCCGTCGTCGCGGACCTCGAGCTCCTTGATCCAGCCCGCGGCGCGCGCCGTACCGCCGACGCCGTCCCGGGCGCCGAAGATCGACTGGTGGTCGTAGTCGATGAGGATGTCGGTCGAGCCATGGTAGGCCCTCGTCCTGGCGACGATCTCCTCCATGGCGGCGCGATCGCCGGCATCGAACGGGCCACGCCCGTCCCTAGCGGAGAACTTGCCGGCGGGCACGAGCCGCAGCCAGACGCCGCCCTCGGCGACGGCGGACGCGTCGAGCGGCGTCGACAAGGACGCGAAGGAGGCGCGGGACAGGAGACGAGCGATGGCCGGGTTCATGCGGCGAGAATGGCCGCTTCGGCGCGAATGCGTCATGGCCGCCTAGGCGGCCACCGAGCCGGCAATCACGAAATGGCCCGTGCGGGGTCGGGAGCGTCTCGAAGGCCGCCGCTAAAGGCCCTTCAAAGGGGGCAGGACGGCCGAAACAGGTCGGGATGGTATATGCGGCCATCCCGGGCGGCAAGGCCGCCCTGCGGCCTTCCTTGAAACCGCCATCGTCAGATGCGATATTGATCTTGTGGCCGCCATGGCAACCGGGAAATCGCAGGTCCGGTTCGGTGGGCTGTTTCAGCCGACTGCTACGGGGAAGGTGGCGTACCCCCTTGGCGGTCACAACGTCCCTGTCAGGATTTCATAGGCTGCGCCGTTCGCGAGGTCCGCGCGATCGACGATGCCGGCCGTGCGCACCGAGTTGGTGGTAATGGTGATGCGCCTGCCGCCGGCCTCGCGGTGCTTGATGTCGAAGTCCAGCCTCACGACGATCTTGCCGCGCCGGCCGGCAGGCGCATCGAACACGTAGAGCAGGTCGCCGTCACGAAGATCCCGCAGCACCGCCCGCGGCGAGGTGAGCACGGACGGGAGATGACGCAACACCTCATCCGTCACGACACGACCGCGAACCTGCTTTGCGTCGCGCAGCATGTGCAGCACCTGCCTCTGCTGCAGCGTGATCGCGCCGGTCTCGGGCCGGATGTCGCGCCGGTGAAGCGCCGCCAGAACGACGCGGCCGCCGGCGGCGGCCTGGTCGAACCAGCGCGCGAATTCGGCGTCGAGCTGCGCGACGAGGTCCGGCTCGTCGTTGAGCGCCGCCGCCAGCTCGGCCGGGCCGGAGCCGATCCTGGAAGCCGCCTCGGCCGCTGTCCACTGGGCTTTGCCGGGATTGTAGGCCCAACCCGGATCGACGCCGTCCGGCACGTGGAGGATTTCGCCGGTGCGCCAGTTCGTCCAGGGCCGCATGGCGATCGTCGGCGGCTCGAAGACGAGCTCCTCGCCCTCGCGCCGGAGGCGGTCGATGTCGCGCTGCGACAGCTGCTGCAGCGTGCACCGGCAGCCCCATCCGTTCGGAGGCGCGAAGGTCGCCCAGAACGGGTGGTCGACCGGCAGCACGAGGTTGTGCACCCGCAGCCCCAGCGGCACGAGCATGGTGACGTTCTTCACCAGCTTCGCGACGGTCGAGATCGACGCCTGGGTGATGGCCGCGGCCGAGCTGGTCGCCGCCACGCAGAATTCCGAGGGGGAAGGCGTCGACGACGCCAACCCCAGCCCGCCGGATACGGGCGATGCCGGCGGGTCCTCATCCGGCGAGGGCGAAGCCCCGACCTCGACGGATGCCCCTGCGGCCGGCGAGACGCCGCAGGGGACCCTTTCCGCCGATAACCCCCTGAGCGAAGCCGCAGGCGGGGGCAGCAATCCGGCTGCCCCCGCGGAGCTGCCCGGGCATGAGGGGTGGCTGGCTTTCCAGGACCTCGGCCGTGACAAGGCTGAGCGACGGTTTCCGCTGACGCTCGCCGCGTTGCAGGCGTGGGCCGAGGGCGCTGGCAGCGCGGCGGCGTTGCAGGCAGGGCCGACCGTCCGCATCGCCGCGAAGCGCGACGGCTTCCGGCGGGCCGGCGTGGCGCACTTGCGGGAGCCGGTCGACCATCCGGCCGAACGCTGGACGCCCGATGAGCTCGAGGCGCTGCTGGCGGAGCCCAACCTGCGCGTGGAGCTGGTCTGATGCGTGACGACAGCCACGACAGCGGCGAGCTGCCCAGGCCGGCGCAGGGCCTTCCCGTTGCCGGCTACCAGCCGCAGAGCGAGGCGCGCGTCATCACGGTCAACGCCTTCAAGGCGTTCGAGGAGGAACTGCTGCGCGCCCTCGACAGCATGCTCGGCGACCCCGACTTCGATCAGCGATGGCTCGCGATGGCGCGCTCCAGCTTCGAGGTCGGCTTCATGCAGCTCAACCGTTCGGTGTTCCGGCCCGCCCGTCTGACGGACGAAGAGCTTCAGGCCGGCCCGAAGGCCGCGCAGGAGCTGCTGGCCAGCCTGAAGGCCGGCGTCACCAGGAGCGCGTGATGTCGTACATCACCAAACAGGGCCTGATCGACCGTTTCGGCCAGCTCGAGCTCGTGCAGCTCACCGACCGCGCCAACCGGCCGCCGACCACGATCGACGACACCGTGGTCAGCCGCGCGATCGGCGACGCGGCGGCCGAGATCGACAGCTATCTCGCCAAGGCCTACGACCTGCCGATCGCCATCGTGCCGGACGTGCTGGAGAAGAAGGCGGCCGACATCGCCCGTTATTATTTGCACGGCAAATCCGCCGACAAGGACAGCCCGGTCACCATCGCCTACCGCGACGCCATCGCCTGGCTGCGCGACGTGGCGCGCGGCCTGGTCGAGATCGACACCGGCGGCGTGAAGCCGGCGCCGGCCGGCGGCGGCGCGGTGAAGGCCAGCGCGCCCGATCGCGTCTTCACGCGCGATTCGCTCAAGGGGATGTAGATGACGGGCCGCGGCATCACCCTGACCGTCCGGCGCGACGACGTCGACGCCACGCTCGACCGTGTCGACCGCGTCGCGCGGGACCCGTCGCCGATCATGTCGGAGATCTCCGGCTACCTGGTCACCGCCACCCAGCGCCATATCGAGCGCGAGCGCGGGCCGGACGGCGCGCGCTGGCCGGGCCTGTCGCCCCGCACGGCCGAGAAGCGCATCGGCCGCCGGCGTCGCGGCTACCGCACCATGCTGCGGGTGACGAACCGGCTCTATCGGAGCATCTCCGGCGACCATGGCCCGGACTTCGCGGCCGTGGGCACCAACCTGCCGCAGGCCGCGCTGCTGCATTTCGGCGGCGAGGTCCGCCAGGAGGCGCGCCGGCAGACGATCTACCAGCACTATGACGAGCGCACCGACACCTTCGATCCGCTCTTCCGGACACGGCGGCGCTCGAACTTCGCGCGCGAGGTCGACGTCGCCGCGCACACCATCACCGTGCCGGCCCGCCCGTACATCTACGTCGACGACGACGATGCGGCCGAGATCGAGCACATCGCCGAGGATGGGTTCCGGCGCGAGGCCGGGCTTGAGGGAGGCCGGCCGTGAGCATCGTCGGAGAGGTCATCGCGAAGCTGAAGGCGATCTCGCCGGCGCCGTTCGCGATCGTGGAAGGCGCCGTCGAGCTGGCGGCGCTGAAGGGGCGGCCGACGGCGCTGCCCGCGGCCT
>JALHFU010000200.1:0-10905 GCA_022838525.1 Hyphomicrobiales bacterium | reverse complement strand
GCTCGGCATCGAAGCGCAGCAGGTCTTCTGGCTTCGAACCATGAGAATTGCGAAAGGCGGCAAGCTCGGAGAGCGCGAAGCGCACCGGATGTTTTCCGAAAAAATCGTCGCTGCTGACGAGGCAACGAAAAGTATGGCGTTGGGCGCGTCGCCCGAAATGATCGTGAGTGGCTATCGCAAGAAAGTCAGGGCAAACGCTCGACGGCTATCACGTTAAAAGAAAACCCCGCCGGAACGGAGATCGACTATCCGCTGCGGCTGGATACCATCGGCAAGCTGCTGGCCGTGGGCTACGAGATGACCGCCTTTTGTGAAACCGCGGGGTGCGAGCACAAGGGTCGGGTCAATCTTGTCGCGCTGGCGAACAAGTTCGGGATGGACCATAGCTCGCGCCGCGCCGACATCGTCCCTCACCTCTATTGCCCTCGCTGCCGGGCAGCGGGGAGGCCGGACAAGAACCTGACATTCAGGGGGCTGCCGTGCACCGATCCTCATTCGGCATGGCCGAGGGAGCGGTAACGAGTTTCAATAAAAACAATGCCTTCGCTTTAAGGCGGCATTAACCATGCAGCCTTCGGAGCGGCGGAGGCGCCCGCCGCTGCGGGCGGATCGACTCAGGGCCTCGGGCGGACGACGACCACGCGTGGCGGCGGGGCGTAGATCCAGGTGTCGCGCTGCAGCGATGCCCGGCGCGCGGCGCGGCGGTCGAGCTCGATGCGCTGGAGGCATTCGGCGAAGGCGTCGTTCTTGCGGGTGAACCCGTAGGAACGGCACGTCTCCTCATCGGCGCGGCGTTGCTCTTCCGGCGTCAGGGTCGTGCACCCCGCCACGAATGCAAGAAGGACGATCGGGATCAGCCGTGCGGGCTTCATGAGATTTCTCCATTGCGACGCCTCCCCGCCCCCGGGGGCCGTCTCCGGGGCCCGTGGATCCTAACATAGTGCTGCCGGAATCGAAGCTCCAGCCGGAGGCGCATCCTGTCGCATCGCCCCGTCAGGGCACCACCTGCTTCAGGGCGGAAAGCGCATCCTGCATCTCGGGCCGGCCTTCGCCCGCCTCGGCATAGACGGCATAGGCCGGATAGGTGAACTCCGGCGCGCCCTCGACCAGCTCCAGCTCGCCGGCCGCGACATGGGGCGCGACCGTACCCTTGCGGAAATAGCCCATGCCGCCGGCGCGCAGGATGTAGGAGAGCCCCAGCGGGCCGAGGCCGACCATGACGCCCGGCTCGCGGAAGGCCGGCGCGCCGGCGCCGTGTCGGACGGCGAAGAGCGGCCCCCAGTCGACATAGACGTAGTCCAGCGCGGAATCCTCGCCGGCCGGCGTGCGCACCAGCACGAGCTGTTCCTCCTGCAGCAGCTCGACGCGGAAGCCGGGCAGCAGCGTCGGCGCATAGAGGACCGCGATGTCGAGCACGCCGGTGCGCAGCTGCTCGAGAAGCTGGTCCGGCACGCCGACATGGGCGCGCACGGCGATGGCCGGCCGCGACCGGCGCATCGTCACCAGCCAGTCGAGCAGCAGCGGGTTCCACAGGCTCAGCTCGCCGCCGAGCGCCACCGCCCCGGTGCGGCCCGGCGGCAGCGCGAGCTGGTGGCGCGCCCGCTCCCACACCTGCACGAAGGACTGCGCGAAGCGCTCGAACTCGCGGCCGGCCGGCGTCAGCTGCGCGCCGTTGCGGTTGCGCACGAAGAGCTGGCGGCCGAGCTCCTCCTCCAGCGTGCGGATGCGGGCGGAAACCGTGGTCTGCGTCACGTGCAGCCGGTCGGCCGCACGCAGGAACGAGCCGCAATGCACGATCTCCAGAAAGGTCCGGGCGCGGTCTATGTCCATCGGCAGCCTCTTCAAGCGCTTCACGATTCTCCGGTCCGGCCCTTCCCCTGGGCCGGGAGAGAGGAGGAAGCGATGCAGCACCACGACGACGCGGCGGAGATCGGCGAATACGCCTCGCCGCCCTGCTTCATGCACGAGCTGTCGGACGGCTTCCGGCCGCTGCCCGCGCGGACGGATGCCTGGAGCGACGTCGCGCGCTGGCGCAAGGCCGAGCGCCGGCGCCTGATCGACGCGCGGCTCGCCATGGATGCGCAGGAGCGGTTGGGGCGCAGCGACAGGATCGCCGCCGGCCTCGACCGCGCCGTCGGCCGCGTCTCCGGCCGCATCGTCGCGGCCTACTGGCCGTTCCGCGGCGAGCCGGACCTGCGCTCCTGGTCCATCCGCGTGATCGGGCGCGGCGGCCGCATCGCGCTGCCCGTCGTCATCCGCAAGGGCTGGCCGCTCGAATTCCGCATCTGGGCGCCCGGCGACCCGCTGGAGCGCGGCGTCTGGAACATCCTGGTGCCGGCGCGCGGGCCCGCGGTCGAGCCCGACATCGTCGTCGCCCCGGTCGTCGGCTTCGACGCCGCCGGCTACCGGCTGGGCTACGGCGGCGGCTTCTACGACCGCACGCTGGGGGCGATGCGCAGGAAGCCGCTGGCGCTCGGCGTCGGCTACGAGGCCGCCCGCATCGCGACCATCTACCCGCAACCGCACGACGTGGCGCTCGACGCGATCGTCACCGACGCGTGAGCCCGTCCGGCAGGAGGAAGACATGAGCGAGACGACAAGCCGCGACGCCGGCCATGGCACGGGCCACGGCACCGGCCACACGGCCGCGGACAGGCCGGCCGGCGTGGCGCGCTGGCTGTTCTCGACCAACCACAAGGACATCGGCACGCTCTATCTCGGCTTCTCGATCCTCGCCGGCATCCTCGGCACCGCGCTTTCCGTCGGCATCCGCATGGAGCTGCAGGAGCCGGGGATGCAGATTTTCGCCTCCTCCGAGACCTTCAACGTCTTCGTCAGCGGCCACGGGCTGGTGATGATCTTCTTCGTCATCATGCCGGCGCTGATCGGCGGCTTCGGCAACTGGTTCGTGCCGATCATGATCGGCGCGCCGGACATGGCCTTCCCGCGCATGAACAACGTCTCGTTCTGGCTGCTGGTCGCCTCCTTCCTGCTGTTCCTGATCTCGCTGTTCGTGCCCGGCGCGCCGGGCTCCACCGGCCATGGCGGCGGCTGGACGCTCTACCCGCCCTATTCCAACATCGGCCAGTCCGGCCCGGCGGTCGATTTCGTGATCCTCTCCGTCCACCTGTCGGGCGCCTCGTCGATCCTCGGCGCCATCAACTTCATCACCACCATCTTCAACATGCGCGCCCCGGGCATGACGCTGCACAAGATGCCGCTCTTCGCCTGGGCCATGCTGGTGACGGGCTTCATGCTGCTGATCGCGCTGCCGGTGCTGGCCGGGGCCATCACCATGCTCTTGACCGACCGCAACTTCGACACCGCCTTCTTCGCGCCCGAGGGCGGCGGCGACCCGATCCTCTACCAGCACCTGTTCTGGTTCTTCGGCCACCCCGAGGTCTACATCATGATCCTGCCCGGCTTCGGCATCGTCAGCCACGTGATCTCGACCTTCTCGAGGAAGCCGATCTTCGGCTATCTCGGCATGGCCTACGCCATGGTCGCCATCGGGGTGATCGGCTTCGTGGTCTGGGCGCATCACATGTTCACCGTCGGCATGTCGGTGGACAGCCAGCGCTACTTCGCCTTCGCCTCGATGGTCATCGCCGTGCCGACCGGCATCAAGGTGTTCTCGTGGCTGGCGACGATGTGGGGCGGGTCGATCACCTTCAGGGTGCCGATGCTGTGGGCGACGGGCTTCGTGCTTCTCTTCACCATCGGCGGCGTCACCGGCGTGGTTCTGGCCAATCCCGGCATCGACCGCATGCTGCACGACACCTACTACGTCATCGCCCACTTCCACTACGTGCTGTCGCTGGGCGCGGCCTTCGCCATCTTCGCCGCCTTCTACTACTGGTTCCCGAAGATGAGCGGCTGCATGATGAGCGAGACGCTCGGGAAGCTGCATTTCTGGCTCACCTTCGTCGGCGTCAACCTCGTCTTCTTCCCGCAGCACTTCCTCGGGCTCGCCGGCATGCCGCGCCGCTATGCCGACTATCCGGACGCCTATGCCGGCTGGAACTACGTCTCCTCGATCGGCTCCTACATCTCGGCGCTGGGACTACTGGTGTTCCTGTTCGCGGTGGCGGAAGCCTTCGCGAGGAAGCGGTCGGCGACCGCCAACCCGTGGGGAGAGGGTGCGACCACGCTCGAATGGACGCTGTCCTCGCCGCCGCCCTACCACCAGTTCAACGAGCTTCCCCGAATCCGCTGAGAGGGGGAGAACGGCCGCCCGACCCCTGAGGCGCGGCCGGTCATGGAGCGTCCCGCCTTATCGTGGACCTGGCGGGACGCTCCTTTTTCTCCGGCGGCGACCGCGCGGATGCCCTAGTCGGCGGCAGCCAGCACCTCGCGCAGCACCACGGCATTGTTGTGCTCGGTGTCGTGCGCGGCATAGAGCAGCGTCGCCGGCCCGCCGCCGATGCGCCGGCGCAGCTCCGCCAGCGCGTCGGCGTTCTGCCGCAGCTCCTCGCGATAGCGGCGCCTGAACTCCTCCCATTTGGCGGGGTCGTGGCCGAACCAGCGGCGAAGCGCGTCGCTCGGCGCGATCTCCTTGGCCCAGTGGTCGATATGCGCCTTGTCCTTCGCCAGCCCCCGCGGCCACAGCCGGTCGACGAGGATGCGCTGCCCGTCCTTGTCGGAGGGCGCGTCGTAGGCGCGCCTGATCTCTATCTTTCCGCTCATGTCACTCCTCCCGGCGGCACCGGACGATGCGGCCGCCCGCACGGCAAGGAACGCCGCGCGGGCGGCGCGGCGTCAGCCGACGCTCACGTCGACGTCGACATTGCCCCGCGTCGCGTGGGAATAGGGGCAGATGTTCTCGTGCGCCTTGTTGGCCAGCTCGAGGGCTCGCGCATCGTCCACCCCGTCGAGATGGGCCTTGAGGTCGACCTTCAGCCCGAAGCCGCCGGCCTCGCGCGGGCCGATGCCGACGCGCGCCGTGACGCTGGTGTCGGGGCCGAGCGCCACGCCCGCCTCGCGCGCCACCAGCCGCACCGCACCCTCGAAGCAGGCGGCATAGCCCGCCGCGAACAGGATCTCCGGATTGGCGAACGGACCGCCGGGGCCGCCCATCTCCTTGGGCAGGGCGAGCTTGAGGTCGATGCTGCCGTCGGCGCTGCGGACATGGCCTTCGCGGCCGCCCTTGGCGGTGGCCTCGGCGGTGTAGATGATCTTCGTCGTCATGCTCTTCTCCTTTTGTCGGCGGACGGTCCGCCGGGTGGCGGCGGAAGGGGGCGTACCCCTTCCGCTGGGGCTTCCGGTCGGGTCAGTCTCCGCCGGGGGCTTCGCTGAAGTATTTGTCGAACTTGCCCGGCACGCCATCCCAATCCTTGGCGTCGGCCGGCGGTTCCTTCTTTTCGATGATGTTCGGCCACGCCGAGGCGTATTTCAGGTTCAGCGCCTGCCATTCCGCCGTCGCCGAGGGATCGGTGTCGGGGAAGATCGCGCCTGCCGGGCACTCCGGCTCGCACACGCCGCAGTCGATGCACTCGTCGGGATGGATGACCTCGCACACGCCGCAGTCGATGCACTCGTCGGGATGGATGACGAGCATGTTCTCGCCCTCGTAGAAGCAGTCGACCGGACAGACCTCGACGCAGTCCATATATTTGCACTTGATGCAGTTGTCCGTCACCACATAGGCCATCGCCGATCCCCGTGCATCGCATCCGCAATAAGGTGGATTTTATATCTATCTTATTGCGCCGCATTCTCCGCTGCAAGCGCGAAACGGGGTGCAAGGCGCTGCGATTGCGGCGAAATCCGCCTCCGGCGAACCACCTCACGGGCTTGCCTGAGGCAAGACAATCCCCGGAAGAAACGCACGGAATTCCGCTTTCAGTCACCCTGCAACGACCGGCACCCCCGCCCCGCGCCATTTCGCCACGCGTTTTAATATTCATTGACAATCTATCTTTTTGGGAGGAAGTTTGCGCCCGTCGCATGGCGAAGGCCGGCCTCGGGCCGCCCGCCCTGCGTCCGCACCGGCCTCGATGGCCCGGCCCGAGGGGCCGCAACGGCGATGACAGGAGAGACGCCACCATGACCCAGACCGCCAACGTTTCCGTTCCACGGGAGATCGACGTCCGCAGCCTCGTCCCCATGCAGCGGCACGCGACGATTTTCGACCTCGTCGGGCGCCTCGAACCGGGCGAAGCCTTCGTCCTCATCAACGATCACGACCCGAAGCCGCTCTACTACCAGCTCGAGGCCGAGCACCCGAACACCTTCTCCTGGACCTATCTGGAGCGGGGACCCGAGGCCTGGCGCGTCGAGATCGGCCGCATCGCCAACGCCGCCGCCTGACCGGCGCCGCGCCGGCCCGGGACGCAAACGGAGAGGCAGCATGGAAACCGCCACCACCGCCATGGGCGACCGGATCGTGCAGGCCCTGCACCTCGTGATCGATCCCGAGCTCGGCTACAACATCGTCGATCTCGGCCTCGTCTACGAGGTGGAAGCGGAGGCGGGCGGGGTCGTCACCATCACCATGACCACCACCACCAAGGGCTGCCCCGCCACCAACTACCTCAAGGAAGGCGCGCGCGACGCCGCCTGGGGCGTGCCGGGCGTCGAGTTCGTCGACGTCCGGCTCACTTACGAGCCGCCGTGGCACCCCGGCATGATGACCGACGCCGCCAAGGAGCATCTCGGCATGACCGACGGAGGCGGCTGGTGAGCGCCCCCGTCGGACCCCGCGACGCCGCCGTCGCCTCCCCTGCGCCGGCGTCGCTCGGCGACATTCTGGTGCGCTGCCTGGAGGAGCTCGCCGCCGCCGGCCGCATCGATGCCGCATGCAGCCTCGCCGGGCTCGCCTGCGCCGCCACCCGCCGGAACGACATGAAGCAGTGGAAGCGCTTCAACGCGCTTCTGCACCGCTGGAGCGCGCGCGCCGCGGAGCCGGGCCGCCCCCTCGCCGCCGCCGCCGAATGACGCGGCGCCGCCGCCCCGACCAAGGGAGAGAACGACCATGACAGACAAGCGCGATGACCCCTCGCGAACGAACGATGCCGGCGATGCGAGCACGCTGGTGCCGATGCTCGTCGCCGGGTTGGTGCTCATCACCGTCGGGATGATCGCCGTCGCCCTCTTCGTGTGACGGTGCCGCGCCGGCCCTTCCCGCGCGACGTCGCCCCCGAGAGCGCATGCCCGTCCCTGCGCGGACATGCCGCATCCGTTCCGTCCCGGAGCGGCCCGGAGCGGCCCGGAGAAAGCGCAGAAACCCTCTTGATTAAAAAGTGGAGCATTCTTATCCACTATTTGACATAGCGCAAAGAAACGGCCCGCCGGAGCGTCTTGATTAGCGGCGGCGACGGCCGGGCGGCATCCTGGCCGGATGCATGCGCATCGCCGTGCGTGGGGTGCGGCGGTCTGTGTCGAAGGGGTTCCGAGGGGATGGCGATGACGGCGGAAGGCCTTGAGCCGCACTTTGCCCGCACGGGCGGCGATCCCGTGCGCGACGCCTTCTCCGCGCGCCGGGCGGTGATGCCTTGGCGCAGCCGCCAGGCCCTGCCGGCCGAGGAGGTCGAGGCGACATGGGCGCGCCTCGCCGAGCGGCACCCGCCGTCCGGCCCGCGCCTCGCCTACATCCATGTCCCCTTCTGCGCCAATCACTGCCTGTTCTGCGGCTTCTACCGCAACGCCTACACGCCGCAGGCCGCGACCGCCTACACCGATCTGGTGGTCGCCGAGATCGAGCGCGAGGCGGGCAGCCCCGCGGTCGGCGCCCAGCCCATCGACGCGGTCTATCTCGGCGGCGGCACGCCGAGCGCGCTGTCGGCCGACGAGCTGTCGCGGCTCATCGGCACCATCCGCCGCTCGCTGCCGCTCGCGCCCGACTGCGAGATCACCCTCGAGGGGCGCATCATCCATTTCGACGCCGAGAAGGTCGACGCCTGCCTCGAGGCCGGCGCCAACCGCATCTCGATCGGCGTGCAGAGCTTCGACACCGCCGTGCGCCGCCGCCAGGGCCGCCGCGCCGGCAAGGAGGAGGCGATCGCCTTCATCGAGGCGCTGCGCGACCGCAACAAGGCGGCCATCGTCATCGACCTCCTGTTCGGCCTGCCCGGACAGACCGGGGAGGTGTGGCGCGAGGATCTGGCCATCGCAGCCGGCATCGCGCCCGACGGCGTCGATCTCTACGGGCTCAACCTCATCCCCGGCACGCCGCTCCACCGTGCGGCCGCCGCCGGCAAGTTCCCCAACGCGCCGACGCTCGCCGACCTCGGCGGCATGTACCGCACGGGCGCGGACTTCCTCGCCAAGGAAGGCTGGCAGCAGATCAGCAACAGCCACTGGCGGCGCACCCCCCGCGAGCGCAACATTTACAATCTGCGCATCAAGGAAGGGGTGGAGTGCCTCGCCTACGGCTCCGGTGGCGGCGGGCTTCTCGGCCGTTACAGCTATGCCGTCGCGCCCGACCTTCAGACCTATGCCGACGGCATCCGCGCCGGCCGCAAGCCTATCGAGGGCATGCGCGTCTGCGATTCGCTGCAGCCGCTGCGCAACGCCATCATGGGCGGCATCGAGAAGGGCCGCCTCGACATCGGCGGCCTCGCGGCCCTTGCCCCCGGCGAGGACGTCGCCGGGCAGCTCGCGCCCCTCCTGCGGCAATGGCAGGCCGCCGGCCTGATCGAGCTCGCCGACGACGTCATGACGCTCACCACCGCCGGCCGGTTCTGGTATTCGAATCTGGTCTTCGCCTTCGACGCCATCCTGTGCGCGGGCACGACGCCTCCGACGGGCGGCCCGCCGCAGCGGCCCGCCTTTCCCCCCAACCAGCACAAGACGAGAGAGCTTTCATGAGCCAGTCCTCCGCCCCCGCCGATCTCGACGCCATCCGCCGCGAGCTTGCCGAAAACCCCGGCGGCGTCCTCGAATCCACCGCCAGCCAGCACGGCCTGTCGCTGCAGGCCGTGGTGGAGCTGCTGCCGCAGGAGATGTGGGCACGCGTTCCCGGCGACCTGTTCGTCGAGGTGATGCAGGACCTGACCGAATGGGGCGACGTCACCGTGATCGCCCACACCAGGGACATCATCCTCGAGGTCGAGGGTCCGGTGCCGCCCGGCAAGCTCGGCCACGGCTTCTACAACCTGCACGGCGACAGCCCGATCGGCGGCCACCTGCGCGCCGACAACTGCAAGGCGATCGTGTTCCTGCGCCGGCCGTTCATGGGCAAGGAATCGGTGTCGATCCAGTTCTTCAACGCCGAGGGCGGCTCGATGTTCAAGGTCTTCGTCGGCCGCGACGAAAACCGCGCGCTGAAGCCGGAGCAGGTCGAGCGCTTCGAGGCGCTCAAGGCCCGGCTGACGCAGAAGGCGGAAGCCGCCTGACATGACCCCGACGGTGATCTTCGGCGCCAGGACCGGCGTCGGCCTGCATCTGGCGCGGCTCCTGCGCGGCGACGGCGTTCCCGTCGTCGCCATGCTGCGCCCGGGCGCCGACGCCGGCGAGCTGGAGGCGATGGGCGTGCGCATCGCCCGCGGCGACGCCTTTCTCCCCGAAGACATCGACGCCGCGCTCGACCTTGCCCTCGAATTCGACCCCGACGGCGAGTTCGACGTCGTCTCCACCATCGGCGGCCGCCGTGAGGACGGCCGCTTCGCCGACGAGGACGGCAACGTCAACATCGCCGACCGGGCGGCGGCGCGCAATGTCGGCCGCTTCGTCCTCGTCACCTCCATCGGCTGCGGCGACATGGCGCCCTACCGCTCCGAGCGGGCCATCGCCGCCTTCGGCGCGGCGGTCGACGCCAAGACCCGGGCCGAGGATCATGCGCGGCGCGTCATCCGCGCCGCGACCTTCATCCGCCCGGGCGGCCTGCGCTCGGAGCCGGCCACCGGCCGCGGCATCCTGTCGGACGACCCGCAGATGCACGGCTTCATCCACCGCGCGGACGTCGCCGACCTCGTGCGCCGCGCGCTGCGCGATCCGGCCACCGAAGGCCGCGCCTTCGCCGCGGTCGATGCCGACCAGGCGCATTCCGTCAACCCCATCGAGCCATTTCCCCTAGCCAGATGAGAATCCCCATGAAGCACAAGGGACCAAGAAATGAAGCTCGGCTTCCTGATGATCATCCTCACTCTGGTCGAGAACGGCCAGCTTTCCGTCGCCTTCGTCAACACCGCGACGCTTGAGGAGTGCGAGCAGCGCGCCGCCGTGGTGCGCGACATCCTCGAGAAAGGCGACTACCCCATCGAAAAGATGGTCTGCCGCGCGGCCGACGTCGAGTTCGAGCCGTTCGTGCACGGCATGGAAGAATTCGCGGAGCGCCAGACCTACCTCGTCTCCTTCGACGACCGGACCGCGACGGTCGAGAAGGTCGCCTCCTGCGACGGCGCGGCGCAATCGCAGCCGGGCACTTGGTGCGCCGTCTCCATGCAGAAATTCGCGTCCGAAGCGGAGTGACGCCGGGAGCGGTCCCTTAGGGACGCCCCCAAAAGGACGCCCCTAAGGCACGCCAATGCAAGACGGCGGGAGCGCCCGCGCGCGCCCCTGCCCGGAAAAGAAATGAAGTCTGGAGAGTTGGGATCATGAACGGAACCACCACCCTCGCCAGCCAGAAGGTGAAAGACCCTTCCAGCCAGACGATTTTCAGGACGGCCGCCCTCGCGCTGCTGTTTTCGGCCGCGCCCGTCGCCATCGGCGTGCAGGCGCAGGCCCAGTCGCAGGCCCAGTCGCAGGACGGCGTCACCTGGCTCGACACCATCGCCGTCGTCGGCACCCGCACCGAAACCTCGGTGCAGGACAATCCCGCCTCGGTAAGCGTGGTCGACGAGGAGCAGATCGAGAGGAAATCGGGCGAATCGATCGCCGAGCTGCTGCGCGACGTGCCGGGCGTCGAGGTGGTCGATTCCTCCGCCCCGGGCATGAAGCGGCTTTCCATCCGCGGCGAATCCTCGC
>JALHFU010000199.1:0-8139 GCA_022838525.1 Hyphomicrobiales bacterium | reverse complement strand
CGGGCCGAGCAGGCGGGCTGCTGGGTGACGTGCCATCACGACGCCCGCTACATGCCCGACGCCTACGATCCCGCGACGCTGGCCTCCACCCCCGCCGCTTCGGTCCTCGATCTCTCCGAGGGCATCACCAAGTACCTTGCCGAGACGCGCACCGAGATCGAGCTGCGCGGCGGCCCGGACAAGCCGCGCGGCGGCGGCGTGGACCTCGTGCCGCACGAGAACATCACCGCCATGCTCGACAGCGGCGCGATGATGGACCTGATGCGGTTCCTGTCGGGCGCCGAGGGCCAAGGCGGGGGAGCCGAGAACGGCCACGTGCTCGATCAGCGCGTGAACACCGGCGGCGCCGGGATCGAGGCTTCCGGCCAGCTCGACGGCGGCACCTGGACCGTGGTGATGAGCCGGCCGCTCGTCTCCGCCGCGCCGGGCGACGTCAGCATCGAGCCGGGCAAGCTCTACACGGTCAGCTTCGCCCTCCACGACGACTATTCCGACGCGCGCTTCCATCACGTCTCGCTGGAGAAGCGCTTCGGCATCGACGCCGCGGAGGCCGAGATCAACGCGGCAGGCCGTTAGCGCATCGGGCCGAAAAGCGCCTGCGCTTTCCGAAAACCGGAAGCGCGGGCGGGAAGACAGGGCAACGTGCCTCCGTCAGGCGGCACGTTGCCCGACAGCCTCTCCAGCAGGGTCCCGCGATCGCGGGACCGAAAAGGAGGATACCGCCATGTCCATATTTCTGTTCCGCAATGCCGCTGCGGCTCTCGCCATCGGCCTGCTCTGCGCAAATCCATCTCCCGCCCAGGCGCAGGACGCGCGGTCGCAGGCGATCTGCGCCGAGGCCGAGGAGCGCTATCGCGAGATTTTCGGCCGACCGTCGGCACAGGAGCCGTTCGCCGTGGTGCTGATGTACCAGAGTACGTTCTGCCCGGCCGACATCACGGTCGAGCAGGGCGCCAGCGTGCGGTGGAGCAACGTCGAAAGGCGCACCTCGCACAGCGTCTGGTTCGAGGAGGCCGGCAGGCCGGAATCCGAACGCATCTTTCCCGAAGAGAGCATCGACATGGTCGTCGATCTCCCGCCCGGCGAGCACACCTATCTGTGCGGGCCGCACTGGGAGCGCCAGAACATGATCGGGCGGCTGACGGTCGTCGAGTAGCGGCGGCATTTTTTGCGCGCGCCCTCGCGGTGGCCAGGCGCTCCCGAAAGGCGGGCGGCGGCGGGCCGCTTCCCGCCGTCGTTTTCCTTTTCGTCTCAAGCGGATGGCATCCGACCGCCCGCCGCCGCGCCTGCGACACAATGCGCCGTCCGACCCCCGCCGCTGCTTGCGAACTCGCAACGAAGGAACGCGCAAGGGGCGAAAAATAGGGTCCAGCGCACAAACCGCCGCGCAAGAACGCCCTCCGCCGCGGCCCAATCTGGAGAACCCGGATCATGAGCATCAGAACCGCCGCAGCCCGCCGTCAGGAGCAACCTGCGTTGCTGCACAGGGTATGCCGGGCAGCCGTGCCGGCGCTGCTCCTGTCGGCCGCACCGCTCGCCATCGGGGCGGCGCAGGCGCAGTCACAGGACGGCATCACCTGGCTCGACACCATCGCGGTGATCGGAACCCGCACCGAGGTCCCGGTACAGGACAAGCCCGCCTCGGTGAGCGTCCTCGACGAGGAGCAGCTCGAGAAGAAAGCACCCGAATCGATCGCCGAGCTGTTGCGCGACGTGCCGGGCATTCAGGTGGTCGATTCCACGGCTCCGGGCACCAAGCGCCTCTCGATCCGCGGCGAGTCCTCGCGCCGCGTCACCGTCCTCGTCGACGGGCAGGAGATCACCGACCATACGACCTTCGGCACGCCGATCCTCGTCGATCCGGCCAATGTCGAGCGCATCGAGGTGCTGCGCGGCCCGGCCTCGGTGCTGCACGGCGCCAAGGCCATCGGCGGCGTCGTCAACATCGTCACCAAGAAGGGCGCGGACAAGCCGGTCCAGGCCGAGATCGGCGGCACCTACTATTCCGGCTCCGATGGCTGGCAGGGCTGGGCGGCGGCTTCGGGCACGGTGGGCAATTTCGACTACCGCTTCTCGGGCAGCCTCGACGACCACGGCGACCGCAGGGTGCCGAAAGGCCAATACACCTCGACCGGCCGCCTCGACCGCACCACCTTCGACGGCGACAACATCTCGGCGCATCTGGGCTACAGGTTCGGCGAGGCGGACAACCATTACATCGCGTTCAAGGCGAGCCAGAACCGCCTGTCCAGCGAGGCCTGGACCGACCCGGACGTCCTGACCGGCGGCGTCACCGACTTCTATCTCGACCTGCCGAGGCGCGACCTGCGGAAGGCCGGGCTCTACTATGACGGCGCCGAGATCAGCGACATCGTGCGCAAGGTCCATGTCGATGCCTTCTATCAGACGGTGGACCGGCTGTTCCTCAACGGGGCGACGGTAACGGCGCCGACGCAAATTGTAGCGTTCGACACCACCTCCGACGACGTGAACGTCAACTGGGGCGGCACGGTCCAGGCGGACCTCCAGTTCCATCCCGACCACTACACCGTCGTCGGGCTGCAATATCTCGCCGACGAGCTGAAGGCCGACAAGACGACGCAGACGATCCAGACCGGCTTCGCGCCGTTTCCGATCGTCACGTTCCAGGAGAGCAGCGACGAATCCTCGATCCATTCGTTCTCGGCCTTCGCCCAGAACGAGTGGTCCTTCGCCGACGACTTCAAGCTGACCCCGCACCGACCTCGCCTATACCAGCGACCCCGACCGGGCCGGCTATTCCGGGACGAGCGACGGCGCATTCGTCTTCTCGGCCGGCCTGATCTATACCGGCCTGGAGGACACGACGCTCAGGGCGCTCTACTCGGAAGGTTACATCACGCCGACCCTGACCCAGCTCTTCACCGACACCGCCCCGAGCGGGCGGCTGATCTACGGCAATCCCGCGCTTCGCCCGGAGACGTCGTGGAACGTCGAGGTCGGCGCCCGCTACGATTCCGGCGGGCTGGTGCTCGACGGCGCGGCCTTCTACACCGAGGCGCAGGACTACATCGCCACGGTCTCCTGCGCTGCGGTGTCGTTCTCCTGCCCGACCCACGGTGATGCGAGCCGCGCGAAGTTCACCTACGACAACGCCAACCTCGCCAGGACCTACGGCGTCGAGCTTGCTGCCGAGTACGCGATTCCCGGCACGGCTTTCACGCCCTACGCCAGCGGCGCGTGGATGCGCCGCGAGCTGACCTTCGACACCTTCTCGACCTATCACAGCAACATACCGGCACTTTCGGGCCGCCTCGGCCTGCGCTGGAACGGCGAGATCGCCGGCCACAGCGTCTGGAGCGACCTCTATGCGCGCGCCGCCACCGAGGTCACGCTGCTCGAGGACGGCGTCTTCCGGCGGCTGCCCGGCTGGGCCACGCTGAACTTCGCCTTCGGCGGCGCGTTCGGCGACGGCGACAGGTTCCGCTACGGCGTCAATTTCGGCAACATCCTGAACAAGGAGTACCGTTCCTCCTTCGAGGAGATTCCGGGAACCGGCCGCAGCGTCGAGGTCTCGCTGCGGATGATCTTCTGACGGCAACGACGACCGTAAAAAGGGGTGCAGCCGGCGCGCCGTCGCCGCCTGCGCCCCTTCGCGCGTCAGCCGTCCATGAACGATGGAGCGAAGAAAAGGCCTTGAAGAATGCGCGCGGTCCGCTAGGCTGATTAGGAAGGTGCCGTAACGTAAGGTGACGGCAAGCGATGTCCAAGGCCTATGAGGCGATCATGACCCAGGACACCCAACAGTCGTCCGTCGCAGCCGACCCTTCACCGCGCGGGGCAAGGCGCAGGGAACTCCTGACGTTCCTCATCCTCGCCTTCGGCATCTGGCCGGTCGTCGCCGTCGGCGTGGTCGGCGGCTACGGCTTCCTCGTCTGGATGTGGCAGATCATCTTCGGTCCGCCCGGCCCGCCGGGAGGGTAGGCCGATGCGGGAGGCATCCAAACTCAGCCGCCGGGCGATACTCACCGGAGCCGTTCCGCCCCGGCATCACATTTCCAGCGCCGTCGTGGTCGTGCTGCCCGCGCGCCGCGAGGACGTGCGCGCGCGGCTTGCCCGCATGCCGGGCGTCGAGGTGCATGCCGGCGAGGGCAGCAGGCTGGTGCTGACGATCGAGGGGCCGACCAGCGGCATGCTGGGCGAGACGCTCGCCGACATCTCGCTCATGGACGGCGTGATCTCGGCGAACATGGTGTTCGAGCATATCGAGGAAGCGGAGGCCCGGGAGGAATGAAGCCAGGCATCAACCGTCGAGACCTGCTCAAGGCGCACGCCGCAGCGCTTGCGGCCGCATCCGCCGGCATCTCCCTGCCGGCCGCGGCCCAGCCGGTGGCGGGCGGCGTCGAGGCGCTCGAGATCAAATGGTCGAAGGCACCGTGCCGCTTCTGCGGCACCGGCTGCGGCGTCATGGTCGGCGTCAAGGACGGCCATGTCGTGGCCACGCACGGCGACATGCAGGCCGAGGTCAACCGCGGCCTCAACTGCGTGAAGGGCTATTTCCTCTCCAAGATCATGTATGGCGAGGACCGCCTGACGACGCCGCTGATGCGCAAGCGCGGCGGCGTCTACGACAAGGACGGCGAGTTCGAGCCGGTGTCGTGGGACGAGGCCTTCGACCTGATGGCCGAGAAGCTGAAGCAGGTGCTGCGCGACAAGGGGCCCGAGGCCGTCGGCATGTTCGGCTCCGGCCAGTGGACCATCTTCGAGGGCTACGCGGCGACCAAGCTGATGCGGGCGGGCTTCCGCTCGAACAATCTCGACCCCAACGCCCGCCACTGCATGGCCTCGGCGGCGGTCGCCTTCATGCGCGCCTTCGGCATGGACGAGCCGATGGGCTGCTACGACGATTTCGAGCATGCCGACGCCTTCGTGCTGTGGGGCTCGAACATGGCCGAGATGCACCCGATCCTGTGGACGCGGGTGGCGGACAGGCGGCTCGGCCATCCGCATGTGCGCTGCGCGGTGCTGTCGACCTTCACCCATCGGTCGATGGATCTGGCCGACATCCCGATCGTGTTCAAGCCGGGCACGGACCTTGCGATCCTCAACTACATCGCCAACCACATCATCGAGACCGGCCGGGTCGACGAGCAATTCGTCAACGACCACACCGTGTTCATGCGCGGCCAGACCGACATCGGCTACGGCTTGCGGCCCGACAACCCGGTCGAGCTCCGGGCGGCGGGCGCGGCCGATCCCGGCAAGATGGAGCCGATCGACTTCGAGGCGTTCAAGGCGCAGGTCGCCGACTACACGCTCGACAGGGTGTCGCAGCTTTCGGGCGTCGAGCCCGGCTTCCTGCGCGAGCTCGCCGAGCTCTACGCGCGGCCCGACGTCAAGGTGATGTCGCTGTGGACCATGGGCTTCAACCAGCACGTCCGCGGCGTGTGGGCCAACCACATGGTCTACAACCTGCACCTCCTGACCGGGAAGATTTCCGAGCCGGGCAACAGCCCGTTCTCGCTGACCGGCCAGCCCTCGGCCTGCGGCACGGCGCGCGAGGTCGGCACCTTCGCCCATCGCCTGCCGGCCGACATGGTCGTCACCAACCCCGAGCACCGCGCCCATACCGAGGAGGTCTGGCGGCTGCCGCACGGCCTGCTGCCGGACAAGCCCGGATTCCATGCCGTGCAGCAGGACCGCATGCTGCGCGACGGCAAGCTCAATTTCTACTGGGTGCAGGTCAACAACAACGTCCAGGCCGCGCCGAACAGCGGCAACGAGACCTATCCCGGCTACCGCAACCCGGACAATTTCGTCGTCGTGTCGGAAGCCTATCCGACGGTGACCGCGCTGTCGGCCGACGTCATCCTGCCCGCGGCGATGTGGGTGGAGAAGGAAGGCGCCTACGGCAATGCCGAGCGGCGCACCCATGTGTGGCATCAGCTCGTGCAGGCCGGCGGCGAGGCGCGCTCCGACATGTGGCAGATGGTGGAGTTCTCCAAGCGCTTCACCACGGACGAGGTGTGGCCGGCCGACATTCTCGACGCCAACCCCGACTATCGCGGCAAGACGCTGTTCGACGTGCTGTTCCGGAACGGCAAGGTCGACCGCTTCCCGCTCACCGAGCTCGATCCCGAATACGCCAACGACGAGGCGCACCATTTCGGCTTCTACATCCAGAAGGGCATGTTCGAGGAATATGCCGAGTTCGGCCGCGGCCACGGCCACGACCTCGCGCCCTACGACAGCTACCACGAGAACCGCGGCCTGCGCTGGCCGGTGGTCGACGGGCAGGAGACACGCTGGCGCTACCGCGAGGGCTACGACCCCTATGTGAAGCCGGGCGAGGGGGTGAAGTTCTACGGCAGGCCGGACGGCAGGGCCGTCATCCTCTCCGTGCCCTACGAGCCGCCGGCCGAGAGCCCCGACGAGGAATACGACGTCTGGCTGGTGACGGGCCGGGTGCTGGAGCACTGGCATTCCGGCTCGATGACCATGCGGGTGCCGGAGCTCTACAAGGCGTTCCCGGGCGCCGTCTGCTACATGAACGCGGACGATGCGCGCCGGCGTGGCATCAACCAGGGCGCCGAGGTGCGCGTCGTCTCGCGGCGCGGCGAGATCCGCGTGCGCGTCGAGACGCGCGGGCGCAACAGGATGCCGCGTGGCGTGGTCTTCGTGCCGTGGTTCGATGCCAGCCGCCTCATCAACAAGGTCACGCTCGACGCGACGGACCCCATCTCCAAGCAGTCGGATTTCAAGAAATGCGCGGTCAAGATCGCTCTCGCCTGACGCGCGTTCCGCGCATCGCCCTCGCCGCCGGGCTGCTCGCCGCCGCAGGCACGGCGGCGCTGGCCCAGATGTCGGCGCAGATCGTGCCGCCGCTGACGGGCGCGAGCCCGCCGATGGAGAACGTGCCCGCCCAGCCGATCCCGCGCTGGGTGGTCGACGACGTCCGCCAGATGCGCGCCTATCCGGAGCAGCCGCCGGTCATCCCGCATTCGATCGAGGGCTACCAGCTCTCGGTCAACACCAACCGCTGCATGAGCTGCCACAAGCGCGAGTTCACGCAGGGCTCCGGCGCGCCGATGATCAGCGTCACCCACTATATGGACCGGGAAGGTCAGATGCTCGCGGACGTGTCGCCGCGCCGCTATTTCTGCACCGCGTGCCACGTGCCGCAGGCCGACGCGCCGGCGCTCGTCGGCAACAGCTTCGTCGACATGAGCGAGCTCGGCGTCGGCCACGCCGGGGACCAGTAGGATGTGGGCGTGGATCAAGGCGCTCGCGCTGCGGGCGTGGGCCCTCCTGTCCGCACCGGCGGCCACGCTCAGCCTCGGCTTCCTGACGCTCGGCGGCTTCCTCGGCGGCGTGATCTTCTGGGGCGCGTTCAACACCGCGCTGGAGGTGACCAACACCGAGGAGTTCTGCATCTCGTGCCACGAGATGGAAGCGAACGTCTACGAGGAGATGACGCGGACGGTGCACTTCTCCAACCGCTCCGGCGTGCGGGCCTCGTGCCCCGACTGCCACGTGCCGCACGAGTGGACCGACAAGATCGCGCGCAAGATGCAGGCCTCGAAGGAGGTGTGGGGCAAGATCTTCGGCACCATCAACACACGGCAGAAATTCCTGGAGAAGCGGCTGGAGCTCGCCCAGCACGAATGGGCGCGGCTGAAGGCCAACGACAGCCTCGAATGCCGCAACTGCCATTCCTCGGTGGCGATGGACCTGTCGCGGCAGGCCCCGCGCGCCGCCGAGATCCACACGCGCTACCTGCTTTCCGGCGAGGCGACCTGCATCGACTGCCACAAGGGCATCGCGCACGAGCTTCCGAACATGGACGGCGTCGATCCGGGCTGGAAGGTGCCGCCCGAGCTGCAGGGCCGGGAGCTGCCGGCCGCCTCGGTCTTCGACCGGCTCGAACGCATGGCCAACTCGCCGCACCACACCGACTGGATGGCCGAGCTCGCCGCCGAGGCCGAGTAGCGCCGTCGGGACCGCAGCGCGCGGATTTCGCCGGTGCCCGGGACGCGGCTACGCGAGCAGGCGGGCGAAGAAGATCGCGCTCATCGCCGCGCCGACGAGGATGACCACGCCTCTCACCACCTTGCGCGGCAGCCTGCGCGCCAGCGGCGCGCCGGCATAGCCGCCGACGGT